>DEBL01000041.1:5248-10686 GCA_002348535.1 Deltaproteobacteria bacterium UBA2957 | reverse complement strand
TGGGCACGCCGTGGTCTCGAGCAAGACCCTTAAAGTACTGCGGGTACTGCCAAGCCCGGAACATCGCTTGGAACCAAGAGTCTCCATCTTCACGAAGAGTGGGCGGCTCAACATCCACCGTGAAGGGGCCGCGGGTCTCGACGCGGAAGCGTCGGTCCTTGTCGGCCGTATATCGGGTGTGCTCCTCGTTGAACCAATCTGCGATGTCCTTGAGGCTTGAGCCAGGTTGAGGGTCTGTATCGGCCTGATTGAGTTGACGAATGATCTGGGCCCCTGCGGCAGATTTGGGGGCAAATTGAACGATCCCAATCGTGATCGGAACGGTGCCTTGAACTTGTTCTGCATCGGTCTTTAGGTGATCCCAAACCTTGTATAGAAACGCAACGAACACGAGCAGAACAAAGAGCTGACGAACTCGGGTTGACCGGACCCGATCATCGCGCCGCTGTGCACAGCGCACACACAGTGCAGCGCCTTGTGCATCTGCGATGCAGCCGGGACAGATCGCATCACTGCATCGGTCGCACAGACGGGCGGCAAATTGGGCAGGATGGATGGTGCAGAACGAAGTCTCTTCCAGCTCGATCGGCTCTTCGACGATCACCACCTTGGCACCGACTTCGCGCAGGCGTGCAGCCGTTGCGTTGGCGACCTCAAGACGATCGGTGACGCGGGTGACAAGCGGAAGGTCCGTGCTCTTGATCGGCTTGCTGCGTGGAAGTACAGAGCGCGTAACGGCGGGATCGGCGGGTGCCCGGACGAGGATCACTGCCCATCGTGACCGAGAAGACTTTGAATCGGAAGAGGATGCACTCACTCGCTCAGGATAGACGAGTCAGCAATGAGCAGCATCGTTCTCGCATTGATTAGTGCCGTCGCGTTGGTTTCGATCGGAGACCTGCGCGCCCATGTTCCGTCAGCCATCGCGATCTTGGTGCTGTGGGGCGGGCTCGTCTGCGTCCTCCCGCGCCCCAAGATGGGGCTTCGGCACTTGGTCGCATTCGCGCTCCTTGTTCGCCTTATCTTGGTGCTCAGTCCCGCCAGCCTCTCCGATGATGTATTTCGTTACCTCTGGGAAGGTCATGTTGCTTGGTCGGGCTTCAACCCGTACCTCCACCCGCCCGCCAGTTCGGCGTTGGACGGGATTGGAAACGAGGCGTTGCGGGCGAGCGTGGCGCACCCGCAGATTTCTGCAATTTATCCGCCGCTGGCGATCTGGTTGTTCGGAATGTTGGCGCAAATCACGACCGAAGCATGGATCGCAAAAATGGCCATGGGGCTCGCTGATGTGGGGGTGGTCTGGACCATTGGCTTGATTCTGCAGTCGAGGCACCGGCATTTGGGTCCGGCTTGGCTCTATGCACTTCATCCTCTGGGCGCTGTGGAGTCCGCCGGCAGCGGCCACATGGAATCTCTTGCACTGCTTTGTCTCCTGCAGGCCATCTATGCTTGGGAGCAGCGGCGTGAAGGGAGCGTATGGGCCACGCTTGGCATGTGGATCAAGCTCTTGCCGATGGTGTTGCTGCCGCGAATCTGGCGGGGTCGACCCGTGTTCATGCTGGTTGCCATGCTGGTGGGTTTCGGGACCCTATGGCCCTTTCTCGATGCCGGTCCGGCTTTGTGGTCGGGCATGCACACCTACGTTCAACACTGGTCCTTCAATGGACTGCTGTTCGGGCTGATCGAATCGATTGCGGGGATCTACGCCCGACCCATTGCCGTGGCAATCGGAGCCGTGATGGTCCTCCGTGCCGTGCGGCTGTACCCCGATCTCGCTCGTATTGCGTTGTGGTCGGGCGGTGCCTTCGTGCTTCTGAGTCCAACCGTGCATCCATGGTATGTGCTGTGGGCGTGGGTGCCCGCGCTGTTGTGTGGTGTGCGGGCTTGGACGCTTCTGGCGACCTTGGTACCGCTGTCCTACGCGGCGCTCGCGAGCTACGACATGGGTACGAGTACGTGGGAGGAACCTTGGTGGCCGCCGCTGTTTTCAACCCTGCCGTTTCTGATGGCGCTGATATGGGAGTTCGTTCAGCACGCGACCCAGCCGGGGCCTTGGGCTCCTGGGGGTGTGGAGTACCAGCGGCAATCTGTATCCCGGACGGAACCCGACACCTCGACCTTGTTTTAGCGCTTGACGCACTGATGGCGCGCATGAGTAACCCGGGCCCCGTTGTGGTCGGGCTTGGATTGCACCGTCGAATGACCCGCGAGGAACTGGGTGACGTGGCACGCTTTCGACCGCGTCAGCATGATCCGGATGACACCATCCCCACGGCAGTGGTTGATGGCATTGAAGGATCGGTGTCGCGTTGGGTGGCTGAGGCACCGTTTTCCATCGCCGTAGGGGTTGTGGAGTTGCATCAATACGCGGGAGTGAGTGGCGGTCACAAGGCGGTCGCTGTGGGGTGCGGCGGTCGGCAGACCATCCGCGCGTTGCATGCCCGGGCGCGGGTGTTGGCCGACGGTGTGCAAATTGGGTCCATGGACGGAAATCCGTTCCGCGAGGCCGTCGATGGACTCGGACGGGCGGCACGGTGCCGGTATGCTCTGGTCTGGGTACCGGCGATCGCTGAGTGGCTCTTCGGACCCCCCGAAGCGGTGGTTCGCGAAGGCCTCCGGAGACTGAATCCATGGCGATGGGTGGACTCATGCGCACCGGGTGTAGTCCTGCAGGTCCCGCCATCCAAAGCCAGCAGTCTGTATCAAGCGAGTCGTGCGGCCACCTACCTCAGTGAGTCGCCATCGCCTGCTTTGGTGCCGGGGGGTACCATTGTGATCCGAGCGGCGTGCCCGGAAGGCTTGGGATCGGAAGCTGGATTTGTGCGTGCCCTTCAGGAGGGGGGATGGCCGTGGTCGCCGCTGTTGACGGGCCCTGAGCCCGCTGGATCTGGAGCGCAGCGGGCGGTGATGATTGCCCGTCTCGCCCAGCGGTACACGCTCGAGATCGAAGGCTGTGTCGATCCGCGTCCGTTTCATGCGATCGGCATTGCCGCATCGCCGTCGATTACAGACCGCCCGGCAAACTGGCCGATTGTTGTCGATCCATTTCAGCAGTTGCCCCAGTGCGCACCGACTCGCCCGCGAGACTGAGAAACACGCCCGCGAAACCCACCCAACACAGCGCAAGAAGCGGGAGGCTCAACCACTGCCCGGCCGCGAGGACGGCAAGCAGCGCAACGGTGTAATACATGGCCATGAGACCGGTGAGCACCACTCGAAGTTGGTTGCCCGAAGTGGCATGAATCGCCGGTGAACATCGCAGTCCCTGCTTCGGCGTTCGGACGAAGGTCGCATCGTTGCTCAGGATGCCGTCCACAACGGCCATGCTTTGGCTGACTGAACAGCCAATTCCCAACGCCATGGCCGCGGGAATCTCCAGCATGCGGTGGCGCAGCGACGTTCCTCCGGACCGCAGTGCAGCTGCATAGAAGACGCCGATGCTTCCTGTGGTGGTTGTGAGCGCAAGCATGTCGAGCCACAGTGGCACCGATGCGTCGCTATCGAGGCGTGCGGCGATGGCGAGGGGTAGCAAGAGGGCGAGGCCGAATACGACCGGGTACGCCAAGACCATTGTGAGATGAGTCATGGCTTCGATTCGCACGCGAGGGGGCGCGGGTGACCGCACGATCCGGAGGGCCAGTTTTCGCGCGGTTTGAGCGGTACCCTTCGCCCAGCGATGTTGTTGCGTCAGAAACGATTGCATCGATGCGGGAAGCTCAGCGGGGACCACAACCGATTCGCGGTACACAAAGGACCATCCGCTGAGTTGAGACCGGTAGCTCAGGTCGAGGTCTTCGGTGACGGTGTCGTGGGACCAGCCACCTGCCTCCTCGATGGCTCGCCTCCGCCAGATGCCAGCGGTGCCGTTGAAGTTAAAGAACCGGCCGGTGCGATACCGTGCGGTGTGCTCAACTACGAAGTGGCCATCAAGCAGAAGAGCCTCAACCCGAGTGAGCCAGTTTTGGTCGCGATTGAGGTGCCCCCAGCGCGCCTGAACCATGCCCACGTTCGGCGAGTGGAACCCACCCATGGTCTCGGTAAAGAACGCGGGATTTGGGACGAAGTCAGCGTCGAATACAGCCACAAATTCAGCAGCGTCGAGCTGGAGTCCATGGGCCAATGCGCCCGCCTTGAATCCCGTTCGGTCGGCTCGCCGTATGTGCTGGATGTTGATTCCCCGATTTCGCCAACATTGCACCCGCTCGGCGATGATGGCAGTGGACTCATCAGTGCTATCGTCAAGCACCTGAATCCGCAGTTGGGGCCAGTCCATCACGGCTACAGCATCGATGAGCCGAGCCACGACCGCCGGCTCATTGTAGATGGGCAACTGCACAAGGATTGTGGCATCTCGATTCAAGGCATGTTTGGGCGTTGGGTCGGGCATGGCAAACCACCGAAGTAGCGCCAGCCGATGGATGCCCCACAGACTCAAGAGCCCGAGACAGCACAGGTAGGCGGCGATGATGAATGAGGCGGCGACCATGGGACGCAAGGGTAGCCCAGCCTCAAGGTTGCGCCACCCGTTCGAAAAGCATGAATTCCACGCTTGGCGCCTTGGGCGCTTCCAGCTATCCTCTAAACACTGCCTGGAGGGTGTTTCGGACTGATCGTTTGGCCCCCGTGTTTTCCATTTGGGAACCAGCTCTTGCCGTGGAGGCCGTGCCTTTATGAAAAGGAAGGCCGAAGCGGTGATCAAGGTACCCCCCTTTTGTTTTAGGGGGGGCCATAGAGAATGTCCTCACCGCCAAGGTGGTACCCCCCCTCTCCCGGTGAATGTCCGGGGGAGGGGCCTTTTTAGGAGGGGATGTGGTGTTGATGGTGGGCCTCATTGCAGCTGCGATGGCGGGAGAAGCGGTGTCGGTCGATGCGGGTGCTTCCGTGGTCGGCGAGGGGATCACAGTCCCCGAGCCTCCGCCCGCACCCCCCGCGACGCAAGGCGATTTGTTGGAAGAAGCCGTCGCCCTCCGGCGCATTGGGGCCTTTGCCGATGCGGCATCGATGCTGGCCACTGCGGCGGCGACGCCGGGTGATGTTCCGGATGAGGTTGCCTACCATAGAGGGGTGCTGCTTGAGGTCACCGAACAGTGGTCTGAAGCCGTGGATGCCTATCGTAACGTCACGGCATCGTGGCCCGATTCGACGTCGGCAGCGGATGCGTGGTTCCGAATGGCCTATTGCCTTGAGGAAATGGGCGACCACCGGGAGTCGATGAAGACGGTTCGAAAGTTGCAGCGTCGGGGAACCTGGAGTGGTGATGATGAGCGCAGCATGGAACTGCAGCGAGGCATCGCCGAGACCCGTGCTGGAAAGACCAGGCGAGGCATCCGACGAATCCTCAAAGCACTGAACTCGGGAACGGATGGACGGTCTTGGATTCGGGCCAAGGCGAGGCTGGCCTTGGTGCGTGTGCAGACCGAAGCGGCCGCAGCGATTGT
>DEBL01000041.1:0-4869 GCA_002348535.1 Deltaproteobacteria bacterium UBA2957 | reverse complement strand
ATTGCGTCAGCAGAGAAGCAGGCCATCGCGATGTTTCACCTTGGAGAGCCCGAGTTTGCCCTCGAGGGCTTGCTGCTTCTTGGTGATGCCTATGTGGCACTGTATGACGCGATGGTGGAGTATCCACCCCCGCGCTCCATTCCGCCGGATCAGCGCGATGCCTACCGGCAAACCGTGGTCGAAAAATCGGCCATACTCCGCTCCAAGGCCTTCGCCCGATACGACGAGGGCGTCCGGGTTGCGGCCCGAACCCAGTGGGTGGGTTCGGTCACCGATCGCCTGACGCAGGCCCGAGATCGGGTGCGTCCGGAGACTCCGGAGTAGGCCCCTCACCCAACGCTTTCTTTCGCTCCGATTCCACCTGACGCAGAAATCGGTCTGCACCCTCCTCGGGCCCGAAGTGGCAGGTCAAGGCGGTGTCCCTGCCGTGGATGGTGATGCTCATCCGCTCCTGTTCCGTGCGTTTGACCTCGGTCTCCGTGATGGCACTCCAAGAGATTTCGGTAGCGATGCCGTCTGCGAGGCGACCGACGCTGCCGGTCCGAACCACACACGACGTCGTGCCGTCGTACATGGGGCTCTCGTCGTGCCACGCACCGGGCACCTCGGTGAGTTCGAGCAGGCCAGCATCCCGCATCGGCTGGAGGCGCCACGTGGGGACTTCGGATCCGTGAACCAAGCTTCGAGCCCCCTGAGGCTCGCTATTCAAGAGGCCGATGGTTCCGCCAATCATGCCGATCAGACCCAACAAACAAATGAACATCAGCAGCATGGCGTACAGGCCCAACCCGCATCCGGGAAGTCCAGTATCCAGTTCCGGAGGAGTGGTCGTTGACATGCAATTGGGGTATCCCCACGCGTTGGAGCGGGCTACGACATCCTATGGCTGGAATCGCATTATTCGACCTCGACCGAACCCTGCTCGGATGCAACTCTGCGACGCTCTGGGTCAAGCGGCAGGTCCGAGAAGGAAAGATGAGTCGGTTCGAGGCTGCGAAAATGGCGCTGATGATCGGCGCCTACCAACTGGGAGTGGGCGATGTAGACGATGGCGTCCGCGATGCCATCCGGTCTCTTCGCGGCCAGTCGGAGGCGGTCATACGGGCCGAAACTGAATTGTTTTGGGCGGAAGAAGTTGCTCATCGCATTCGGCCAGGTGCGGAGGCTGCCCTTCAACATCACCGTGATCTCGGGGAGCCGATTTATCTGCTCACGGGTAGCAGCACGTACTTGTCGGCTTGCGTGACCGAAGTGCTCGATCTCGATGGCGTAATCTGCACTGTGTTTGATGTGGAGGAAGGCATCTTTACCGGGGACGGAGCGGTCTGCTACGGAAGAAATAAGGTCACCGCTGCAGAGCCGGTGCTGCAGGAGGCTGGGGTCACTTTTGGAGACTGCGCCTTTTACACCGATAGCTACACCGACCGATTTGTGCTGGAGCGTGTCGGACGGCCAGTCGCCGTGCATCCAGACCCCCGGCTGGCCCGACTTGCGCGCAAACGGGGATGGCCCGTTGAGGATTGGGGCGAGGCGTGATGGCGCTCATCCGTCTGCAGCGATGGACCGATTGAGTGCGGGAAAGAGTGCGTCTGGCGGGCAGAACACCGATGGAGGAAACCCAATCGGTGGGCCTCCATCGACCGTGAGGACGCGTTTGAGCACAAAGTCGCCCAAGAGCGGGTTTTGTCGGAATAGCGCGGCCAGTGGCGCGCGGTCGGCCCACTCGATCAGGCCCAGACTCCACAGCTGTAAGAGATTGATCAGGGGGTCGATCCCTGGGATTGGATAATCGGACCCATGAACAAGCCGCGGGTGGAGGTCCGTTCGGCGAAGGAGCGTATCGACCACGCCTCGGACCCGATTGAACAGCAGGACGGCCGACAGCTCACCGTAGAGTTGGTCGGACCATTGGGGATCGTCCATCATGCGCAGGAACAAATCGAAGGACTGCGTTGATGGCGCAGAGGGTTTGTCGAGATCAAGGCTGCGGCCGTAGCTCGCGCAGTGGGCCACCACAACTTGGACGCCGTGGTGCAATGCAAGCCTGAGCCGAAGCGGGTTTCCGTACTCTTGGGTGTCTGGTGAAGGCACCGCCTGTTCCTCGCCCCCGTGGCTGATGAGGGTCAATTTTCGATCGTGCATGGCCTTGTACGCGGGAATGCACCGAGGACTGGACGGGTCGATCCACATGGCGTTGGGTAGCCACTTGATGGCCACGGCTCCGGCGTCGGCCATGCGGTGAATTTCATCGACGGCATCCGGCCGGTAGGGGTGAATGGAGGCACATGCGGCGAAGCGGTCGGAGGTCTGAACCGCGCGCAGCATATGGTCGTTTGGCACATAAAATACCGTATGAGCCGGGATGGGCTCACCGGACTCACCGTGGACTTGGTCGAACGCAAACAGCAGATGCGTACCCGTGTGTGGTAAGGCCTCGACACGCTCTCGAAGAACAGCCATGTAGTCTTGGTCGATGGAATCGAGGGACTCGATTCCGCTGGCCCGGGCATACGCCCGGAAACGAATCCAATTGAACGGATGCCGGATTCCGTCCATCATCGACGGATGAACCGCGCATCCGCTGTCTCCGTGACCGACACCGACCACATGGTTGTGTGCGTCGACAAAGCGGCCGGGTGTGAGGCCAGTCATCGCGCGCTTCACCAAATCGTCGGGCGTACGGCGTGAGGCTGAGGCGGCAGCAGACCCTCCGATTGAAAGTCCAGCCACCGCTGCACTGCCGCCGATGAATGTTCGCCTTGTGATCAAGAATCAGTCCCTGTGCACGCGCGCATCGACCGAACCTTCGGCAGTCTCAACAGCAACATGTTCGGCGTCCCACGCTGCCTTTCGCAGAAAAACCAGTGCGACGCTGTCCTCGGTTCCGCGCGTCAGACTGCTGATGGTTCCCACGGTCTTTCCGTCGAGGTGTACCGTGTCGCCGATGGAGCCCTTGGCGGGCGGTAGCACCACGCGTGTGACCCGTTTCTGAATCAACCCCTTCACATCGATTCGGTTGATGACTTCTTGGCCGAGGTAGCAGCCCTTGTTGAAATTGCACACCTCTTCGTTGATTCCAAGTTCATGGACCAAGGTGCTCTTTGAACCATCGACAGGCCACCGTGGTCGCCCCGCTCGGATTCTGAGAATCTCGAGGGCTTCGAAGCCGATGACGGCGGCGCCCGCAGCGATCAATGCGTTCCATCTGTCCAGCAGTTGGGCCAAGGGAACAACGATGTCGTATCCACCCAGTCCAGAGCGGTCTTTGGCGGCGACTCGAATCGGGCCGTCTGTTGCAAGGAGGTTGCCTTCTGCAGGGACGGGAAATCCCGCATCTCGGAGGACTGATTCACTTGAGGGGCCTTGCAATGAAATCACGCGCGGGTCAGCGTCGGACACATTGAGTTCCACATCATCAAACACGATGTAGAGACCGTAGCGTTCCTCAAACCACTCTGCAGTCACGCCTTCGAGGACAATGTCGAACCGTTCCGTATCGGTGCAGTGCACATCAAGCAGGCCCTGGACCCGTCCGCGGTCATCGCACATCGCTGAACGATTTCCGGACCCAACGGAGAGATTTCGAATGTTGTTCGTGAACATGCCATTGGAGAACCTGCGGGCATCGGGTCCCTCAAGCGACGCCGTTCCGACATGCGCGAGGTCGACCAAGCCTGCGCCGGATCGGGCTCGATTGGCCTCAGTCTCGGGGTCCCCAAAACGCAGCGGAACGGAGTGGCCTAACATTTCAGTGAACACAGCACCGGCCTCGGTATGCACCGGTTCAAGAGGGCAGTCGCTCATTCGTCATCCTCGCGGTCAGAAGGTTTGGTTCGATCGACGATCACAGTTGGGTTCTCCTCATCAAGAGCGTCAACCAAAGATATCGGAGTGAGGGGTGGCGGTCGCGACCGAATGGTGTCGGTGACCGGACCCGCGGACTTTTTGAGGACGCGGGTTTCGGCATCCTCATCGGAACTCGACGCGGCATCTCCCAGTCCCAGCGGCGTCTGTGGCGAGTCCTTGGTGCCGCTGGCCTCGGGGCGGAAGGTCGGAAATTCTGAAATTGACTGCGGCTCGTTCATGGCAGACGGCTTCGGGGAGGGCGGAGGCTCTGGCATGGGCAAGGTTTCGGCATCCAAGCCGGCCCGATCAGCCACGCTGGGAGGCCGCGCGGGATCGGCACGCAGCGGTGCGGCGTGTGCATCTCGAGTCATCACGGGGGGTTCGGGGGCGGGTCCCCCGTGCTGCTCTTGCTGGCGGAGGCGGACCATGAGAAATGCTCCTCCCAGCGCCACAACAGTAAGAAATGCGCAGAAGAAACTACCGGCCAGAATAAATACGAATTCTTGGTCCACGCCCTGCATGCATCCTCTCTTGTCAGAACCCTAAGTCGTCAGGGTTGAATGGCCCACACCGTCGCACCACCCCAGTCTGCGACATAGATGGTTTCATCGCCAATCAGTCGACCGGCCATTCGAATCTCACTGCCGCCCATACCAGCGCTTTGGGAACCGACTTCGAACACGGCCCACTCCGGTCCACCGGCCAGTACAGATTCGCCACGGATGTAGAGCCCGTTTACGGGTCGGTCATCAATGACTTCAGGGCTTCCATCCGGCCATGGAATCCGAGCCACGCCGTCGATTCCGCCTACGTACACGGCTTCCATATCGCAGGCGACAGATGAGGGTTCGGTGACTCCGGCATTCATCATGCGAACATTGGTTCCGTCCGGCGCCGTGACAAACAACGTGCCGACTGTCGGGTCGGGGATCACCCAATCGCCGTCCGGCGCCACTGCGAGGTCTGTCGGTTCACGGAAAATGGTTGAACCTGATGCCGTCGCCAAGACGGTACCGTCGCGCC
>DEBL01000326.1:14038-14349 GCA_002348535.1 Deltaproteobacteria bacterium UBA2957 | reverse complement strand
CGAATGGTGCGACTCCCAGACAGAACCATCGTGGTCGAGGCACCATCGAGTGGTGACCGTCTCGCCGAAAAACTGGTCGATGCCTTCGAGGCCGACCACTCCCTTGCCGAGCCGCTATTTTTCGATGGAGGGCACCCGGATGCTCGCGGGAATGAACTGTTCGCGAAAAGCGTCGCCAAGTTCTTGATTGAGCGTCGACTGGTGCCCGTCGAGCGTTCCAAGGCTACGCAGTAGCCCGCCCAGTAGGTACGACCGGCGATAACGCCGCGCGGGCACCGCGAGCCAAATCGTCTGCCTGCTTGGGAGGGGAA
>DEBL01000326.1:0-13861 GCA_002348535.1 Deltaproteobacteria bacterium UBA2957 | reverse complement strand
GCGAAAAGCGTCGCCAAGTTCTTGATTAAGCGTCGACTGGTGCCCGTCGGGCGTTCCAAGGCCACGCAGCAGCCCGCCCAGTAGGTACGACCGATGCGATAACGCCGCGCGTGCACCGCGAGCCAAATCGTCTGCCTGCTTGGGAGGGGAACCCGCGGGTCCAAGAGAGTCGCGTGCAAGAACGGCTTGAATCACATAAGGGCGCTCACTCTCGGAGTCTCCATGCGCATCTTAATGCTCGTTTTTTCCATGATGTTGGGCTTGTCCGGTTGTGACCAGACCAAGCCTGAGAATGCCACATCAACCGCCTACACCAAAAAGGGCATCGTGGTCGCCCACGCCGGGGGCTACGAGGCGCGAATCATGGAGGCGCTGGGAAAGGTATCAACCGATACGCTATCCACCGGCGCACTCGAGCGGATCAAGGCCAACCGAGGATCGATTCTGATTGACGACCTTGCGAAGATCAAGGGCCTCCCCGAAGACGCGGAGGTCAGCGGGCTCTTCGATGACGATGGCATCAAAGCCGCACTCATGGCCAATGATGAGGACGCAGCCGCTCAGTTGATGTTCGATAAGGGTGTCCGGACTGTGATTGTCAACCACGGGGTGTCCCCGAGCACCGATGTCGGTGGGCGCGTCCTGTCTCGGCTGTATCACCACGACCACCTCAATCGATTCCAGTTGCTTCGCGTCACGGATGGTTCCTTCATCTACCGAGTGCGCAAAGCCAGCGTAACCTTCGACGCAAAGCTGGCTGGGACATTGATTAAGTATGTGCGTGCGCGCCTAGCGGGCGCACCACCGGCCGCCATTCCGGATCTCCGTTCTGAGACGGGGCAATGGACCTTTGTGGCGACGCTACGCGGGCAGGGCCGGGAACTCGCCGTTGCCTTTTCTCAAGACCGCAACTTGCAGAAGTCGCTCGAGGAGCTTGTCCAAGATTTAGAACGACTCCACCGACGCCGCATTGAGTACTACGGATTCCCTCCCCTGAGCGACCACATCAGTGACCTGAAGGTTGAGATTCACCGCGTCGTTGAGCGCGCGTACATCGAGCCCCGTAGTGACGAATTTTTGGCTCGGTTCTGGGAGCTCGGAATTGACGGTACCTTCATGCTGACTGCCGACAAAAAGAACCGTGCCGTGTTGCCCGGCTCTGTGGCCTACACGCGCTCATTGAACCGTCCCGATCGGTTCCTCCGCACCGCAGCCAAAGAAGGTCGAATGCCAAGCAAGAGACCGTGGCGCGAGGCCGGATCGCACTTTGAATCCTTCCGCACCCGCCACTATGCTGAAACCGGCGACGGACGCCTGATCGAGCTGTTTCGCGGCTTCAAAATGGTGCCGCTCGAAGCGGTCACAATCGACCGGGTGCGCGAGGGTGTTGTGCGCGCCGGGGAGTGGTACCTCGCAAACCTCCAGCCTGACGGCTCTGTGGTGTACAAGTTCTGGCCAGAAGAGAACCGCTACGCGAACGAAAACAACCTTGTGCGGCACACACTATCGACATGGAACCTCGTTCAGGCCTACGAGATGGACCCCCGTCCCGAGTTTCTCGACGCTGCACGCAAGACGCTCGGCTTCACCCAATCCAAGATGCTCACTGAAATGTCGGATGAGCACGGGGAGATGGTGTACTACCGGTACAAGAACAACGTGAAGTTGGGCGCAGTTGTGATCAACATCCTTGGCATCGTTGACCTCGCAAAGCAGACCGGCACCAAAGAGTATGACGACCTGCTCATCAAGCTTGGAAACTTCACGAAGTTCATGGCGCAAGACAACGGAAAGTTCCTTGGGTACCACGTCCCCAAGGGTCATCCGTATCACGGTACGACCAACGACATTGTGCCGGGCGAGGCCGCGTTGGCGCTGGTCTACCTCGCCGATCACTTTAACGATGATGCTTGGCTCGAGCCGCTGGACAAATATTGGGAATACTACATGCCCGTCTTCCGCGAGCGAGCAGCGAAGAAAAACACCGATGCGCCGTGGCCCTACTATGCCTACGACAACACCACTCGGCTCTCGTTGGTGCAAATGGGGCCGTGGACGGTCATGGCCGCGAATGCTTACCACCGCCGCACCGGAAACAAAGAAGTCGCGGCGTTCGGTCTCGAGGTTGCACGCTGGATGATCGACACCTACCAGTGGACAACAGACCGCTCACCTTGGCCCGATTACGTTGGGGGCTACTTCAAACTGCAAGAAGAACTGCCAGCCATGCAGGCATTCTGCTACGCGGAGGGAACGGCAGCGGCCTACCAACTTGCGATTCGCGCCGCACCCGATGAGGTCGAGTACTTCGAAACCTCAACACGGGAGGCCATGCGCCTCGGGCTTGCCATGCAGTACACTGAGCTCGACACCTACCCGTTCTCGCGGCCTCAGCAGGTGATGGGTGGCATCCGATATGCCCTGAATGAAACCAAGGTTCGCATCGACTACGTGCATCACGGACTCAGTGCGATGTACCAATATGTGCGAGCAGCTGAAGCCGATCCGAAGTTGCCAGAATCCGTTCGCGGCCAAACCTTGAGCGAGGAAAGCTCAACCGATTAAACCGGAGGCTGCTACCATCATCCGCAGCATGGGCGCACACGTCGATAAACTGAAAAAATGGTGGGTCGAATCC
Organism: Deltaproteobacteria bacterium UBA2957; assembly: GCA_002348535.1. Taxonomy (GTDB): domain Bacteria; phylum Myxococcota_A; class UBA796; order UBA796; family UBA796; genus UBA796. The sequence continues at coordinate 11,223 of DEBL01000326.1, read as the reverse complement.
CTGTGGTTTTTCGCGGTCACCGCGGCGGTCACATGGCCGACCATTGTGCAACCCGGAACCGCGGCACTCGGCAGCCCCAAGGCCGACGGGATGAAGCACCTGTGGACCCTGTGGTGGATGCGCGCGAGTGTGTGGCGGGAGGGTTCGTTTCCGTTCAACACTCAGTTGGTCAACTTCCCCGACGGAATGGACTTGTACCCCATCGAACCGCTCAACGGTTTGGTCGCCATTGCCTTTCCATTCATTGACATCATTTTGTTGTCCAACCTCCTCGTTCTGGTCAATCTATTCGCGACTGGAATGGTGGGCGCATGGTTCGGGAGAATCCTCGCACCCGGCAACCGATTGGCGGGGCTTGTTTCAGGAACGGTGTTGCTGACGGGCTCGGTCACCGCATTCTTCGTTACTGTGGGTGTCGGTGAACTCACGCATCTGTGGTGGCTTCCCTTGGGGCTTGGACTGCTGCTGAAGGCGCTGGCATCAACCGACTCGTACCGACCTTGGGCGTGGGTCTCCTTGTCGATGGTGGGTGCCGTCCTCAGCTGTTTTTATCTGGGATTCTTCCTCGGGTGCGCGGTCGGCGTGATTTGCGCCTGGACACTGGTGGTGGCCCCCGACAGGCTCCAGCAGTTGAAGCGGATGACCTTCGCAGCAGCCCTTCTCTTGGTGATCGTTCTCCCAATCGGCAGGGTGTTTGCGTTGAGCTACGCGGCGCCAGAGTTTGATCGCGACCCGCCACTGGTCCACATCTTCACCGAGAAGGGGCAGCAGGTCACAGACTCGCTCGGGAGCCGGCTCGATCCCACCCAACTATTCGCATACGGCCGAGTCGCCACCACCGAGCATGAGCAGGGCTATGGCGGCGGTCGGTACTTGGGAGTTGCGATCTCGCTGCTGGCGCTCGTCGCCCTAATCCGGCGACCGCGGGAGGCGCTGCCATGGATCGCTGTTGCAGCCATGGCCCTGTGTTTTTCACTCGGAAGCTACCTCACCATGGGAGGAGAAGAGGTCAAAATGGCAGCCTCCGGCGGCCGAGTTCGGCTTCCCATGCTCTGGCTGAATCGAACCCTTGAGTTGATCGCAGAGCCGGTCAACTTCCCGGTCCGCTTCTTGGCTCTCGTCGTCACGGCACAGGCGGCGCTGGCGGCGCTTGCTGTGGAGCGTGGCTGGGGCAAATGGCTGGCAATCGTCGTCCCCATAGGCGCCCTCGAAATCAGCGCGGGTCAACTCATTCGGTGGCCTTGGCCTGTCCTGCAAATACCGGAGACAACCGCCCTCGAACGACTTGCGGATCATCCCGGTCGCGCCGTGCTGGACGTCGGGCTGACCCTGCAGGCCGATGCCTCGAATCGCGCGCTGGCCCTCGCCGGCCAAATGTCGCACCAGCACCCCACGAACACGGTCCCATTGGAGAGAATCGAGTTTTTTGCGCGGGACGGCTACACCCTCGCGCGCTCCATGCATCTCGTCGATGACATCAATGGATTGTACTACCACGAAGACCCACGGGGCATGCAGGACGACTACCGTGAGGACCTCACCATGCTGAGGGAGCAAGGCTTCGACATTCTATTGATCAGCACCAAAGACGGTCGTCGGAATGTGCCCGAGCGTGCGTTTCAAGCCCTTCGTCGATTGTGCGGCGAGCCGATCGCCGATGGACCGGGTGGGGTTGCGTGGGAAATCAAGCCGGTCCAACCCACCCCGACACCGCGGGAGTTGGAAGTGTGGCGACACAATCTCGCCCAACGCATCAAAGACTGGGAGCAGCGACTTCAGCCAATGAAGCCCGGCCCTTGACCGGCGAAGCCGATCAGTCCCAAACCGCCGCAAGTACAAGGTCACCCGCGTCGTTCATTGACTCCATAAACAGCCACGTCGCGCCCAGTCTCGAACACGTCGCCATGGACAGCTCCATGATGGCATCCATCGTTGCCGAGTACGCTCTGCATGTGTAGGCGGGCTCATCGAACAACGCGCCGTCGGTCGCCCACATGAAGCGACTTGTCGTTGGATGAAATGTTCCCAACACTCGCACGCGATGCCGTGAGGTACCGGTCGTGTGATTCAGCACCAACGTGGCATCGTCATCGCTGATCGTCCACCCCGACCAAGACCCGCGTCGACGGCTGGTCTCACCGTGTACGGCGGCCATGCCCGCCTCATTCGCGTCAACACGATCCTTGTACATCATTCCTTCAAGCGGATGCCCCGGGGGGCCGGGCATTTCGAGGTCAGCAAGGACGGCCTCATCGGCATCCTCGTCAAACAGCGGCATGATCTGCATCCGACCTTCGGCATCGCGCAGAACCGCGACCGCACCCCGACTCCACGCCAGACTGGTTCGCATGTTTTGATGCAAGCGATTCACAGCAGCCGCCAGCGGCTGAAATGCATCCTCAGCCCCTTTCGGATCGGGCGGACCGCCGCCGAACGGCAACGGATGCGTCTCAAGGTCGGTGAGCGACACCGAACCATTCATCACCGCATACCGAATAACGAAGCGACGGCACCCGTAGGGTCCACACATCTGCTCCAGTGCTCGGTCCACACCCGCAGCACGAACGAACCGACCCAACTCGGCCTCCAACTCACTCGGGTCGCGCCCCTGAAGCTTTTGTTCAAACCAACTCATGCCGACAACCCTATCACTCGGGAAAAAACTCGTTATCCTGTAATCAAACCGGAGTGCCCATGCTGAAGACTGTTTTCCTCTTGCTCGTATCCATGCTGACGCTTCCCCAAGCACAAGCCGGCAAAACTGTGGCTCTCGCCGATGTTGGACTGGCATGGAGCAATCAACAACAACTCAACGAGGTTGGGGCTCGTGTCGGATACCACGCGACGCTGGGTCCCCTGTTTGTGGGTCCTGAAGCCGGGTTCCACCGGTTTAGTGGCAACGGCAGCAACATTGATCTCATGCACGTGGGAGTACGCGGCGGTCTTGACGTGCTCACGGCGGTGTCGGTTTTTATACGCATGGAAGGGGTAACGGCTGAGCAACCCGGCATGGCCTATGGCTTGAGCTACGACTTCAACAAAGTCCCGGGCCTCACTGCCGGGGTGCATGCTTCGATGATGGACATGGGCGAGTCGTGGATGCCAACCGCAGGTCTTCACGGAGGCCTGCGCTTCTAAATCGGCCAATAGGCGGGGATCGGGGCACGCGGCGGATCGAGGCCGGGACCGACCAGCCCTAAGTGATGGAGCAGAAACGGCACCGTTTCGTTCGTCGAAAGGCCACCACCGTATCGTCGGTCGCCCCGTAGGGGGATGCCGACAAATGCGGCGTGGACCCGAATTTGATGCATCACACCCGTTCGCATGACGGCTTCCCAGACATGCCCACCGTCCCGTGTCGAACCGATCCGTCGAAAGTCCGTTTGCGCGTCCATCCACCGTCCCCGATGCGGCGTTCGATGGCCTCGTTGCACCACCATTCGTCCTCGCTTGCGTCGATCGTGAGCAATTGCTCGATCAATCGAATGCGTGTCCCACGGTACGGATGCCGAAGAAATGAATCGGTAGACCTTCGTGAGCTGCCGCGATGCAAACAATCCGCGCAACCAAACCAAGTCTTCAGGGGTGGCTGCGCTGAGCACTTGTCCTGAGGTGGGTGTATCAAGACGATGCGCAATTCCGCCGGCAAAGGCCGCATCCCAACCATCTGTTGCCAACTCCGAACGGCCAAGAAGGCAATCCCCCTCGGGATCGTCATGCGGGGGAAACACGGGTATGCCTCCCGGCTTGTTCCACGCCGTCCACCGAACTGACCGCTCCAAAAGCATCGTCGCATGCCGGTCTTGCATGCTTATGAACCCAACCGGGAGGCTTGCTTGGGCGGCGCCTTCACGGCCATAATCGCGCACAACAGGGCCAAAATCGCCGTCACCGTCGCCGCGTAGTACATCGGCACCGTGCCCAATGTCGTCGCGATCGAACTCGCGCCCATCACTCCAAGGGAACTTCCGAAGCCGCCCACAGCAAGCGCGAGCAACCCTTGAGCACTCGTGGACACGGCGACCGGCGCGCGTTCGTTCATCAGCGCAACTCCCGAAATCCAAAACATCCCGAAGGTAATCCCGTGAACCGTGTTGACGAGAACGATAAGAACCGGATCCGTAAGCAGCGACATCAAAATCCATCGTGGAACCGCCAATGAGATTGAGGCCAGAAGGAGGTGTTCGGCCCGAATGCGCGCCAAGATCCGTTGTGAGCGACCCATTAAGAACACTTCGAGGACGATGCCGCCGGCGATCGCTGCACTGGTCCACAACGCAGCCACACCCATGGCGTCGAGATGAACCGCGATGAAGGAGGTGTTCCCCACGTGGGGGGCAAAGTGAAATGCTGCCGCTGGGATCATCCATCGGACGAAGCGATCTCGAAACAGTTCCCGCAGCGCCGGAAGGATCTCAACGCGCTCCATGGCGTCGCTGGACGGCATCTGAAGCGCCAGCACCATGAAGAGTACGGTCGCCACCAGGCAAACCTCGATGGGCCCGATGGTCGCGTTATCGACCAACCATCCGACCCCAATCACGCCCGCCATAAACCCCACGGAGCCCCAGCGGCGTATCCGTCCGTACTCGTTTCGATCCGTAAGGGAGCTGAGCGTCAAACCATCGAGAACGGGCCCGGCCGGTGCTCGCCCAACAGCGAACACCATCATGGCAACGACCACCCACCATCCTGCGGGCACGGCCCACAACAGCAACGCTCCGATGGTGCTCAGGACAGCACCCATCCGCACCATCTGAGTTGGCGCTTGGTACCGGTCTGCCAGCACGCTCCACAGCGGACCGAACACCAAACGGCTTAGTGGAAGGACCCCCAAGGCAAGGGTCAACACCACACCGTCTACACCCCGTTGCGTCAAGACAAGCGCCAAAAAAGGAACCAGCGACCCCAACGCAAGGTAGGCGATGCCGTACATCCATGACAGCCACCCCGTCATTGTCCGATCCTGATTGCTGTGCACCGCATTCGTTCTCCTCGACCAAGGTAACCGCCATGCTCGATTTCGGGCGGGTGATCCCCAACCGCACGGAACGAATTAGCTTCTCCATCGCTATGCCTTTCGTCCATCTCCACACCCGCAGCCAGTATTCAATCCTCGATGGCGCAATGCGACCAAGCGAGATTGTCGGCCGCGCCCGAGAGTTGGACATGGAGGCCATTGCACTGACCGATACGTGCAACCTCTACGGGGCCGTTGAATTCTACAAAGCCGCAAAGAGCAAAGGCATCCACCCCGTATTCGGTGCCGAACTATGGGTTTGGCCAGAGGGCATTGACCAGTTCGATGACCGAACACCAGATGGTGGCTGGAATCTTGTCCTCTTGATTGAATCCCCTGCGGGCTACAAGAACCTGTGTGCTCTGGTCACCAATGCGATCTTCGATGGGATGCACTTTCGACCACGCATCGACTTGGACCAACTCAATGCACACAAGGAAGGATTGATTGTCCTAACCGGTGGCATTTTGGGCCCGATCGGTGCGAGTTGCCGTGATGATCTCAATACGGCTCGCGACCGAATCACAACTCTCCAGACCATCCTCGGCGAAGAACACCTCTTTCTCGAACTGCAAGACGTGGGGATGCCCGGCCAAGACCGCACGAATGAGCGCGCTCGACTCTTGGCAGACGAACTCGGCCTCAAGACCGTCGTAACCAACGATTGCCGATACCTTCACCGCACAGACGCCGTGACGCTGGATTTGCTCAACTCCATCGCACGCGGAGAGACGCTCGACTCCCCAGACCGTCACGGCCTGCCCACAGACCAGCAGTACCTGAAGACTGAGGCGGAAATGCGGGAGTTGTTTCCCGACGATGCGGATGCCATTGAGCGAACCGTCGAGATCGCCAATCGCTGCCAGTTCAGCTTCACGATGGACACCTACTATTTTCCGGCCACCAAGCCCCCAGATATCAATGAAGATCCAGAAGGGGCGCAACCGGATACCGATGCAAACTGGGCCTTCTTCTATCGGGCCTTCCCCCCCCCACGCGACTACGGACTCCCTCCCCCTGAAGAGGCAATCCCACCTCGTCCAGAGGGCGCTGGAAACATCAATGGATTCTTCCGTTGGTATTCCGCTGAAGGCCTCAAGCTACGCCTGAAGCGCGTCGATGAATCCACCCATCAAGAATATTGGGACCGGCTCGACTTCGAGCTCGACATCGTGATCCAGATGGGCTTTCCCGCCTACCTGCTGATCGTGGCGGAGTTCATCAACTGGGCCAAAGACGAGCAGATTCCCGTCGGCCCCGGTCGCGGTTCGGGAGCGGGTTCCGTCATCAACTGGGCGATGCGCATCACTGACATCGACCCAATCCGGTTTGGACTGCTGTTCGAGCGGTTCCTGAACCCGGAACGGGTGAGCATGCCGGATATCGATGTGGACTTCTGCCAAGACCGCCGCGAGGAGGTCATTGAGCACGTCCGCGTGAAGTACGGCTCGGACCTAGTAAGCCAGATCATCACCTACGGAAACCTGAAGGCAAAGGCTGCCACCAAAGACATTGCGCGAATTGTTGGGCTCGATTTCAATGCATCAAACCAAATTGCGAAGCTGATTCCCGATGACCTCGGGATTACCCTCGGTGACGCCGTCAAAGAGGAACGGATCGCGACCCGTATCGACGGCGACCCCGTTGTGGGCCGCCTGTTTAGTCTCGCCCAAAGGGTCGAAGGAATGACGCGTCAGACCGGTGTGCACGCCGCCGGCGTGGTGATCGCAGACCGCCCGCTCGTTGAACACGCGCCACTGTATCGCGACGGCCCAGAGGGTGGCCCCGTGGTGCAGTATGAAATGAAAGCCGCCGAGGGGGTTGGCCTCATTAAGTTTGACTTCTTGGGCCTCAAGACGCTCGACCAGATTCGTGACGCCGTAGAGATGATCGGCCGCAACACCGGCGAGTTTCCCGACGTCAACGACCTACCACTCGATGACGAAGCCACATTCGCGCTGCTTCAGCGCGGCGATGGCCTTGGGGTGTTTCAGGTTGAGTCGTCCGGCATGCGAGAGCTGCTTACGCGCCTGCGGCCATCGAACATCGACGACCTGATCGCCTTGCTGGCGTTGTATCGACCCGGCCCCCTGAGCTCTGGGATGGTGGATACCTTCATCGACTGCAAGCACGGTCGCAAAGCCGTGACGTACCCGCATCCACTGCTGGAGCCCATCTTGAGCAGCACCTACGGTGGCATCGTTTACCAAGAGCAGGTGATGCAGATCGCTCAGGTACTCAGCGGCTATTCTCTGGGAGAGGCAGACCTCCTGCGGCGAGCGATGGGGAAAAAGAAAAAGGAGGAGATGGACAAGCAAAAGGTCCGCTTCGTGGAGGGTGCAGTTCGCAACGAGATCAGCGAGTCTCTCGCCGATGAAATCTTCGAATTGCTCGCGTTTTTCGCCGGGTACGGATTCAACAAATCCCACTCTGCTGCTTACGGAATGGTGTCGTACCAGACCGCTTGGCTCAAGGCTCACCACCGCGCCGAATACATGTCGGCGTTGATGACCATCGAGCGGAACAACACCGACAAAATCCTCCTCTACATCAGCGATTGCAAACGGGCCGGGATCGAAGTTCTGCCCCCCGACGTGAATGCCAGTCACGCGAGCTTTGACGTGCCGGCCGACAACCGCAATCAGATCCGGTTTGGTTTGGCGGCAGTGAAAGGGGTCGGCACCGGTGCGGTCGAGGCGATTACGGAGGCCCGCGAAGATGCTGGCGGGTCGTTTCAAAGCTTTTCTGACTGCGTGGAACGCCTCGACTTCAGCCGCGTCAACAAAAAAGTACTGGAGAGCCTGATCAAGTGCGGGGCATTTGACTGGACCCATAAACCGCGCCGCCAACTGTTTGAGTCCATCGACCAAGCCATCACCGTCGCGCAGAAGGTTCAAACCGAGAAAAATAGCAGCCAGACCTCATTGTTCGGCGGCGCAATGGCCGCGAGCATCCGCCCGAAGATTCGATTCAATGACGTCGGAGAGTGGCCACAGGCCGTCAAACTCAGCCACGAGCGAGATGCCTTGGGCTTCTTCATCACAGGACACCCAGTGGAAGCCTTCCGTGATGTGGTGGCGTCGGCCGCAAGCTGCACCATCGACAGACTCGGCATCCAACAGCATGAAGCAGAGGTCACCGTCGCAGGAATGGTCTCTGCACTGCGAAAAGTTCGAACCAAACGCGGCAACGACATGGGCTTTGCCACCATCGAGGATGAGTTCGGCAGTGTGGAATGTGTCTTTTTCTCGGACCCTTGGCACAACTCCCGAACCGCGTTGGGTGCGGAGGTACCGCTGCTGGTGCGTGGAAAGCTCGAGAAAAAGCACAGTGAAGCGGGTGAAGAATGTAAGATCATCGCAGAATCGGTCGAACTGTTGACCGATGTCCGTGAGCGTCGAACCCGCGTCGTTCATCTCATGCTGGAGCGCGAGGAGGCGATGAATCACCGGACCGCATTGACCGACTTGTTCTCCGCATCCCCAGGGCATTGCCCGGTACACCTTCATGTCCGAGTGCCCGAGATGGCGTGGACTGAGCTCACCCTAGGAGAGGACATTCGAGTCCTGCCCGACGACCAACTGTTGCAGGGAATCGAGACTCTGCTGCGGCGACCCAATGCGGTGAAACTGACATGATCGGTCTGCTGTTTCTTGGTCGTGCCTTGGCCCTCGAGCCCGTCGTTGAGACGGTGGGTGCGGGGCAAATCAACTGGACAACGATGGAACTCGAGGTCACGTCACGCAGTGACCGGACCGTTGGCGCATGGAAGTCCATCGGTATGGTCGAGCAAGATGCCCTCAAGCGCCTGAAACCCTTGATGGATGACGCCGCGCGCCGCGTACGGTACGACCCAACCCGTAGTGCGGATGATCTGATGGCGTCCGATGAGACCGGGGCACCTTCCGATGTCGCCCGGCGACTGGATGACGGCCTCACAAGCTGGCGCGTCCAAGAGACCCGCTACTTGAGCAATGGTGCCATCGAAATGGACGGGGTTCTCGAGCTCCAAGGGTGGCTTCGACCCATGCTGCTCAACGACAACATCGCAATCAGCATCAATAAGAACCTTGAAGGACCAACAGGTGTGGTCTTGGATGCGCGCCACCTCGCCTTCAACCCGTGCATGGCGCCGGAAATCCGAACGTCGACCGATGAAATTTTGATCCATCATTCCATGGTTCACCCTGATGTTCTTCGGGTGCGTTCACCGGTGCTGTACGTCAACGATCCTGCCGACATGCAGGCCGTGACGCGTGCCGGTGATCACCCACTGTTTCTCACGGCGGAATCAAGCGAACGCGACTGCAAGCTGAACCTCTCAACGGCCGACTCCAATCTCTTACTGAACAGCCCAGCCTTCGGAAATGCCGTCGCATCCGGACGTGTAGTCTTGGTGGTGAACCCATGATTCGACGCACCCCCTCCAGTCTGAGCGGTGGGCCAATGGGCCGTCCTCGTGTCACTCCGCGCCCGCCTGCAGGCCCAACTCTGCGCCAACAACTGGGCTGGCTGCTTGTCTTCCTGGCGGTACTCAGCGGGCTCGTGTACGCGCTCTGGTCGATCGTTAGCATACTGGTGGCCGCAGCAACAGCTGCGTATCTGCTTGACCCGATTGCCGACTCCATGGAAGCGAGAGGCTACAAACGAGACATCGGAATCGCCCTCATCTTCGTATTGTTCGGGCTGCTGTCCGTGCTCTTTACGGTGGTCATGGTCCCAGCGATGGCAGGCCAGTTCATCGAACTGAGCGGAAATGTAAGGGGCTACATCGACAACTTGGCCGCGCTGATCGATCCTGCAGCCGCGTTTATCGAACAGCAGACTGGACAGACGGTTCCGCTGGATTTGGAGCAGCTCAAGGCGAGTCTTCCAGATCTGATTCGAGACCTGTCACCCAACGCCCGAACCCAGATTCAGCAGTTCATCACGACCTTATTCGCATCAAGTTTCGGGCTGTTCACCACCATTATCAACCTCGCACTGCTGCCGATATTCACGTTTTACCTCCTCAGTGAGTGGGACCGTATGGTGGCTTTTGTCCGGGGGCTTGTACCGATGGGTCATCGCCCTCGAGTGAACCGCATCATGGCAGCCGTTGATGAACGGCTGGCTGCGTTTGTTCGCGGACAACTCACGGTCTGTGCCGTGCTCGCTGTGCTGTACAGCATCGGGCTTTGGGCGGCCGGCGTCGACATGGCTCTCGCCGTCGGCTTGCTGTCGGGTGCGCTTTTCGTAGTTCCCTACCTCGGAACGGTGGTGGGCGTTCTGCTGGGCTCTGTGCTGTGTCTGATGAAATACGGCGTCGACATTCATCTTGCTTACGTGGCACTGGCATTCGGAGTGCCCCAGTTTATCGAAAGTTGGTACCTCACTCCCAAGGTCGTCGGCGACAAGGTCGGACTGCACCCCTTGGTCGTCATGGTCGCCTTGCTGGCCGGGGGCAGCCTCGCGGGAATAGGGGGGATGCTGCTGGCGATACCACTTACTGCGGTGCTGGATGTCTTGGCACGCGAAGGACTCGCGATCTACCGGTCATCAACCTCGTACACCGGCCAATTCCGTTGAGCACGGTCGAATGGCACTGGCTTGGACGGCAACCCTACAAGGCAATGTGGGAGCACCAACGCCGTCGCCGTGCAGCAGTCATTGCCGGTCACGATTCGGAGGTGGTCTGGATGTTGGAACATGAACCCACGATCACCACTGGGCGGCGCACGGTGCCCGATCTCCCGAGTGCCGAGCGACTGAACGCTGAGGGGATCGAACTGTTTCACACCGAGCGAGGAGGCCTCGCAACCTACCATGGGCCCGGCCAGTTGATGGTGTACGCAATCGTCAACTGCTGGGAACGGGGACTTGGGGCGAAGATGGCGGTTCGAACAATGGAGCGCGCCATCTTGGACTGGATGCTGGAACTCGGCATCATGGCCAGACGCCGCGACGGGTTTCCGGGCATCTGGGTCGGCACCGACAAGATTGCAGCGATTGGCATGCACTTCAGTCAAGGTGTGTCCATGCATGGTGCGGCCATCTACCTCGAAGGCGGGTCCCGCGGATTCGACATGATTACCCCTTGTGGCGTTACAAACGGAGGGCTGACGTCCATCAAAGGACAACTGGGATCCAGCCCGTCTGCGGCAGAAGCAGCCCCAGTATTCGTGGCGCACCTGATCCGAAACCTCGATGATCCCGAGTGCTTG
>DEBL01000068.1:5374-6412 GCA_002348535.1 Deltaproteobacteria bacterium UBA2957 | reverse complement strand
GAGGGCGCCGAAAACCCAGAGGATGCGTCGGTTGATGATCCGCCTGCAGTGGAACCCGGAGCCGATGCGCCAGCGGACCGTCCCGCTGCGACACCGCCTGCAACATCGACCGGCCGGACCGCGTCCGCGCCACCCCAGCCGGTGAGGGCGTCAAAGGCCGCGAAGGCATCCAAAGCGCAAACGACGAAAGCCGCCAAAGCTGCAAAGTCAGCCAAAGCCAGTCGGTCGGCGGCAAAGCGAGATCCGGTGAGTGTATGGACGGGGGCCCCTGCTTCTTCTGGTGCAGCTCCAGCGCCCGCCGCTGCAGCAAACCCATGGGGCGCGCCCACCGATACGCCATCCGTGGGACGCCTGACCATCTCGACGGACCCCCCTCAGGCGATGGTCTATGTGAACGGCCGTCGCATTGGACGCAGCCCGACGGAGACAGAGGTGCCTTTTGGCGTGCATGAGGTTCGAGTGGAGAAAAACGACTACAAGGCCAACAGCCGTAAGGTCAGCGTTCAGTCGGCCAAGGTCTCGGTACCATTTCGCCTCGATCCAGCTGTGGTTTCTGGAAAGTGCAATTTGCTCGGTTCAACAGGGGCAGTGGTTACCATGAATGGCAAAGCCGTGGGGTCGCTCCCGTTGACGGTATCGTGCGCACCTGGAAATCACACATTCAAGGTGACGCCGAATGAAGGCGCTGCCTTCACAACCTCGCGCGCTGTGGCATTCACGACAGCCGGAGAAACGGCGACTATTTTCCTCAGCCCATGAGCGGTGGGTTCAATCCGTCACGAACATGTGATTGACAAAAACGGTCAATCCGTAGCTTGTTAGCGCACTCATCGCGACCATTTGGGGTGCGGAGTATGAGGCGTATCCGGACCACGCCACCGACGCGGCGGTGCCGACACCGACAATGCCGACTGCGGTAGCGAACCCGGTGGGGTTTCCCTGATTGAGCGCCGTGATCCCGGGCAGGGGGGTCCATGCGAGCGATGCTGGCGCAGACGGGGGGGGCGGAGCGACTTGGGAAGCCGCTGCCACTGGCGG
>DEBL01000068.1:0-5049 GCA_002348535.1 Deltaproteobacteria bacterium UBA2957 | reverse complement strand
GCTGCCACTGGCGGCCCGACCGCATCCTCAGGGATGCTCGGATTCGGCGGCGGGCTCAGGAACAATACTTTGTAGGTCGCCTTGAGAATCGACGATCGTTGAGTCAACAGCGCGTCATCGTAAAGGATGGACTCGCGTTGGCGAGCTTCGGGGGTGTCGACGAAGACGGCCCCCACATCGAGCACGCTGCCTTGGTCCGTCGAGGAGGTTTTACCCATGACGACGATATCGACGCCCGCATCGGAGCCGTGCCGTGTGGCGCACTGCAGGTCTGTGCCGCAAATGGCCAGCGCGCGGCGGGTTGTCTCTCCGACTGAGGGTGGGAGCGCGTCCACTGTGACTGTCTGAACGGCAGGAATACCCTTGATCACACGGTTGATGTACAGGCGCGCAGTCTCATTGTCTTGCGTGTTTTCGCCGGAGAAGGGGAGCACCAAGACCCGCCATGCCTCGTGAGCGGCGTAGTCCTCCGCCGAGAGTGGATCCATGCTCCTCAATTCATTGGGAGCGATTCGGACCTCGCCCTGCGGCGTGGAGAGCACCATCTCGGTTGCAGTAACTTCCCCAATCTGGGCCGGGATGGACCGACCGTTGGCCAAGGTGATGGACCGATACTCGGCTGCGAAAGCTGGTGTGGTCACCATCCACAAGGCGATTGAAACCCAGCGCATCAGGAGCCTCGCGGGCACAGCATATCGGCCGCGCCTTCTACGGAAGGTACGAGAGCCAGTGACGCGGTCCAGTCGAGGTCGAGGTCCGCATCATCCGGAAAGAAACCCGCGAGCCCCACTGCAACGGATGCCGTGGCATCCAGTCCGATTGCCCAGCGGATGTGTGATGCTGGTACATCCATACCAATGGGTGTTGTGCTTCCGGGTTGCACAAATACGCCCACGGGTTCATTGCAGTCTCCGAGGACATACAAAGCGGTGTCAAGGCGCGCCGTTGGGTGGTCAGTGCTTAGTTCCATGCACAGCACGCCTTCTTCTTCGGGAGTCACAGTGATCCAGTCGACATCGCCCGTGTACTCGCCGGGTGCTGCGGGAGGAAACGCCAAGGTTGTTTCGCACGCTGAGACGCGATCTGCAGTGGACTCGCTATCCCACCCGAGACCTTCGAGTGTCCCCACGGCCCTGAGGCCTTCGCCTTGGGCCAGCGGGATGCCTTCGGCAGGCACGAGGTTGGGCTCATCTTCTTCAGCGGCGGTAAGCCATTCGATGGACAAGCCCTCCGATGGTGGTTCCCCCGCCTCGAGCGCGTCGGCCTGAGTCGATGGTTTGTGCCGATGCCGCGGCCACTCTTCACAGCTTACGGTTCCCAAGGCAGCCGTTCCAATCAGGGCCACGTTCAGGACTGGTTTCAAAAAGAAAACACGCATTACTGTTCATACCTTGTGCGAGGCCGACTTGGAAGCCCCAAAGGTGCTATGTGTGGTCGAATGGCCTCAACGGGATACAAGCATCGCGCTTAGAATTAGGAGGTCCCCTGTGGCCAACCGTAAAGAACGCCGTGCAGCGGCGCGCAAAAAAGGAAATGACGAAAACAACGGCGAGGCCGTAGAGCCCGACGCTGTGCTGGATGGGGGCAACCCCGGTGCGCCGGCGATGCCGTTCCCCGATCACGAAGAGGATGTCTTGTTCAAGACCCAGATGAAGGTTCTCAACCTCCTCTTGGGACACTGGAAGACAGGTTTGGCGATCGTGGGAGGGGTGCTGTTGGTGGTGCTCGGCGTCGGGCAGTATCAGAACGCGCAGATTGAAGAGCAGCGTGGGTTCCAAGCGGAAATTGCCGACATCGATCGACGAATGCCCGTCGAGACTGCTGAGGAGCGGTTCGGGTTGAATACGGAAGGCATCCTTCCCGAGGTCAAGGCCAACATTGAAGAGGGGGCGCGTCGGTACGAGGCCGTTGCAGGCGGTGCGAATGGCTCCGCGGCAGTGGCTGCTTGGATCAAGGCAGGAGCTGCATGGCAACGCGCCGGCGATGCTGAAAAAGCTGCGGCAGCCTTCAAAGCGGCCCACGGTGTGGGCGCTTCCGGTGTCGTTGGGTGGTCGGCGGCGAGCCAGTATGCCTCTACCCAGGCTGACGCAGGCGATGTCACTGCGGCGATCGCCACCTTGACGACGGTGCGGCCGTTGGTCTCCGGGCTTGAGGCCGACCAGACTGACCTCGCAATCGCGATGCTGCGCGAAGAGTCGGGAGATGCCGCAGGAGCGAAGGCGGCGTATCAATCCTTTATCGACACCAAGCCTGCGTCTGTACTGGTGGAGCAGGCTGCTGATGGTCTGGCTCGCCTGCAGGACGCTCAGTGAGTTCAGCGCCAGCGTTTGTTGCGGTATTGGGGCTCGGCCTTCGGCCGACTCCAGCACCTGTAAACTTCTCTGGCACCGTGGATTCACCTCCGGCATTGATGTGGCAACGGGACCTTCCCGGTCCACCGTTGGCGGCGTCGTCTCATACAGAGCTCGGGGAGCCGGTTTTTGACGGAGGCCATGTGCTGGTGGGTTCTGCCGGGAGCAACGCGTTGTATGCGCTCGACCGGTCCAACGGAACGCTGGTGTTTCAATATGCGTCCAACGGCCCGGTTCAATCCGCGGCAGTCGTCGTCGACGATGACATCGTGTTTACGGACGCGGCTGGATACACGTGGTGCTATCGGCGCGGTGAGGAAGAGCCGTTGTGGAAACACTACGGCGGTGCACCCATTTTATCAACGCCGATGGTCGTTGACGGTGTCGTGTACATCGCCAACGTGGGCAATGCGGTGTATGCGATCGGGCTGACCGATGGGCAGATTCGTTGGCGCCACGAGCAAGAGAAAGATTTCACGCGAATCGGAGAGTTGGAGCTGTATGGCGCTCCATCGCCCACCGTTCACGGCCACCTTGTCCTTGCGGGGTTCCACAACGGGGCCGTCGTCGGCTTAAACAGAGAGACCGGATCGAGGGAGTGGCAGCGGCAGGTGGGTGAGGGGAGATACCCCGACATCATTGGTTCGCCAGTCGTGGTCGGGGGCGACGTTCTGGTGTCCGCGTTTTCCAGCCCGCTGGTATCGCTCAATCTCGAAACCCAAAACGTCCGGTGGCGGGTTGAGGCCGGCGCTTCAGATGCACCGGTAATTCAGGGCGACGCCGTACTGTTTGGAGGGTCGGACGGACGCCTGCTCTCGATTGATGCGGTAACTGGTGCACCAAACTGGACATGGAATGCGCCGGAAGCAGGCTCATTGACCTCTCCGGTGGTCACCGATGCGGGCCTGTTCGTGGGGTCATCCAACGGCGGGGTCTTTCTCGTCGACACCGATAGCGGCCAGACTCAATGGGAGATGGATGCAGGGTATGCGATTGCCGGTGTCTCCGCGGAACTTGGCGTGGATGGCCGCCAAATGGTTGTGGTGACCAACGCGGGCCGGATTCTGAGTTTGGTGGTTCCACTCCGAGGTGAACGTGAAGGATAAGCCAAATGGCCCCAAGGAACCTCGTCTCCGAGACATTGCAAAGCGATTGCTGTCGGACGAAGAAGACCGCATCGGCGTAAGTCCAAGAGAAGTTCTCGGTGCCGTGATTGACGGCGGCGACAAGGCCAAATCGGAGTTGGTGCGGATGGTCGCTCGTGAGGTACGCACATACTTAGAAGGCCTTGGGCTTCACGAGGACCTTCGGCACATCATGACCAACTATTCGCTTGATGTTCACGCCAGCTTTCGCCTAAAGCCACTGGTTCCAGAATCGGGGGCCGAGGAGTAAGTGAGGCCGAGGTGAAGACGGAGCGTTTAGTCGGTAACCTCAACCTCATTTTCCTTAAACCGGACCAAAATCCCTTCCTCTCTCAGCAGTCGGCGAAGCTCCCATTTGTCGATTTCGGACAGATTGTCGATGACGGTCTCAATGGATGCGGCGGATTCGTCAATTCGCTTCAAGAGTGCTCTCGACTCGGAAACCATCGCGCGTGCATCCGCAACAGCGGCTTCTACATCTGTGGTGATGGTGGGCAATGACTCCGTCGCGGCGTCGACGCGTTGCATCATCGTGTTGGTGCGTTGGATCATGGGACGAGCATCCGCGCTGACCTGTCGCACAGCGGAAAGAGTATCGCGGGTTTCATTGAGGACGGTCGGTAGCGATTCGGATGCGGTGGCTCCGTGTTCAAGAATTGTTTCGATGTTGTTGAGCATGCGAGCAATGCTGTCTGGGTCGTCCTCAAGGGCGTCAGAGAGGCGACTCATTGCTACATTTACGGCTTCGGCATCCACCGCTTGAACCAATGGGCCGAGGCTATTGACGAGTTCGTCGATTTCAGTCTGTGGTTGCGTCACGGCAAGTGTCGCGCCGTCTGCGATGAGGGCGGCGTCTGTCGAACGCGGTGAGATCTCGAGATACTTCTCGCCCAAGATGGAACGGGCGCGCACTTGGATGCCAGCGTCTGTGCGTACGTTTGCCGATTTCGCGACAGCAATGCGAATCACTGCCTTGTCGTGCACCACGCCCATTTCTTGGACTTGCCCGACTTGGACTCCTGCGATGCGTACGGCTGCACCCTCAGTGAGCCCCGCAGCGTCGCCAAGTGTGACCTGAAGTTGTATTTCCTCGCCGACATTGCGCAGCGCGCCGACCTTAATGGCCATGAATGCGAGCAGACCAAGGGCGGTGACAACGAGCACGCCGACGCCAATTTCTTGTTTTCTGGTTGAAGCCATGTGCTGTCCTACTTCAGCCCGGGCAAACGGGCGACTTCATCGGGGCCTTCGGGCAAGACGAGGTTTCGTCGAAGGAACTTTCGAACGATCTCGTTATTTAGACGAACGAATCGAGCTGTGGGTTCGAAGGCCACGAGGTTTCCGTCGTACAGCATCGCGATGTGGTCTGCCACATTGACAGTGCCGACGATGTCGTGACTGATGATGATGAAGGTGATGCCAAGCGCCTCTTTCATTTCTTGAATGAGTGCGTCAATGGCGTCTGAGGTGATTGGGTCGAGACCGGAGTTGGGTTCATCGAACAAGATGACTTCCGGCTCCATGACAATCTCCCGAGCCAACCCAACTCGCTT
>DEBL01000016.1 GCA_002348535.1 Deltaproteobacteria bacterium UBA2957 | reverse complement strand
CGGGCTTCGATGGCTGCATCGATGGCGTCGGCATCGATCGATGCCTCGACCATGCCCGGAGTCGGTTCGAAGTCGACGGCATCGCGGAGCACCAAGTCGACTTCGATGGTCTCGTCGTCCCCGCTGCTCAGTTCCACCTCGCGGATAAAGGGCTCAAAGCCATCCAACTCGACACGCAACTGGAATGGCTCATCCACCGGGACGCTATTGACCAATGACAGAGGACCTTGATTGCCGACCAATTCGTCGTTGATGTACACCTCGCCAGCCGGTGGGCGCACACGTACGCCCAAAATGGTGTCGTTGGTTTCTCCCACCTCGGACCCAAGGACACCGAGAAAGCTTCCGGCCACAACAACAAGGCAAACAATCACGGCGAGGATTGCAGACACAAAAAGGGTGAGGGGAGAGACCACGTATTTGATCGCATCGATCACGATCGTTTCGACCTCTCCATGCTCAGCGTCGATGGTCAGCACAGCCTTGGCAGCATTGCCAGGCATGCCATCCGGTTCGACCAAGGCCTCAACCACTTGAGTCCGGCGATTTGGGTCGAGAACAGACGGCGATATTTGCACCCAACCGGCATCGCTGGTAACGGTTGCCGGCATGGGGCCCTCGCCGGCGTTTGCGACCGTGAACCGGACGGGAAAGGGGTGCGCCCCTGTTCGGATGCGGATGACCTTTGGACCATCAATACGCAACTCGGCCATGTCGTTGAACACCTGACCGGCGCTGAGAACCGCGGGAGGCTCACCCGTGTCGAGGCCATCCAAGGGCTCTGAAGGTGCGACCTTCATTAACCCCATGTCAAGGCCACTGAGGTCCCCCGAAAGGTTGAGTCCGTCGGAGTCGGGGAGCTTCGGCTCGGAGGGCGATTCGCCACTCAGGTTCATGTCGAGATCATCGAGATTGAAGGAGCCAAAGAGGGGAATATCGGGCCCGTCGGGGATGGCGTATGGCGGATCATCGGTGGCCTCTGCATCAGATTCTGGGTCGGGGTCGAGGGTGTCGACCTCGGGGGCGGGCGCGGCGAGTGTAAGGTTCGGGTCCAGTTGACCACCGAACATGGTTTCTTCAATGAGTTGGGGTTCCGGTCGCGGGAGGTCATCGACGGTCACATCATCGAGCACTTCAAGCGAATAGTCCGTGTCTTCATCCCCGGGCGGGGGAATCTGAGGCGGAGGGGGCGCATCACGCTCCGGTCGCGCGGTTGGCATGCTGATGATCGGGTTGTCATCGTTCAACACGGCCGCAAGGTGCTGCTCGACACTCGGAACAGGCAGCGCAAGGCTCTGCGTGATGGGTGGGGGCGGAAGGAATCCGATGTTGTCTTGCCCGGGAGGGTCTGGTGCGGTCGATTCCTTTGCTGTTCGAGACTCGTCAAACTCTGCGCGACGATTCGGATCCTGTAGAACCCGCCAAGCCTCATCGAGCAGGCTGTACATTCGGCTGCTCTTGTCCGTGTCGCGGAGTTGCCGAGCCCAGCGGTAGCGCCGTCGATATGCCTCCTCTAGCTCTTCTTGGGGTGCCGAGGGGTCGACGTCGAGGACTCCGTAAAGGTCATCGGGTGCAGGCAATTCAAACGAATCCTCAACCGACGTCTCGGTGGGCGCACCCAAGGTGCCTGCGTCACGCTCTGCGAGGATTTCCCCGATCCTTCGGATCACGACGGACTCTGGCAATCCCAACGCTTCCCCTTGTTGTTGAATGGCTTCTTCTCCCCGTACGGTGAGATTGCCGTCGGCCAGCGTGCCCTTGATGAAGATGGAAAGCGTATCGAGATTTTGACGCTCATCTCGACGCTGGAGGTCGATGATGTAGTCGCTTCGATTGCTGGTGAGCGCCTCTTTCACTCGTTCGATATTTTTGATCAGCCAGAGCGCCTCTTGGCGAAACTTTGGATTGGCTTGTTGACCCTGCGCCCAACTTCTTCGGACTTGCAGCGCATGCAAGACGGTATTCCGGTCGGCGTCTTTCTCTATCCCGAGGTACGAAAACAAGTCGGGGTGGTCGACCGAGGCTGTGAAACCGTGGATGTCGTCGAGCGCCTGCGGATCCATGGTCAGCGCACCTGTGTCTCGGAAACTTGGTCCTCGGCAGCCTCTAAGTCGAGCAGTTCGCCGAGCAGGTGAAGCCGCGCGCTGCGAGTGGTCTGAGTCTCCACATCGACGACATCAACCTCAAGAATCTGGTTGACGTTGTAGCGATAGGTCACATCGATTGGCGTTCCACGGGGGCGCGGCGGCAGGTCCTCAAGAACGATCTGTCCGACCACAAACACTTCATCGCGACTCTCTCCTTGACCCTCGGTGACCTCCACCTGAACTGCAGTCATGCCGTCGTATGCGTAGGCAAATCGGCCTTGGCATTCGCATGGTACGGGGGTCGACTTCTCAATGAGCGTCACGATCATTTCGTTTAGTTCTGAGTCGAGCGCCACTACGCCGAGCGGGTGGGTGCAGGAGTCCTGTATTTCGACCTCGGGAATGCCCTGAGGTTCAGGGTGGGGCGAGTCCGCCGCAGGTTCAGTTTTTGCTTTGGCTCCCTTTGCGCGGTCCTTCAGGGCTTGCCGGACGGACCTCAGTGCGGGGTGCTTGGGTTGATGGCGCAGGACGCCAGCGAGGTTGGCCCCGACGGCGACGCCCTCATCCGGGCTAACCCCGGGAAAGGATGCATTGCTCGCCAAGCGCTCCACCATTTCCCGAATCATGGGCATCTTCGTTGACCCACCAACGAGGAGCACCTCGTCGATGTCATCCCAACTCATCTCTTGACTGTCCAGCAGGAGGTTCGCAGTGTCCTCGCACTGCCTCACGAGGTCCGAGGACATCGCCTCAAACTCCTCTCGTGTGACGGTTATGGCTTCACGATTGCCTTTAAAGTTGACCGGAATCACAGCCTTTGGCTTGGATGAAAGCGCAATCTTTGCGGCGAGGCAGCGCTCGTACAACTCTTGGTACGGCTGTGGCTCGTCCCTTGGGTCGCTGCCGTGCTTTGATGCGAAGGCCTCCGCCACATGATTCACGAGGCGGTCATCCCAGTCCTTGCCCCCCAACTCTGCGTTCCCATCGCTCGCAATGGTCTTGAAGGTGATCCCGCCGATGTCCATGATGGTGACGTCAAACGTTCCGCCGCCAAGGTCAAACACCAACACGCGGCGCTCATCACCGAACTTTTCGAGGCCGTGTGCAATCGCCGCAGCAGTGGGTTCATTGATCATGCTCAGCACCTCGAAGCCAGCCAATCGGCCGGCTTCTGCCGTTGCAGAGCGTTGAGCGGAGTTGAAGTACGCCGGGACGGTAATCACTGCTTTTTCGATGCCATGGCCGAGCGCCTCTTCAGCATCCGCCTTCAACTTCTTCAGAATGAGGCCCGAAATGGCCTGAGGGGTGTACTCCTCACCGTAAAACTCCATGCGGATGTCTTCGCCCATCAAGCGCTTTACGAACTGAATGGAGTTTGCAGGGTCGGCGACAACGCTCTTCACGGCTTCCTCGCCAACGACGCAACTTCCCTTGTCGTAGAAGTGAACCACGGAGGGTGTGGTGGGGTGACCGTCAGCATTCGGCAACACAGTGCTTTTGCCGAACTGGTCCACCACGGCCATTGCCGAAAAGGTGGTGCCGAGGTCTATGCCGAGTATGACATCCTTCATCGTTAGAATGTCTCCATTATTCGCCTTGGAAGCGTCGAACAACCACTTCCTCGGCCCGAAGAACACGGCCGCCTCGGGTGAATCCACGTTTTAAGATGATGTCGATGGTGTAGTCGTCGTCTTGGGTGGTGGTGGGTACGGTCTTGATGACCTTCTGTCGCTTCCGGTCAAAGGTCTCAGTTGCCTCCATTGGGAGGACATCACGTCGGTACAGGAGTTCGACCATCTCATCGATCAGGTACTGGAAGGAATCCGCGATGACTTCGGGGCTCATTTCCTTTTTGACGAGGCTCGACTGGAACCAATTCAGGCTGTCGTAGAACAGGAGCAGGTCCAACAGCAGCGGCTTCTCGTTCTGATAAAGAAAGTCCTCTTTGTATTGCTTGAGTTCTTCGTACAGTGTGTCGAATGCCTTTTGCTGAACCGCTTCCGACTCTTTTCGGTCTGCAATGGCATCCTTCAGGGCCGAGACCTCAGCGGCGATTGCATCAAAGCTGAGGGTGCCATCGCCCGCGGATCCGGGCTTCTTTTCTTTAGAGGGGGAGGGGTCTTTGGCCATAGTTCTCTCAGGCTCCATCGCTCAATTCAGTTGCCAGATTGATGAAGGTACCTTCCAATTCAATGGATTGGTCGCAGTGGTGATAGTCGGCGGAGGATGAGCAGATGCTTCGCAGATAGCCCTGTTGAACCTGCCTACCGACCCCGACGGTAATGATTCGACCGCCGGTTCGGCGAATGCGGTGGCACTCATCAAGGGTGCCCGCGGGATCATCGGGGTGTCCGTCGGTCAAAACCACGAACACCTTTTGTGCACCACTCGACGCCTTCAGCGACGCCCGCGCTTGCGCGAGACCGAGGGCCATGGGTGTGGAACCGATCGGGCTGAGTTGGTCGACGGCATTGAGGACGACCCGCTGGTCAGCGGTCACGGGGGTCTTGACGCCACCGGGGAACGCGACCAGCGACACTTTGCGGGGTTGTTTGCTTGCAAGTGTGGTGGAGATGAAGGTTTTGGCCGCGCGTCGGGCTTCGTTCATGCTCTGTCCGTACATGGACCCTGAGCAGTCCATCACAAGCGCGATGTGAAGCGGTACGCTGCCTCGGCCGACGTCCTCCAGCGACAGTCCTGACTGGCTGAGGCGATGCCCGAGGGTCGATCCGTTGTTGAGATCAACACACTCGACCTCGACGATGCCATTTTCGTTGTAGCGGAAGGTTACGGCCAGACGGGTGTCGCCCGCGGGCCGTGCCGGGAGACCGAAGAACTCAAAGTGACCGAGCGCGTTGCACTCAAGCGGCTGCTCAGATTCCCCTTGAACGAGCCACAGGTCCATTGTCGACTGATTGTCGTGGCTGGTGACGTAGTCGTCCCGTGTGCGCTCACACGGAATTCGAGTGTTGCGCCGGATGATCTGTGAGTTTTTGAGGCCTCCGTCTTTGAACACGACCATGCCCAAGGAATGACTCGTGACATCGTGCGTTCGGATGTCTACTGGGGGAGCACTTCCCGACAGCTTTGCGCTTTCGAGCGCAGCGGTCAGGGCTGCGCCAAGGGCAATGCACTCATCGGGGTTGATATCGGTTGCTGCCGCTTTCGCGAACATGGATTGAATCAACTCTCGGACCATCGGCATCCGGGTCGAACCGCCGGCCAGCAGAACAACATCGACCGCTCCACCGGTAATGCCAGCATCCGTCAACACATCCGCAGTCAGGGCTTGGCAGCGCGACAGCAGCGGCGATGTGAGTTCTTCAAACAGGTCCCGAGTAATTTCCTCCCGAAGCAC
>DEBL01000393.1:2719-9775 GCA_002348535.1 Deltaproteobacteria bacterium UBA2957 | reverse complement strand
GCCGAGCCACGATCAAGACCGTGAGCCACAGCATTCTGGACGCGGTGGTCGCCGTGCTGAAGGATTACCCCAAGATCACGATTCGCATCGAAGGGCACACGGACTCCCAAGGGTCAAACAGCCTCAATCAGCGACTGAGCCAGAAGCGTGCAGCGTCGGTGCGTACGTATTTGGTCAA
Organism: Deltaproteobacteria bacterium UBA2957; assembly: GCA_002348535.1. Classification (GTDB taxonomy): domain Bacteria; phylum Myxococcota_A; class UBA796; order UBA796; family UBA796; genus UBA796. The sequence goes on along the minus strand of DEBL01000393.1, from coordinate 9,597 downwards.
GAAGGGTGTCGAAGAGAATCGGATGGAATCTCAGGGCTTTGGTGAGGACCGTCCCATTGATACCAACCGAACGAAAGCCGGCCGGGCCAACAACCGTCGGGTGGAGTTCCACATCACAGGCGGTCGTCCTTAGCGGCTGAAGAACCAGTTCCAGCGACGTGGGGCCGGTTCACCGTGAATCACTGGAGCACTGGCGCCCAGTTCATCGACGAAGGCGGCCAGTTCCTCATTGGAGGGCGTCCCGCAAAACACTCCGGCAGCCCCACACGCGTTCGCTACAGCGGGAGGATCAGATATTCGATGGTCCCAGTCGATCAGCCCAATCAATGCAGGGGTGCTTCCATCGGTCCGTATCTGTCGCGCGAGACGAAGGGCCGGTTCAGTCCTTCGACCGACGCCAAGCACGACAACAGCGGGTCTGTGATCGCGAATGTGCCGCAGTGCGCCATCGATGGCGTCCAGAGGATCGACGCGGTGCCCGGCGCGAAGCGCATCGATGATCCGAAGCCGCCTGTGCGTCTTGGGTTCGACCACCACGAGTGGGCGGCTCACAGTTCGCTCCGCAAGGTCGCGAGAACATCGCCCCCATCGATGGTCTGCTGGGTAAACAACTCGAAGCTGAGTGCACCTTGAAATGCCAGCATGCCCAGGCCGTCATGAAAGGTCCGTCCAGACTGAACGATGGCGTCTTGAAGCGGTGGCGACGGCATCCAGTAGTTGATGTCGACCCATGCTGCAGAAGAAGCCAGCACGTTGGGATCCAGGGTCTCGATGAGGGGAACGGCGGGACCGCTTGTGCAGTTGACCACCAAGTCTGCACCCTCGGCCGCCGCAGAGAATGAGGGAAGACTCAGCGGACCGGCGGTGATCATCGCGGCGGGCTGATGAGACGCGAGAGCCGCAATGGCGGCCGCCGCGCGACCTTCAGTTCGATTCAAAAGGGTGATCCGTGGAACCCCTCGATTCAAGAGTTCTGCAGCGACGGCTCGGGCTGAGCCTCCAGCACCAAGGATCACCGCGTGCGCTCGATTCGTCGATTCTCCGGCATGGTCAAGGGCAGCACAAAAGCCCAGACCATCTGTATTGTGGCCAACAAGTCGCCCCGCCTGGTTGATGATCACATTCACGGCGCCGGCCCTTTGTGCTTCAGCCGACAGCCCATCGAGATGGGGGACTACGTGCTCCTTGTGCGGAACGGTGAGGTTTACCCCTGACAGATTCATGGTTCGAACCAAGTCCGCGACGCGGTCAGACCGTTCCGGAGCAACATCAAATGCGACGTAGACGGCATCGATCCCGAGGGTTTGGAACAGGCGGTTGTGCATGCCCGGAGATTGAGAATGGTGAACGGGGTGTCCAACGATCCCGAACACTCGTGTGAAGCCGCTGATTCGTGGTCGGCTCACGGGCACAGCATCCCTCGGGCTTGTTCCACGTCGTGGCGGATTTGCTCCACCAAGGCATCGCGTCCCGAAAAGGCGGCTTCACCGCGGATGCGCTTCACAAACTCCACTTCCATTTCGGAGCCGTAGAGGTCGCCAGAGAAGTCGATGAGGTGAACCTCCATCAGAAATCCAACGCAGTCAAAGGTGGGCCGAGTGCCCAGGTTTGCAACCCCGTTCAACCATGGACCGCCATCGGATCGGGCTCGAACTGCGTAGACCCCATCCGCCGGCATCAGTTCTGCATCGGTCTGAAGATTGGCCGTCGGGAACCCAATCGTTCGGCCTCTGGCATCACCATGCACCACAGTGCCTCGAATTCGGTGTGGGCACCCGAGGAGGATGGCGGCTTCCGCGACACGCCCTTCTCCGACGGCGGTGCGAATTCGGCTCGAACTCACGGTGTTGCCATCGAGTTGAAGCGCTTCCACTTGGCGCACAGGAATCGAGGGAAGGGCTTCGCGGACGGTGTCGACGTTTCCCGCCCGGCCGCGGCCAAATCGAAAGTCGTAGCCCACCACCAGCTCGATGGGTTGAATCCTTCGCCGGAGTACCTCATCGATGAACCACTGCGCCGGGTGCTGAGCGAAGGAGGGGGTGAATCGCTCTACTACGACTTGGTCGACGCCCAAATCGCCCATGATGCGAACCTTGTCGGTCCACGATTGAATGCGAGGCGTTCGACCCTCGGGGGACAGCACCACGCGCGGTGGTGGGTCAAAGGTATACACAGCCGAGGGTGCACCAATGGTGTTTGCCTGCTGAACCAAGGCCTGAATCAGGTGCCGATGGCCGAGATGGAGGCCGTCAAAATTGCCAACCGTGAGGACCGGTCGTGGACCATCAGCGGGAAAGGCAGCAGAGCCGGCAATTACGATGGGCATCGGGCCGGTTTATCCCAAAGCCACATCAGGCGCCCAAGGTCAGCTGAGGTTCGCCGTAGAGGTATCCTTGCATCAGGTCGACTCCCGCCTCGGAAAGGGCCGCCGCCTCTTCCTTGGTTTCCACACCCTCGGCCACCACCTCGGAGCCGGTTGCCTCAGCGAAGCTGCACAACAAGTCAACCAATCTGCGCTTGTGATCGTCATTGTTGACGTTTCGAACGATGCTCATGTCCACTTTCATGAAGTGAGGCTGCAGTTCCGCGAGCATCGAAAGGGCTGCGTAGCCCGACCCAAGGTCATCCACGGCAATTTGAAAGCCCATCTCTTTCACGCGCTCGAGGGCGCCGCTCCACGAGAAATTCGCCCCCACCTCGGAACGCTCGGTGATTTCGAGAACCACCCGGTCAGACCAAAATTGCAGGACCTCCATCCGGGTACTCAGTGCGGTGGCGTCGATCAGTTCGTGGGGATGGAGGTTGAGAAAGATTCGCGTTGTGTCAGGCAGCTTCATGAGCCACTCTGCGGAGCGAGCCACAACCACAGACCCGAGCTCCCGCAGCATTCCGTGGCGCTCAGCAGCAGCCAGCACGGGGGCGGGACCGTCGAGGGTGGGGTGTGCCGACCGGAGCAGCATTTCGTATCCAAATACGGTGTTGGTGCTGGTTCGAACAATGGGTTGAATCGCGAGACGGAGGCCGCTTCCATTGAGGACTTCCGTGAGGTGTCGACGCTCTTGGGCCGATCCTTCGGGTCGCTGGCTTTGCAGCATGGAGGTCAGCCGGTTGTGGTTGCTAAGGGCCTCGCGAACCGTCTCCACGAGCGTGTTGGCGTCAAACGGCTTCTCAATGACCCGGCTGACCTTGCCGACGTTCACCGCGGTCACAACCAAGGGCAAGACAAGTTCACCTGTCATTAGCATACGCACACAGCGGGGCTGGATTTCCCTGAGCCGCTGGAGCACCTCCAAGCCATCCATCTCTTGAAGCTTGTAGTCAACCAGCGCCACATCGAACGGTTGCGAGGTGGCCATGTCGAGGCTCAAAGAACCGCGCGCTTCGGTGTGCACTTCGTGTCCGGCAGAGGTCAGCACCCGTTCCACCGACTTCAAGACACGGTCGTCGTCGTCCACCACCAATATTCGTGCCATGCGGGTGCCCTACGCGGATTCCATGGTCGCCAGTCCATCGGGAAGCTCCGTGGATGGTTTCCCGAACAAATAGCCCTGCAGCAAGTGCGCGCCGCAATCGCGGAGTGCGGAGGCCTCTTCAGTCGTCTCAACGCCCTCTGCGATCAGCGTTGCGCTGGTTGCATCGGCGAACCGACAGAGCAGGTCGACAAGTCGTTGCTTTCTGGGATCGCAGTCGATGCCACGGACAATGCTCATGTCCACCTTGATGAAGCTCGGCTGCAGTTCTGCGAGCACCGAGAGCGAACTGTACCCCGCACCGAGGTCGTCAACGGCGATGGAGAAGCCCATTTTGGTGACCCGGTCGACACTCTCGTCCCAGGCCTCGATGCCTTGGAGTCGGCTGCGTTCGGTGATCTCGAGAACCACTCGTTCCGCCCAAGGCTGCAGCGGCTTGAGGCTCTCGCACATGCCATCTGGATCGGCCAGTTCATCGGGGTGGAGGTTCATAAAGAGCTTGATGTTGCCCGGAATTTGCTCCATCCATCCGGCGGCGTAGCGACTCACCGCTTGGCCAAGCTCAGGAAGCATCTGGTGCCGTTCGGCTGCTCGGATCACGGACAAAGGACCATCGAGCACGCTGTGAGTCGAACGGAGCAGGCACTCGAAGGCTTGAATGGACGTGTCTTTACCGCTGACGATGGGTTGCAAGGCAAGGCGAAGGTGACCGCCGCCAAGACAATCTTCGAGCATCTCGCGCTCATGTTCAGACGCGGCTTGTTCTTGGACTCGGTAGACCTCCATCATGCGGCGGCGGGCGGTCATGGCGTCTTCGACGGCCCCCACGAGACCGGCAGATTCGAAGGGCTTCTCAACCACTCGCATGACCTCGCCACGGTTCACAGCGTCCATGATCATGGGCAGATCGAGGGCTCCGGTGACCAGAATGCGCAAGCAACCCGGCTGCACTTCGCGGAGGCGCTGGAGCACCTCCAGTCCGTCGATGAAGGGCAGATGGTAGTCCACCAGAGCGACATCGAACGCCCGATCGGATGCGATCTGAAGGGCATCGGCACCGTGACCGGCTGGCACCACTTCGTGCCCGGCATTCACAAGGACCCGCGAGATTGCCCGGCGCACAAGGGGGTCGTCATCGACCGCGAGAATCCGTGCCATTCGGGCTCCATAGGTGTTGGTGAATCGCCATGGGCCGAGTCGGAAGAGTCAGCCACCTCACGCATTATGCATGAGATCAGGTGCCGACGGGTCGGAAGCTGTTTAGAAACTCATCACCAAGGGAGGAGGCAAGCTCATGAAGGTGTTGATTGCAGACAAGATGGCTCCGGCTGTGGAGTCCGACTTGCGGGCGATTGGATGTCAGGTCGTGACCGACCCGACCTTGAACGGAGAAGCGCTCAAAGAAGCGCTTTCCACCCATGACCCGGCGGTTCTCATTGTGCGTTCAACCGAGGTTTTAAACGAGCATCTGGATGCAGCACGTGCGCTATCGCTCGTCATTCGGGCGGGGGCTGGATTCAATACGATCGCGGTGGAGCATGCGTCCCGTCGCGGTGTGTATGTGGCCAACTGCCCCGGTAAGAATGCGGCAGCTGTCGCCGAGTTGGCCCTTGGTCATATGTTGAACGCGGATCGGCGCATCGCGGACAATGTCGCGGAACTGCGATCGGGAAACTGGCGGAAGAAGACATTCGCAAAGGGAACCCGTGGGTTGAAGGGACGCACTCTCGGGTTGATCGGTCTCGGCAACATCGGCATGGAGGTTGCCCGACGGGCCCAAGCCTTTGAGATGAATGTTGTCGCGTGGGACATTGCCCTCACGCCCGATCGCGCGGCGGCCTTGGGCGTGACGTCGGTCGATGGGGCGGTTGAGGTTGCCATGCAGGCCGACATCTTGAGCGTCCACGTTGCGCTGAATGAGCACACCCGCGGGTTGATATCCGCGGAGGTCATCGACGCGTTGAAGGATGGAAGCATTTTCGTCAACACCTCACGGGGGGCGATCGTGGATGAAGCGGCACTTGCGCACGCCGTTGAACACCGGGGGATCAAGGCGGGGCTCGACGTGTTCTGCGATGAGCCGGCAGCCGACGGGGGTTGGCAGGCTCCCATTGCAGCGCTGGCCGGAGTCTATGGAACGCATCACATTGGTGCGAGCACCGAACAAGCATCCGAAGCGGTGGGTGATGAAGTGGTTCGAATTGTCTCCGCATGGAAAGCCACAGGAGAGGTTCCCAACTGTGTCAATCTCGCAGTGCAGACCTCTGCGACCCACCTGTTGGTGGTCCGCCACAAAGATGAGGTTGGTGTTCTCGCCGGCGTTTTGACGGCCCTGCGCGCGGACAACATCAATGTCGAATCGATGAAGAACATCGTGTTCCAGGGTTCCCTTGCAGCCTGCGCTCATATACAAGTAAGCCGGGCACCGTTGGCGTCTTTGGTTGAGCAGTTGGTGTCTAATTCTTCGATTTTTGCCGTTGACGTTGTCGACCTGGAGTCCAAATGAGCCGTGCGCACAACTTTTCCGCTGGACCGGCCGTATTGCCGCTGAGTGTGATCGAGCAGCTGGCCGATGCGCTGCCCAACTTTAAGGGGTCCGGTCTCGGACTGATGGAGCTCTCCCATCGCTCACCGCTCTTTGATGCCGTCCATCGGGGTGCGGAAGAGCGGCTGCGACGCGTCATGGGAATTCCCGATGAATATTCCGTGTTGTTTCTGCAAGGAGGGGCCAGCCTTCAGTTTCACATGACCGCTCTCAACCTGCTTGGGTCCGGCGAAAGTGCAGACTTTGTTGTGACGGGAACGTGGTCCAATAAGGCGGTCAATGAAGCGAAACGGGTCGCGGGCGGTCGGATTGCGTGGGACGGAAAGGATTCCAACTACAGCACCCTGCCGGACTCGGTCGACTTTGACTCGGGTGCTGTGTACGCCGCGTATACAACCAACAATACGATCTATGGCACGCAGTTTCATTCGCGTCCCGACTCCGGGTCGATCCCACTTGTGGCGGACATGAGCTCGGACATCTGCAGCCGCCCTGTTGATGTGGCAGCGCACGATCTCATCTATGCTGGCGCCCAGAAGAACCTTGGCCCGTCGGGTGTGACGGCCGTAATTCTTAGCCCGTGGGCACTGCAAAAAGCCCCCGGTGCACTGCCGCCCATGCTGGATTACCGGCTCCAAGTCGAGAAACGGGGCCTGTTCAATACGCCCAACACTTTTGGAATCTACGCCCTTGAGCGCGTGCTCGCGTGGGTAGAGGATCTCGGAGGCTTGGAGTCCATGGCAACCCTCAACGGGGAGAAGGCGGAAGAAATTTACGGCATCATTGATGGCTCAGGCTTTTGGGATGGGCATGCCGATGCGGCACACCGCTCGCTCATGAACGTGACATTCAGGACCCCTTCT
>DEBL01000393.1:0-2326 GCA_002348535.1 Deltaproteobacteria bacterium UBA2957 | reverse complement strand
CTCAAGGGTCACCGCTCCGTTGGCGGCCTGCGGGCCAGCATCTACAACGCATGCGAACGAGAGTCGGTGTCCGCGCTCGCGCAGTTTATGCAGGATTTTGAATCCGCTCACGGGTAGCTCAAGATCCGCGTGCACTCCACTCAAGCTCGCCTGCTGTACGAATCTCGCGTTCCTTGAAGGCTTGCTTTACCCGCTCGGTCACATCCGTCGCGAATGCGGTCTCGTAGCGACCATCGAATACGTATGCCTTGACCTTCAATTCGATGGCGAGGCGCTCTGCTCCGTTTGGAATGGGGCCCTCGCGAACGCTGACGGTGATCGGTTGGTCGATGTGAACATAGCGGCTCGATGCCGTGGCCTCATAGACGATGCGCTTGGCTGCACTCACGTTTTCGTTGCACCCGATCCAAAAGGGAAAGACGCACATCTGGTGAAGTGATCCGGAGTTTGCGGAAGACACGGTGTCATTGAGAAATCGGTGATTGGGAATGCTGACGAGGTTGTCGTCCAATGTCTGTATGCGAACCGTTCGCAGACCGATCTCAATGACCTCTCCGTAGGTTCCGTCGAACTCGATGCGGTCGCCCACTTGGAAGGGTCGGTCGAAGAGCAGAATCAATCCGGCCATGAGCGAAGCGACGACGTCCTTAAACGCGAACCCGATGGCCACCGCAGCGGATCCGCTGACGGCAAGCAATGCCTCTGAAGAGAACTGAAACAGCGATCCGGCCACGATGAGGGTGGCGCCGATCAGGACCACAAAGCGCATAACAGCACTGATTTGCTTGAACAGGAGTCGCCGTTGAGCGACTCGCTCGCCGAGGGCATCGAGGGATTGCGCAGCGATCCGGCCACCAATGAAGGCAACTACGATCACGCCAATGGCGAAAGGCAGTCGATCCCAGACGACGAAGTGCAGCAGATTGGCGGTGGTTTCCATCCCTATCCTTTGTGCAGAAAGCTTCGGCGACGCAGGTGGCGTTCGACAGCGGGAAGCCACGTGAGTCGAACCCTGTATCGACCGAGGTCGGTTTCCGTGATCAAAGTGAGCTGTTCAAGGGTGCGACAGATGCTTCGAACCTGAGACTCTCGAATGTTCAACACGCGGTGGAGCTCGGGTACATCCATGTCATCGTGGAGAATCAGCGCCGTGAGCGCGAACAAATCGGAGTCTTGGAGCGTGTCCAGTTCTTGGGTTTCATGGGTTCGAGGTACGGTGACGTCGAGCACGGTTTCGGAGTCGGTTGCCCGCAGTCCATCGACCCACATTCGGACTGCCACAGTGGGGTTGCCTTGACTTGCTTCGGCGAGCAGCCGCCAGTACGCGCGCTCGGTTCTCTCCAACATTCGGGCCGCATCGGGGCCGGTCATTTGCCGGGGAAGCATTCCCTCAAAACGGGGCCGGAATCCAGCGGCGCTTGTCTGAGCGAGCAGCCAAGCAGACAAGTCGGCTGGACTCAGGGGTTGAACATCGACGCGTGTCGTGAACACCCCCACATTCCCGATGTGCTTCATCTCGGCGAGGAAGGACCAGGCGGGACCATGGAAGGAGGCCACCCAAAAGTGATGTCGGCCAGTGGCCTGCATGACGGCCAACACGGCGTCCAGCCCTTCGTAGCCGTTGACGGTTCGCAAGTAGAGCCGATGAAGGTTGGGCAACAGAACGATGCACGCGGGGCGCTGCATCAGTGCCTCCACGACCGATTCGACGGTGGGTTCGGCATCGATTTCGGTGGTTTTGATCAGCCACTGGAGGGCTCGGGCCGGGGTTTGTGTTCCGATGGGCGTCTGAGCCTCGACAATGCGCCCCTCCAGTGTGCGCTTTAGTGCGTCGAGCACAACGCTTTTTCCGCACCCTCGGTCTCCCGTTACGGCGACGAGGCCGCGTCGGGGATCGGCACACCAGTCTTGATACCGTTTGCCGATAATACCGATGTACGGTTCGACGTGAAGTGTTCGAAGGGACCCCTGGCCAATGGCATTTCGGGTTGCATTCGAGAGAGCCATTCGCCGAATAGTGGAGTCTTCACGAAGCTGTCGTCGGGCCAATGCCGCGCCGACCCAAGACAAGCCCGCTCGACTTTCGATGAGGCCGTGCGCCAGGGCAAAGGCGATCCGAAAACTGAGAATCGCCAGTGAAACCGCCGCGGTGAGCACCCCAGAGATTCGGCCCGCCGTGGTGGACGTGGCCCACGTCGCCACGCTGGACTCGGCTCCGCCGGCTTTCACGCGACTGCGGATGGTGTTCCCCCAGCGGTGCAGCCCGACGATGGACACCAGCAATGCGATGGCGGCGGTTAGTTCGCCCAACAGTTCTGCGACGCGG
>DEBL01000107.1:10824-20829 GCA_002348535.1 Deltaproteobacteria bacterium UBA2957 | reverse complement strand
CCCAACACAACCCAACGGCACGGCGGTGAAAATGATTCACGGTGACCGCTCCACCGGACCGTGGATGGCGTTCGCCAAGGTCCCATCCGGCACGACTGCGCCCAAACCGATGCACGGCGGCCATTACACCGGAGTCCTGATTTCCGGCGAGTTCCCGCACGGTGTCCAGCGCGCCATGACCCCAGGGTCGTACTGGACGGAAGGCAGTGGTCAGCCGCACATCACAGGGTGCAACGAGGGCAACGACTGCATCTTCTTCATCAGCATGAACGGCGCCATTGGCCCGGTGGCCAGTGAGTCGCCTGCAGACGAAGCCGCCTCGGAAGAAGCGGCCCCTGAATAGACTGAATCGATGGTGCTCGCACTTGCAGCCATGCAGCTGGCCCATGCGGGTCCGGCGCCCTGTTCGGTGTGGCTGTGGGTCAGTGACCCCGACCCCAAGGGCATCAATGTACGCGCAGCCCCCTCCGGCAAGTCCACGATCCTTGGGCAACTTCCGGGTGGCACCGAAATCACCGCCATTGGGGCCAAGGAAGGATGGATTCAGTTCAACAACCCAATCGCCTTTGAGCCCGAGAACGGACGCGAGTGGGAACCGCGCACCGAGGGTCCTCAGACCGGTTGGCTTCACGGCAGCTTGCTGAAGACATCCCTGCGCGACCGAACCAAAGACGGTGAAACCGATGGCTCCTTTGCACTGTATGCAACACCCGACGACACCACGGGGCCCATTGTGCGTTGGGCGAACCGCGACCCGTACAGTCCAGGAAACGACTGGGGCGTTGTTCGTACCGTGCTCGATTGCTCAACGACTTGGCTCAAGGTCGTGCTCGCCGACCCAAAAGACCAAACAAAAACCCACACCGGTTGGGTTCATGCGGACAACCAGTGCCCAAGCCAAGTCACGACTTGTCCCTGAATATTTTTTGAACTGAATGAAACTTTGCGATTCCGGTGCCCTTGATGGGGGTTGAGTCGCCGCTTCGATGCGACCCGGAGGAATCCCATGCTTTTGTTTGCCCTGATGTTTAGTTTTACTGCCGCTGCCACCCCCGGGGGTGCCTGTTGCATCGATGATGTCTGCGAGTTCATGATCGAGGAATACTGTCTGGACGCCGGAGGCACATGGAGTGGTCCCGGCGTTCCCTGCGACGATGCCAAGGTGGAGTGCGAGGTCGAAGCCACCGGTGCATGCTGCATCGACGACAGCTGTGCCGATCTCACCGAAGAAGAATGCGCCGACCGCGCAGGCGACTGGATGGGCACGGGTAGCGAGTGCATTGATGTCGCTGCAGAGTGCGCCGATGTTGACCCCGAGCCCACCGGCGCCTGCTGCATCGACGACACCTGCGCCGACCTCACCGAAGAGGAATGCGCCGACCGCGCAGGCGATTGGATGGGTACCAGCAGCGAGTGCGCCGATGTGGGTGCCGAATGCGAAGTCGACGACCCCAAGGCCGGTGCATGCTGCGTCGACGACGCCTGCGTTGAGGTCATCGAAGAGGCGTGTGCGGACCTCGATGGTACGTGGTTCGGTTTTGGCACAGAATGCGCCGACTACGAAGACGAGTGCAGCCCCAGCACCGACACCGGACTCGATGACGACACCGGACTCGATGACGACACCGGACTCGATCTCGATGACGATGACACGACCGTTGACCTCGACGAAGACCTCGCCGTCGATGCTGGACCTGCCTCCGACCCTGCTCCCCCATCCGGTGGGTGCTCGACCGCGCCCGCCGGTTCGCCGGCGTGGCCCGCGGCGCTCATGGCAATGATGGCTCTCGTCACCACCCGACGCCGGAATGCCGCACGCTAAGTGTCCGACCCCCAACCCCCGCCCTCCGTGTTCGCACGGAGGGTTTTTTTATTGGGGAACTGACCCTCCCTGCAGTAGCTTGACTGCACCATGTCGCCTCCGTCTCGTGCTCAGAACCTCGCCGCCATTGCATACGGACTCCCGTTTGTCTGGGTCGGCATTCAGCATTTCGTGGATCCCGAGCCTTTCTTTCCCATCGTACCCACCTACTTGGGCTGGCCGGAGTTTTGGGTGCACATCACCGGCTGGACCGAAGTGGGAGTCGGAATCGGCATCATGATTCCTCGCACCCGAAGGCTGTGCGCAACGCTCATGATCGCCCAGTTGCTGCTGCTGTACTTGGGGAACCTGCACATGTGGGTCAATGATGTGGCCTTCAACGGCCACCGATTCGGGCCAGTGGGGCACACCGTGCGTCTCGCCGTTCAACTTGGACTCATCGGCCTTGCGGCGTGGATTCGATCTGTTGCGCCCCAGCGTGCGTCCGACTGAGCATCAGCGGGCCCGACTGCCCCACTGTTGGGGCACCACGAACCACAACTGCTCAGTGTCCTGACCGGCCCCCCAAACGCTCCACAGCTGCGCCCGCCGAACGGGTTCCTTAAGGTGTTTAAGGCGCTCCGACGCTGAGCAGATATCGTGTGCCGGCCCCACCCATGGACCAAACCAAAGCGGCTTCAGGCGCCGCACCCATCGAGACTCCGGCCACTGTTTCATCACATGCGAGAGGTCTCCCTCTCGCACCCAACGGCCAGCGGCATCAGAGCGGGCGCCCTGTGCACGCGCCACCGGAGCGGTCCACGGTGTAAACAGCACACCCTGAAGCACGACCCGACGAACCGGCTCATCGATGACGCCCAGTGTCTCGAGCGCGGGTTTGGCCACCGTTCGACCCGAAAGTGGCGATTGATGATTCCGCATTCGGTTCACCTTGGTGTCGAGCCGGTCCCGTTCACCGGGCCCAAGCCAACTGGACCACTCGACAGCAGGCCTCGACTGCAGAAAGAGCTTGTAGGCCAGCTCCCAATGCTCCACGATGCCGTCGTCTCGACGCAGAACAACATCGAGCGCCCCTACGGTTCTTCGCTCGGATTGAATCTGCACGTCCCGACCGAGCACCGTGTGACCCAGCCCGCACTCGATCCCCCAATGCACCAGCGCTTCGAAGGCGATTCCCACCTTGTGCGATCGGGGCGCAGCCAATAGCTCCAACAGCCCTGAAGGGTCGCGACCGGTTCGATCCAGCATCTGTCCCAACCGCGGGTCATCTTCCTCGAGCAGCGGTGCCGTGCCTCCAGCCAGCCCCGTTAGGAGGCCGGGCTGGGTCATCACCCAACGCAGTGCAGCCAGCCACTGTTCCACAGACGCGTTCACTCGCCCTCCTTGTTGACGCTACCACGGCACACCATGTGCCTTCACTCAACCGTCACGTCAACCTTGGATGCCTTTGTTAACTACCCATTGGTAGGTAAATCATGCGCTCAGTTTTTATATCCATTGCTGTCTTGCTTCACGGATGCGCTACGCCGTCGACATCGCCCGATACCGACGACCCGTACGGCAATTCAAGCCCCATGTCGAGTGGGTACAGTTCGCCATCAGAGTGGGCGCCAAACTTCCCGGCCGCTGCCGATTTGGCGATTCTGCTCGACACCACGGACGAGCCTGTCATCGACTTCAAGACGCGCAATTCCCAAGGCTACCGGTTCTTGCCCGCTTCTTGGCTCCGAAAGGTTCGCAAAGCCTATGACGGAACATTCGCCGAGGACGCCATCGAACTCGAAAACCGCGACGAAGACTGGCGCCTTGTGTCGATTCGCGTGTCTCCTTGCGCGCCCATCGGCATTCGTCCATCCGTTGACATCGACGAGTGGTGCTGGCCCGCTGTGCGACTGGTCTGGCAACCCGTGGTCAACGACTACCGCTTGGCGTGGGGCACGATCGTCGACTTTTACGCCGATGACCGCGCGATTCACGCGATCTATCCGGTGGCGCCACACAACCCGAGCGGGGAGCGAATCGAAGGAGAATGGCGACAAACCGTGGCCAAGCATCTCGCCCAGAACCGACCCCCTGAGCAACTTCAGCCGCACATGGTCGAGGGCTTCAAGGCCGTGCGAGACGCGACTGCACGAGCCGTTCTCGGAGCCTTGCACTCCTTGCGCGACCCCCAAACCTCAAGCTGGGCCTATGAAGAACTCGATATTCGGCCCGAGACCTACGGATCTCCTCAAGTTCAAAATCAGTTTCGCACCAAGCTGCGGTGGTTCTTGGATGAATTCGCGTCACCCCGTGACCTTGATGAGTTGACGTCGTTTAGCCTCCCCGAGGGCCGCAGTCCCGCCCAAGCCGATTTGTGGATCTTCGTGGGCTTCGATGGCAATGAGGGCCGTCCTACCCTGAAGCAACTCAATGTCATTGGACGGGAATCCGGTCGCGAGTTGGTGAAGATCGGTCCTTCTCAGACGGTGGCGGTGGGCGTGGAAGACGAAGCGGTCGAAAACGAGTTCGCTCGGGGCAACAGCGAACTTCGAGACAGCATCATTGTCTCGGCCAATGACATCATCACCAAGGGCGATGCGATTGCCGACCCGTACGAGTTCTTGGTGCCCAATACCTCGTGTGCCTCGTGCCACCGCCTCAACACACTCCGGTTTGATTTCCATTCGCTGTCGGGCTTTGAAGACCAAGGCATTAGCGTGTCGCCACGGGTAGAAGGCGATGTTCGCCGTGAATTGATCTGGAGCCGCACATTGATGCGCCGCTAACCGTCCGAGTGCGGGGTTGATGCCGCGGCATCAACGCTCCCGAACATCGCTTCGATGCGCTCACACCCAATCTGGGGAACGCGCTGCACCGCCGATCAATAGGCGGGTAGCGATGAATCAACGTCGCGCGACCAGCCGACGATTCCACCGTCGAGGTTGTACAGCTTATCGGGGTCGAAGCCTGCATCGGCCAAGGCCTTTGCTGCCGTCGCCGACCGACCGCCCATCTTGCAGTGAATGAGAATGTCACGGTCTTTCGGGAGTTCATCGGCGATGGCCACCACGTCGCCATGGGGCTGCAAGCGGTCGGCAAAGTCGAACTTCACAATCTCGGCCTCGGCCGGCCGCCGAACGTCCAATACGTAGGGCGTCCAGCCCTCATCGAGGCGAGCCTTGGCCGCCGGTCCGGTGACGCGCTGGAAGGGTTCTTCCTCAGCCACCGATGCCTGCTCATGGTCGTTGGCCGGAACCCCGCAGAACTGTTGGTAATCGATGAGTTCGGTGACCGCGGTGGCGTTGGGGTCCTTACGCAGCTTCAACTGGCGGAACCTCATGCCCAGCGCATCGTAGAGCAACAGCCGGCCCGACAAGGTATCGCCCGTTCCCAGCAGCACCTTAATGGTCTCCGTGGCTTGGATGCAGCCAATGACGCCGGGCAGAATCCCGAGCACACCGCCTTCGGCACACGACGGTACCAATCCTGGTGGAGGCGGTTCAGGGTACAAGTCCCGGTAGTTCGGACCGCCGCGGTAGTTGAACACACTGGCTTGGCCTTCGAACTTAAAAATCGAACCGTACACGTTGGGCTTGCCCAGCATGACGCAGGCGTCATTGACCAAGTACCGGGTTGGAAAATTGTCCGTGCCATCGACCACCACATCGTAGGGTTCCATGATGCGCAGTGCGTTCTCACTCGTCAGGGGTTCCTCAAACAAGTCGACTTGAATGTGGGGGTTGATGTCACGGATCCGCTCGGCGGCGGACGCAACCTTGGGTCGCCCCACACTGGCACTGCCGTGAATGACCTGCCGCTGCAGATTTGATTCGTCGACCACATCAAAATCGACAATGCCAATACGACCCACTCCGGCAGCCGCCAAGTACATCAACAACGGTGAGCCCAGCCCTCCCGTACCGATGCACAGTACGGCGCTCGCCTTGAGCCTGCGCTGACCCTCCATGCCGACCTCATCGAGGATCAGGTGACGGCTGTAGCGCGCGATCTCGGGGCCCGAGAGTTCGGGCAACTCAAGCCCCCCGGCAATGCTCGGCACGATGGTGAGCTCCGCACCGGCACCGATGGCCGTCTGCTCGCCGTTCAAGAACCGAATGTCTTCGTCGCCGAGGTAGATGTTCACAAAGCTGCGGAGCTTTCCGGCATCATCGCGGAGGTGCTTGGCAAGCCCGCTGTGGGCCGTCGTGAGGGCATCAAGAGCTTCGCCGACGGTGCCTCCGGTCACCTCAACGCTGGCTTGGCCATCGGTGTAGGGGCGGAGAGGGGTTGGAATGTGAATCGTAGTCATGCTCGTTCCTTTTCGGAGGGGATGATTAAACAGATTGGATGGATTCGGGGTCCATGGCTGTGCGGTCGTCTTTGAGCCGCCAACTGGCAATGTCTGCAACGGCGCCATCGCAGACCGAGACAATGACGTAGGACATGTTCGGGAGCGCATGTTCTCGGTCGGTCTCTGAATACTGCGTTGGGTGGTCGGGATGGGAGTGGTAGTACCCGAGAATCTCGAAGCCCTCGGACTCCAGCGCTTGCTCAGCGCGCATCAAGACAAGACCGGACACCCTGTATCGGTTGTGAGCCGAATCGGAGCGCTCGTTGATGAGCGGCTGAACCCGCCGCACTGTTCCCGTGGACCGCTCGCCTGCGATGATTCCAACCACCTCATGCGGGTAGCCCTCAATCGCATGAGCGTAGAGCTTATCGAGTTCATGTTGCGGGGCGCGAAGGCTCATGTCGACCGCTCCCACAGGTGGGCATCGGACAGGTAGCGCAGCCCCGAGTCGGGAAAGACCGTAACGACGACGCCCGAGTTCAGCTCCGCCGCCACCTTGACAGCACCCCATACGGCGGCACCACCGCTGGGCCCGACCAGCAGCCCATCCGCCGCCAAGGTTCGCACCCAGTCGTACGCCGCCTCGGTCGGCACCCCGAGCCGACGGTCGGCGAGGTCGGCGTCCCAGATGGCCGGGACCAAGGCCGACTCCATGTGCTTGACCCCCTCCAAGCCGTGAAAGGGCGAGTCCGGCTGCAGCTCAACAAGCTGCACCGTAGGGTGGTGTTTCCGCATGAACCGCCCCACCCCCGTGAACGTACCTCCGGTGCCCACCGTCGCCACGAAGTGCGTGATGTCGGGCGCTTGTTCTGCGATCTCTGGACCCGTCGTTCGAAAGTGGGCGCGCCAGTTCGCGTCGTTTCCGTACTGGTTCAGGTAGTGCCACTCGGGGTGCTGCTCGGCGAGCCGCTGCGCCTCCCGAATCGCTCCATCTGACCCTTCCAGCGGTGAGGTGAGCACCACCTCCGCCCCGTACGCGGCCAGAAGCTTCTTGCGCTCTGCATTCGCATTCTTTGGGAGCGCGAGGACCAATCTGTAGCCGCGTGCCGCAGCCACCATTGCCAGTCCGATGCCCGTGTTGCCGCTGCTCGCATCCACAATCGTGTCACCGGGCGCAAGGCGACCCTCTCGCTCCAGTTCCAGCACCATTGAGAACGCAGCCCGGTCTTTGATCGAGCCGCCGGGATTGAACCACTCCGCTTTGGCGAGCACCTCAACGCCGGGTGGCAGGTGGTCCTGCAACGTGGCTGTCAGGCTCAACAGCGGCGTGTTCCCGATCTGGTCCAACACGGTTGCAGGAACGCGTTGCGCGCTGATCCGCTTGGCTGCTGGAAATGGTCTGGACATGGCGTGGCTCCTAATGGCCCGAAACACAACTGGAGCGAATAAACCGAACCCCAGCGTCTGGCGGGGGCGGACAATAAATCAACTCAATGTGCTGAAATCCAACTGCTCCCCGGCGCCGTATAACAACAGCAACAACAACAGCGGGCGGGGGATAAATATTTCACCGAAATTCCTGATTTGAGTCAGACAGATAGCGACAAGAAAACAACGAAAACGCCCGCCGAGGCGTGGGCCGAGGCGGGCGTCGTTGTTGAACAAAACACGTTACGCGCGCGCCCCAGCCTCCCGGCAGCAACAACAGGTATTGTGTGTTTGCTCATGCATGCCCAAACCGTACCCAATCCCCACACGGCCTGCAAGAGATATCGGTATGCGGCAGGCGTACTGGGCAAGCGGATTGGGCCGGCGCACGGTTGCGGGACCACGTCGAACGAACCTGTGGGCCCACCGCGACGCTCTTCAACCGCCAAGCGCAACCGCGACCCTGCGCCACTAGGGCACTACCGAGGTGACGCCAGCAGCGCCATCATCGCTCGCTCGCACTGCGCGCGAAGAGCACGAACCTGTTGCTCCTCATTCGCCGGATCGTGAGAGTCTGGACGAACCGGTTCCGACACGTAGTGTGTCAAACGCACCGGTCGGGGAATCGGCGTCGGCCCCACCCCCCGAGCAATGGGGAAGGGAACCCGAAGTCGCCGATAAATTTGGTCCGTGAACCTGCTCTTTTTCACCGTGTAGATGTCATCGGCCGCCGGACATGCCACCATCACCAACGGGACTTGCGTTCGCAGCGCAAGCCGGCAAAATCCAAGCCGCTGCCCCCATCGGAGGGTGCGCGCTTCTTCCGTGGGTCGCAGCGACTCCCACATGCCTCCGGGGGATACAAACATGAGTTGACCGGAGCGCAACAGATCGGCCCCGGCCTTGGGCGATGCCGGCCGAATGCCCGTATCCCAAGCGAGGTGTTTCAGGCCCGGCGTTCGAAAGAGCAGATCGTCACCCAGTGCGGTCGGCACCCGCCCAGTCGACTCGTAGATAGAGGCTGCAAACAAGAATCCGTCGTAGGTGGCTAAGCTGTGGTGAATGACCAAGATGGCGGGCCCTTCGAGCGGAACGCGTTCCATTCCCTCCACTCGGTGCCGGTGATAACGACGAACCGGAGCCAGCAGGCGAAGCCATCGGTCCATGACCTCCGGACGAATCAAGGTCTGCGGGTTCCCAGTCATGACACCGCGGGTAGCCCGATGGGTTTTGATCGACCACAAGTTGGAGTATGGCTTGCTTCGGCGCAGTGTTACGGCCCTCACTACACTCTCTCTTCGGATGAACCATGAAACTGTTTTTATTGGCGGCCATCACCCTTGGACTTTCAGCCTGTGTGCCCACCATGCCGGCACCGCCAGCCTCACCGCTCGATGCTGCCCATAGCCGCTCAGTGGGCCTCGGGTACACGGGCCACGCCCAAATCGCCAAGCCCGGTCAAGACGGTACGACAAGTGACTTCAAACTCATGAGCGGGGGTCAGTTCTGGCTGCGCCGAAAGTCCGAGACGTTTGAAGGCACCGAGTCGGGGGTGCTCGTCTCGTTCGGCATGACATCGTTTGCTGCCGCAGGCGGCTACGTCCGTACCGAGTTGAAGGGGCTTCCCGAACACGTGTACGTGGGGACCCATGTCGAGGGCGGTTGGTTATGGGGTGGCGTCGGGCTGCCGGTGGCCGTGAGCCTATCTGATGGTGTGTGGGTCTACGTGCAGCCCACATTTCGGTTTCCGGCATACATCATGGCGCACCTGCCCGCTGGAATCAGCCTGAATCTCGGCGAGTCCATGCGGTTGGACGCGCAAGGCGGCCTATCCGGCGCCGGCATCCTCTTTGGGAAATCAACGCCGGGATCGGCGATGCATGACCGGATGTTTGTCTATGGTGGTTTCGGACTGTCGCGGCATTGGTAGACTAAGGCGGTCAAAACTTTAGGAACGCCGTCAAAAACTCCGCTACGATGGGGCTGAATGGCGTACTGATAAGCGCCAAGGGAGTCGCTATGCGAGCACCACTCTGCTTGATGTTTATGTTGGCCTGCAGTTCCAAGCCCAGTTCGGACACCGACTCGAACGACCCAGAGAGTGCCGATATCCACGGCGACGGCGACGGCGATGCCGATACCGATGGCGCAGCCGATTGCGAGACCGTGATGGGAACATTGACGGGTCAGGTGATTCGCGCGCTGGATTGGGAAGCCGCCGACCGTCCCGAACCCAATGCACACGTGTTTGCAACGCCCTCCGACACCCCCGAGGATCCGATTTCCATCCTCGCCAACGCAACGGGAGAGTTTTCCGCATCGCTTCCGGAGGGTGGGTACAGCCTCGAAGCCGTCAGCATCGACAACTGCATCTCCATGCCGACCTCAATTGATGTTGCTGCATGCGGCACAGTCAACCAGAACCTGTGGCTGACCGACTGCGCACTCGGAGGGGCAGACGATGCCGATGCCGATGCCGATG
>DEBL01000107.1:5741-10442 GCA_002348535.1 Deltaproteobacteria bacterium UBA2957 | reverse complement strand
ATGCCGATGCCGATGCCGATGCATTGGTGACGATCATGACCGACTGCACGTTGCCCGCACCCGATCCCATCGAACTGAACGCTCTTCGCTTTGAAGGGTCAACCCTCCAACTGGACGTGAGCTACAGCGGTGGATGCACCGACCACGAATACCAATTGTGCTGGAACGGTTCGTTTGGCGATGGGTTCGCCCCGGAAGCGACGATGAAGCTGGGTCATGACGCCTTCGACGACATGTGTGAGGCCGTGATCTCTGAGACGGTACACATTGATGCGTCCACCCTGATTGACGCCGCCGGAGGCGTTGCATTTAATGCCCGCGTGATGGTGTCATCAGACGTCTATGTGGCGACAACCTACACGCCGGAAGCCCCCTGAACCATGGATACAGTTTGGAATCGTCAGCGGTGCGACTGGTGCGGCGCCGCGATTATTCCCGAGCACATCGACCGGAATCGCGGCCACTCCTTCTGCCCTTTCTGCGAAGGGATCACCCCGCTGCCCCAGACCGCCGATGGCCCCCCTCCAGCTCCGCCCTTCGAGGCAAGCGATTCTTCTGGAGCAGGTCAGCATGACACCGAGGGGGCCGAAGCCGAACGGACGCCACCCAGTTCCCACTACCGGGTGACTGAATCAGACGGCGGACTCACCATCCGATACACTCGCCCCATTCCCCGGGTATTTCTTGCAGGGCTCGGGTTGCTGGCCATTTCGGAAATCGCGATCGCCCTCTTGCTCAAGTCGATGGCCGCCTACATTGTCACCTCTCTCATCGTGGTGGCCTATGTGGTCGCCATGCAGGTAAAACACACTACCCTGCTTACAATTGCGCGCAGCACAATCGATTTTCGCCCGCTACCGATTCCAGGACTTCCAAACCAAACGCTTCGCCCGACACAGCTTTGGGTGCAGCGAAACCCCTCCAACACACTCAATGAAACGACCTATCGACTGATGGCGAGCGATCAATCTGGGCGTTCGATCGCTTTGGTCCCATTCGGCCACTCGCTTCAGGATATGCGAGCCCTTGAGCACCGCATTGAACAACACCTCAAGATTACAAACCGCCCCGTATCGGGCGAAGTCGAGCAGACCCATGAGCCATGAACATCTTGAACAGAGAGTCGAAGACCTCGAGGTAAAGTTTGCATTCCAAGACGACACGATCCACCAACTGGACTTGGTCATTCGCGAACAGGCCCAAACGATCCACCGTCTGCAGGCTGAGCTCGCAACCGTACGCGAGCAACTCAAGGAGACGCTGGGTGCCGAAGCGCCCATGGAAGAACAGGTTCCGCCCCACTATTAGGCCGTCGCATCGGGCTATCCCATGTGACGCAGCCACGTCTGCAGGTCGGGCACACTCAGGTACGGGTTGGTTGACCGCACCGTCTCCATGTCCGCCGACTCACCTCCATACGCGTGACCCGGATACAGCACCGTATCTCCGGGGAGCGATGAGAGCCGCTGGGTGAGTGTGTAGTACATCTGTTCCGCATCCCCTCCCGGTAGGTCCACACGTCCGCACCCCTGAAGAAACAAGGTGTCACCAGCCACGATCGCGGATTTCAATCGACAACACATCGATCCTGGTGTGTGTCCGGGTGTGTGCAAGAGTTCGATCTCAATGTCGCCCACTCGCACGCAATCTCCAGAGTCGTGCTTCACAAAGTCTGAGGCCTCAAGCCCAGTGATTTGACGAATCCCCGGCACCTCGATCTTGTGTGCATGCACCTTGCATGGGGACCGCTCCATTAAGCGGGGCAACCCCTCGACCGTAAGCCCGTACATGCTTCCACCCACATGGTCCGGGTGGTAATGCGTGGCGAGCGCACCCGTCAGCTTGAGCCCATCCGCTTCAACCATGTCGACGATCTCATCCACAGCCCACGCCGGGTCGACCACCAAACACTCACCGGCGGATCGATCACCAATCAGGTAGACAAAGTTCTGCATCTGCGCCGCAATCGGGTCGCCGTGACCAATGTCGCGACCGACCAACAGCTGCTTAAAATATAAGTCGGCCATTACTTGCTCAGCGCCTTGCGTGCTGCCTTGGCGGCCCGTGATTTTGGATAAATCCGAATCACTTCGCCGTAGAACACCCGTGCGTTGTCTGCTTGTCCTTGGTCAGAGAACACTTCGCCCTGCCGGAACATCGCCCATGGGGCAAAGCTACTGGCCTTGAACTGGTCAATTACTTCTTGGTAGCGAAGCACAGCTTGCTCGTGGTTGCCGGCTGCTCGGGACGCCTCGGCCCGCCGATAGGTCGCCTCGTCGGCGCGGGCGTGATTCGGGAAACTATCCAAGAATCGATTCAGCATGGTCTCCGCGCCCACCGTGTTGCCCGCCTTGATTTGCGCCTTGGCATTGTCCAGCAACACATCCGGATCGAGCGCTGGCTCGGTGACTGGGTCAGCAACACTCTTCGCCTGGTCCTGTCCATCTGCTGGGCTCCCAGCGGTCGCCTTGGCCGATGCTGGGGCCGCTATCCCGGGTTCTTCTGGCGTTGAGTCAACGGCGTCAGGCGACCCTTCAGCACTCGGCTGCTGGACCGAGTCTTGGGCAGCAGCGGGTGACTCGACAACCGGCTTTCGGGCGTCCCAAGTGCTGGCTTGAGGCGATGCATCACTCGGTGAAACGGGGACCGCTGCCGGAGGTGCAGGGGTCTTGATGCCCAGCGACTGTTCAAGCAAATCAGCGCGTGACTCCAGCCACAACACTCGGAAACGCGCGTCGTCGAGAGCGGTCTGCACCCCTTTCTCACCTTGACTTGCCTCATGGGTGATGACTTCAAGCGAGCCCCGGAGTCGAACCACCTCGGCGCGCAACTCTTCGATCGATTCCATCTGCATAATCTTGCGCTTGCCGCTGGAACGGTTCAGTTCTTCGAGTTGGTTCACTCTCGCCTCGACCTGCAAAAACTGCTGCTCGACATTGTAGGCGCGAATCGCATTCTCACGAATTTCTCGCTGCATTTTAGCGGGCGCGGATTGCTGCGTACGGTCAAGCACGCACCCCATCGCCAAGAGAAACAACCAGTTCATCGCTCGCCTCCACATGCCTGCAACAAATCAGAACCCCTGATACGTATCGGATCTGCTACGGTTCCCCAACCCAACGGTTCAAGTTGGGCTGTTTCAGCAAGGACTCGCTCGATGCTTCCATTGTACCTCGGTTCTTTAGCCCTCGGTGGTGTGCTCATCGCCGCGAGCGTCATTTTCGGGGATACGGACGGTAACGCCGATGTGGGCTTGGATGGTGATATCGACGCCGATGCTGATCTTGGCATTGGGCTCGACCCCGATGCCGAGGCGCTCGAGATTCTGTCTGACCCCTCCGATGCCGTGGCCGGAGCGGGAACTTGGCTACCGTTCTTTTCGTTGCGCTTCTGGACGTTCGCCCTCGCCGCATTCGGGGCCGCAGGGTCGCTTCTTCACGTGATGGGCGTCACTGGACTGCTGGGCGCCGCTGTCAGTGTCGTGTTGGGGACAGGGATTGGCACCGGTGCCGCATGGACATTCCGGCAACTTCAACTGACCCAAGTCAGTGGCAACGTGGGGATGCGAGATGTCCGCGGCAGCGAAGCCACCGTCCTGCTAGCGGTTGGCCCCAACAAAATGGGAAAGGTGCGAATAATGATGGACGGGCAGCATGTAGACTTGCCCGCACAGACCGGGTGTGAGGACACCATGAATCGCGATGAGAAGGCCCTGATTGTGAGCGTGGACGATGGCGTCGCGCAGATCACGCCGGTGCCGTTTGGCTACACCTCGATGGCCAAGGAGGATTGAGGATGGAAGAGATAATCATGCAACTCACGGCTTGGCTGTGCACCGGCGGCGCCATTGGCGTCGGATTGTTGTTTGTGCTGGCCTTATTCAAACAGTTCTTGTTTATTGGCAAGCCCAATGAGGTGTTGGTGTTCTCCGGCCGGAGTCGGACGCTCGCCGATGGAAGCAGCGTGGGCTACCGCGAGGTGCTTGGCGGTGGATGGACGTGGCGTTGGCCCATCATCGAAAAAGTCGACCGCATGAAGCTCACGACCATCCCCATCGAGATCAACACAACCAATGCATACTCTGCGGGAGGGATTCCGCTCAATGTGCACGCTGTGGCGAACATTAAGGTGTCGAGCAATCCAGCCCGAGTAAAGAACGCAATCGAACGCTTCATGGGTCGGGACCCGCTTGAGATCCAGCGGGTTGGAAAGGAAACCTTGGAGGGTCACCTGCGAGGTGTTCTGGCCCGCCTGACCCCAGAAGAGGTCAATGAAGACCGCCTCAAGTTCGCCCAAGAACTCACGGCGGAAGCCGAGGAAGACTTTGTAAAGCTTGGCCTCGACCTCGACGTCTTGAAGATTCAGAATGTATCCGACGATGTGAACTATCTGGACTCCATCGGACGGACCCGCATCGCTCAAGTCATCCGCGACGCCGAGATTGCGGAATCAAACGCCCAATCCGAAGCCCTTCAGGCGGAAGCGGCGTCGACCGAGGCCGGCGATGTCGCCACCCAAGACTCGGAACGGTCCATCGTCCAGAAGTCCAATGAGCTCCGCGAACTTCGCGGATCGCTCGAAGCCAACGTTCAGGCCGAATTGAAGAAGGCTGAGCGGGCTGCAGCAGAGGCGCGCGCAAGTGCAGAAGTTGAACTTCAGGACCTGCGCCGGCAGGTGGAGGAACTTCGCCTTCAGGCCGAC
>DEBL01000107.1:0-5351 GCA_002348535.1 Deltaproteobacteria bacterium UBA2957 | reverse complement strand
TACACCGAAGAAGAAGGGCGCGCGCAAGCCGCAGTGCTGCAGATGATGACCGATGCGTGGCTAAGTGCCGGCGACGACGCGAAAGACATCTTTTTAATCCAGCAACTGGAGCAGGTGCTGCGGACCGTTGTCGACCGTGTGAACAGCGTGAGTATCGACGAAGTGACCCTGCTCGACGGCGGCGAAGGTACAGCACTGCCCCGCCACGTGGCGAGCTTCCCTGCCGTCGTTCGGCAGGTGCTCGATGAACTGCACAGCTCAACGGGTGTGGACGTCACCGGCATTTTAGCCGGCGCCCTCGATGACAAGGAGAACCGGTAATGGGAGCCATTGCATCCATCCTGATTGTTAGTCTTTTTCTGTTGGTCGGTGGCAGCATTGCTGTGATGGCTGTGGCCAAAAAGTTGGTGTACATCGCCGGACCCAACGAGGTTCTCGTGTTCTCGGGACGAAAGGGTCGGTCCGGCAATCGCGTTGTCGGATACCGGACCATCAAGGGCGGCCGCGGGTTTCGCATTCCCTTGATCGAAACCGTCGACCGAATCGATCTCACCAACATGGTCATCGACGTTGCGGTGACCAATGCCTACTCCAAGGGTGGAATTCCGCTAAAGGTCCACGGTGTGGCCAACGTAAAAGTGGCCGGACATGAACCCTTTCTCGGCAACTCGGTTGAGCGATTCTTGGGCAAAGATCGTCGGGGCATCATCAAGGTCGCCAAGGACACGCTCGAAGGAAACCTGCGCGGTGTGTTGTCTCAACTGACCCCTGAGCAGGTCAACGAGGACAAGATCAGCTTCGCAGAGAAACTCCTCGAAGAAGCCGAACACGACCTCAGCCGGTTGGGGCTCGTGCTCGACACACTTAAGATTCAAAATGTCGCAGACGATGTGGGCTACCTCGACTCCATCGGACGCCAGAAGACCGCTGAGGTGGTGAAAGCCGCTCGCATCAACGAGGCCGAAGCACGCGCACAGTCGACTCGGCAAGAGGCTCACAACAACCAAGTCGCCAAGGTGCGTGACCTTCAAGCCGAAATGACCATCCTTGAGGCGGACATTCAGCGCCAAGTGATCGATGCACAGACCGCCGGTAAAGCCATGATCGCCGAAGAGATTGGAACCGTGAAGGCGCTGATTGAAGAGGCCAGAGAAAACGTCAAGGTGCAAACGGCCCGTGTCCAGCAGGTGGAGCGCCGCCTGCTCGCGGACGTGGTGGCTCCTGCCGAGGCCGAAATGCAGCAGCGACGCGCCGACGCACAAGCGCAGGCCGCTCGGATCATCGAAGATGGAAAGGCAACGGTTGAAGTCATGAAGGCCATGATTGCCACTTGGAAACAGGGCGGCGACTCTGCCCGCGACATCTTCTTGATGCAGAAACTACAGCACGTGATGGACTCCCTGGTCGAAACGATCTCGGATGTGAAGGTGGACCGGGTGACTGTGCTGCCAGGAAACGCCAACTCAACGGCCCAAAAAGCGGTCACAATGGTGGAAGAACTGAAGGCGGGCGTTGGCATCGATCTTCCTGCCGTGGTTGATCGCGTGACAGGCGGGGCATCGACACCCGACAACGGTTAGACCCCGACCAGCAGGGGACGAGTCATTCCCACGATTCATGGAAATACCTCTGGCCTGAAGCCAAGCCAGAATCGCCAGTTGAATGCGCTGTACGACCGCCGGGTTCCGCCTGAGCGGTGGGTCAGCCATGAGTTGGCCCGTCGACTCAGCGAGATGTCGCGGGCCCTCAACCGCCAGCTCGGCGTCATGATCGATCGCCGCGGGCGCGTGAGTCATGTCATCGTCGGCGACGCTCACCAACTCTTCATCCCGGATCTGAAGCGACACCGGGCCGGTTCCGGCCGATTCCGAGGCATTCGATTGGTGCACACCCACTTGCGCGGTGAGGGCTTGTCCGAAGATGACCTCACAGACCTCAGCCTCCTCCGGCTCGATGCAATCGTCGTCATTCAGGCGCAATCCGATGGTCTACCGGGGTTCATGGAGGTCGGGACGGTTCGGCCCGAAGACAACGCCGACACGGATGCGCCGTGGTCCATCGAACGGAAGCGGTCGGTCGGCGACTTCTCCGATGATTTCATTGCCTTCATCGAGCAACTGGAGCGCGACCTCGCGAGCACAGCCCAGACCACCCGCGTTCCGGGCGCAGAGGGCGCCATCGTGATCGGTGTCAGCACCCAACGCGGCGACGAGGCCGAGGAATCACTCGATGAACTCGAACGACTGGCCGACACCGCTGGCCTACAGGTACTCGACCGGTTCCTGCAGCGGCGGCGCAAGCCCGACCACAAGTTCGTGATTGGAAAAGGTAAGCTGCAAGAGGTCTTGGTGCGGGCCATGCAACTGGATGCTGAAGTACTGATTTTCGACTCCGAACTCGCTCCAAGCCAACTCCGAAACATCGCCACTGATACGGAACTCAAGGTGGTCGATCGCACCAGCCTGATTCTCGACATCTTTAGCCAACGCGCCAAAACACGAGAGGGGAAGCTGCAGGTCGAACTCGCACAACTGCGGTACCGCAAACCTCGATTGGCCCTCATGCCGACAGCCATGAGTCGACTGACCGGCGGCATCGGCGGCCGAGGCCCGGGAGAGACAAAACTCGAGATCAATCGAAGACGGGCCGATGAACGGCAGACTCGCCTTGAAAAGCAACTGCGCAAGCTGTCAAAGCAACGCTCCCTTCGCCGAAGTCGCCGCCGCAGAGTCGGGCTCCCTCAAGTCGCCATCGTGGGCTACACCAATGCGGGCAAGTCGACCCTGCTCAACCGCATGACCCATTCGGATGTCGATGCGGAAGACAAGCTGTTTGCGACCCTCGATCCGACCAGTCGGCGACTCCGATTTCCTGAAGAACGGGAAGTCATTCTGACCGATACCGTCGGATTTATTCGCCATCTACCCAAAGACCTGATTCATGCCTTCAAGTCAACGCTGGAAGAGGTTCAAGAAGCCGATCTTCTCGTGCATGTGATCGACGGTTCGAGTGCACAGATTGAGACTCATGTCAGTGAAGTGGAGCAAACCATTGAGAGCTTGGGTGCCGGTCATACACCGGTGATCCGGGTGCTCAATAAGATTGATGCAGTCAGTCAGGACGAGTGGGTACGACTGAAGTCTGAGTTCGATGGCATGTTGGTGAGTGCCCACACTGGAGAGGGCCTTGGCGCGCTGATGGTGCAGGTCGAGCGCCACCTGTTCCGAGAGCAAGCCCAAGGTACACTGCACCCATGATTCTCTGGTTGATTTCATGTTGGTCAACACCCCAGCCCACTGGCGTATCCGCCGATCCCTTCCACAGCGCGCCCCCGCGCATTGTGAATCTGGCTGCCGAGTGCTCCGAGGACGAGGGCGAATGGGTTTTCGATGTCATCACCGAGCATTGGACGGGCGGTGGATGGGTTTGGATGGGGACCTCCACGGACAATGTAGAAGGCCACCGATTGCGTTCCATTGGCGCCGCCGCAGATGGGTCAACCGACGCCCTGCGCGTCACCCTTGACATTGAGCCCGACTGGCGAGACGCGGCCCGAAATAAGTCAACCCGATTTCTGTGCACCGAAAGGCCCCAAATGAGCTTCTTGGTCACGGCCTATGACCCGACCGGAAAAGCGGTGGCAGACTGCCGAACATGGGGAGCCGATCCCACGCTATGGCTGACGGTGGAAGCAGCCCATGACTGTGAGACGGAGTGGGAACTTCCCACGGACACGGGTCAGATTGCCGACACAGGCGAGTCGACAGACACTGCCCGCTAAGCGCGCGTGCGGGCCAAGACCGTGGCCAATTCGATGGCCGCGAGCATACTGGAATGGTCCGCCGCATTCCGGCCCA
Organism: Deltaproteobacteria bacterium UBA2957; assembly: GCA_002348535.1. Taxonomy (GTDB): domain Bacteria; phylum Myxococcota_A; class UBA796; order UBA796; family UBA796; genus UBA796. The sequence goes on along the minus strand of DEBL01000107.1, from coordinate 1,494 downwards.
CGAGGTCATCGGCTGTTCCGTGGTCCACACTGGTCCGAATAATCGGCAGCCCCAGCGTCCAGTTGACGCTTCGACCGAAGTCCAACACCTTCAGCGGGACCAAGCCTTGGTCGTGGAACATGGCAACGACGAGGTCGAACCGTCCCTTTACGGCCTCCATAAACGCAGTTTCCGCAGACATGGGTCCGACGACATCGATCCCATCCGCACGGAGTTGATTGGCGACAGGACCAATGACATCGAGTTCGGTTCGACCCAACTCACCATCTTCGCCCGCGTGGGGATTTAGCCCGCAGAGGGCGAGACGTGGCGCGGCAATTCCGAGGTCATCACGAAGGGCTGCGGCTGCCGTCTCCACGACGTACTGGACCCGAGCGGGCGTGATTCGGTCGCGAACCGCAGCCAACTCGACATGAGTGGTTACCAGCGCAACGCGAATGCTACCACCGGCAAAGGCCATGACGGGGTCAACCCCGAACAAGTCCCCAAGCATGTCGGTATGACCGGTGTGCTCAAAGCCTTGACCAATCAGTTTCGCCTTATGGATCGGCCCGGTCACGAGCGCATCCGCCTGACCGGCAGCACACGCCCGCGCCGCCTCGCGGACCGCAGTGACCACAGCCGGTTCCGATCGGCCTCGCGTGTCCACCACCGTCGCGGACACGCCGTGCGCCTCAAGGGCGGACTCAATCACCGGAGCGTCGCCCCACAGCTCAAACGTGATCGCGTCGTCAATCTCCGCCAGTGCTCGAGCCGTGACCTCCGGCCCGATTCCCATGCCCGGAGTGACGAGGAGCTTCACTGAGAATCAGCCGCCTCAATCTTGATGACCACTGCGGCCTCCCGACGAGCCTGCTGGTACCACGCATCTTTCTCCCGTTCGATGCGACCCTCAAAGACCTTGGCGGCGATTTCATCGCGCACTTCTTCATAGGGTCGAATCGGCACCTTTTCTCGCTTTCGGATCTCCAGCAAGAACACACCTTGAGCGGTGGGAATGGGTGCGGTCACCTCACCCTCGGCTGCTGCGAAGGCGGGACCGTTCAGATCGCCAACCAACTCGCCGTCGACGAAGGTGCCCATGGATCCGCCGTTTGAACCGTATGGACCTTGGTCGACCTCGGCGGAAACCGCTGCAAAGGACTCACCGTTGATGATTCGCCGCCGTACCGCCTCGGCGGTTTCCAGCACTGCAGCCTTGGCCGCCTCATCACCGGTCGAGGGGTATGCGAGGAAGATTGCCCCGAGATCTGCCCGTACCGGCTGGTCGGAACCCGAAGCCATCCGCTGGTAGGCGCTGCGAAGTTCATCTTCGTTTTCAACAATCCGCGGTCGAATCAGCATCTGCGTGAACTTCTGTTCCCGCAGAACCTCCTCGATTTCGTCCCGATACTTTTGCCAAGAAACACCGGAACGCTCAATCTCACTCCGGAGTGCAGGGATGTCCACCCCGTTCCGTCGTGCAATGTCTTGCACTGCACGATCGACGTCCTC
>DEBL01000396.1 GCA_002348535.1 Deltaproteobacteria bacterium UBA2957 | reverse complement strand
GGTTGCCCCGAGCGCTTTGTACCGTCGGTTGATCGAGGTCGTGCCCGATTCGGCCGGTCAGGCGCTTGAGACTGCAGTCCGGCGTCACCCTGGCGCCCAGTGGGTGGTTGCCCTGTCTCGCCGTGTCGAGGGCCAACAAGCCGGCGCGATCCACCTCGCCGCGACCGCCGGCCATCCATCGTTTGCGCAGAACTGCTGGGCACATGCCTCCGCAGGCCACCTTCCAGGATTGATCGATGCGGCGCGCACCACCGGACGCCCCGAGCCTGCAGCGGCGTTGGCGGCGCATGGGCACCTTGACGCTGCCGGCCATGCGGTGGTCGCGACCCTGCATACGGACCCCGACAGTCCTGTTGTCGCGGTTGTTGCTGCGGCGTGGGGTCCCGACCCAGAACCGGTGCTCCGCTGCGCAATCCCCCACCTGCGCTCGACCGAGGTTGCATCCGCTCTGCGCCGTCAGTGTGCTGGCTTTCCGAACTTGGAACGGTTTCTTGAAATCGTCATCGAGGCTATGGTGCAGAGGTGACCACGCAGACCAACCATTATCGGATCGCCAACGCCTCGTACGGGTTGGCTGCGCACGTCGAAGAAAACCGGCTTGGGGACCGCGATGCTCAGCAGTTGGGTGCGGACATGCACAACGGGCAACGAATCGCAGAACCCATGAAGCGAGTAAACGGTACCCTCACCCCCGTTTCGTGGGAGACCGCCATCGCCGAAGTGGGCAGTGCGTTGCGCGCCGTCCGAAGCGCTCAAGGACCGCAAGGAATTGGGGTGTACATCGGAGAGCCGGTCCAGCAGCAGGCCCGGTCGTTGGTGCGTGCGCTCGCGTTTGGTGTGGGCGCTGGGACACCGCATATTTTTTCCGAATCAAATGTGTTCCACGGCCCGCAGTTGTGGGCGACTGAGCAGGTAATGGGTCATGCGGCGACCTTGATTTCTGACCTGAGCCGAGCCCACTATGTGCTGCTGTTGAGCGGAGAGCAGGTCGATCTCGGGTGGGGGGCTTGCGGTCCCGGGGTGGGTCATGAGGCTTGGCTCCAGCACTCGCGCAAGACGAAAAAGACCAAGGTGTATGTCGCCGATCCTCGACGCACGACACTCGCCGATTCGATGGATGGCCACATCGCGATTCGGCCCGGAAGCGAGTCCTACCTCATGCTGGGCATGCTGACGGCCGTGGTGCAACGAGGATGGACCGATGAGCAGTTCATTCGAGACTACACCGATGACTTTGAGCGACTTCAGGCCCTCGTGGCCGATTGGACCGTCGATGAGTTTGCCCAGCGCTGCGGGATTGAGGCCGCCGAGTTGAGCGGAGTTGCCTTGCGGTTTTCCCGGTCGCCCATGTCGGTGGTGCACCCTGCACGCCAGAGCTTTCAGAATCGAGAGGGAGCGCTGGGTGCGTGGGCGTGGCTTGTTCTTCATGCCGTGACCGCCAACATTTTGCGTCCCGGTGGGCTTTTTGAGGTTGAGGGGGTGGTGGACCTGTTCCCGCTTCTCACCCAGCTGGAGTCGACCAAAGCGCCCCGAACGGCGGCCACAGCGTATCCGCTTGTGCTGATGCAAGCGCCGGCCTCGCTGCTTCGTCCCGAGATTGTCTCGGGCCCCGTCCGTGCGGTGATCTCGGTGTGCGGCAATCCGGTGGGCCGCCTACCCGATCCTGCGGCCAACCGTACGGCGATCGACCAACTCGATTTGCTCATCTGCATCGGCCACCGAGAGGATGAAACAGCTCAACTCGCAGACTGGGTGCTTCCAGCGCTGCATCCTTGGGAAGAGCCTGCTCTTGCACTGCACGAGGGGGACTCGAACGCGGAGGGACAGACCGCATGGCAGGCCCCCGTGAATCCGCCCGCGCCGCTTGCACGGCCCGTCGAACAGATTCTGGCAGAGGTGTACGGTGCCCTCCGGCCCGGTCTTCGGAAGAGTGTATGGGGGTCCCATTGGCGGGTCGCGGCTCAGTATCTGGCTCGGTCCAGCGTAGAGGCTTGGGAAGAACGGTTCATGATGGACTGGATTTCGCGGCCATCGGATGAATGGATCATGGTCGTTGAGGACGCCTGCCATTGGTTCAGCCCAGCGGATACCGATGGGGAGGGCGAGCGACAACTTTATCTCGGGACGGGTGACCGTTCGTTGTGGCGGCCTACGACGGAAACCGAGCGCATCGTTCTGGTGGGTCCGGCCATCGAAGCGCTGCTCTCGGTGTTCCGCATGGAAGACGTTCCGGAGCGGGTGGTCCGTACGGGGCAATTGCGAGAGCGCTTTATTACAGCGCGCCCCTCCGGTCCCGACGCCACACTGGAGGCTCGAGTTCATTCGTCGATGGGCTTCGAGGAAGGTTCGAGAGTCACCATTGAAACCGATGTTGGTCGCTGCACCGCCACCGTTGTGCTGGATGATCGCCTTCGCGAGGACGTGATTGACCTGCCGCTGTTTGAAGGTTCGCCGAGCTTGGGTTTGGTGCGCGAGTCGCGCTCAAAGGGGCTTCCGGGTGTGGTCGAAATGGATGGGGTCGCCGTCCGTATTTCGAACCTTTAAGGTATTGTATGGCGAACGCTAAGAGTGTTGTTAAGGCGAGACAATGTTGAAACAGACCCCCTTTGTTTTTTCGATGATGATGGTGCCCCTGTTGGTGGCTTGCCCCGACCCGCCCCCACAGATCGCCGGGTCCGGAGATGCCGGTCAAGACGACCAAGCCAATCAACCCAATCGCGGCGGTCCCGAGGGTGACCCTGACTCAATGGATTTGTCGCCCGGCGGTACGGTGCTGTTGGACATATCCAAAGTGGTTCCTCAGTCGACGCAGGATGAACTGAAGGCTAGCGGTCAATCCCTCGTGAACATTTCTGGAACCATCACTGGGATCTGCGATGGCGGTTCGCTGCGAATTGATGTGATCGAAGTCGGCGTTGAGCACACCGATCAAGGACCGATGATCGGCCCGGTCGCCTCGATCAACCCCGAAGCGGCAGGCCCGTATTCGATGGTCGTACCCAGCGGAAAGAACATCCAAGTGGCGGCCTTGTGCGACATCGACAATGACGGCAAGATTGTGCAGGATACCGATAAGTTGGCTCCCGGCGTTGCGCTGGGTGTTGTCGATGCGGACCAAGAGAGCATCGACTTGGTGTTTCCCGGCGAGGGCGACACCCCCGTTCGGATCGGATCGCCTCAAGGTGAAGTTAGCCCGCCGGGGGATACCACAGCCTCCATGCCGAGTTCAGCGGCCGGTGAACGGGACCGCGGTGAAGCGCCGTCCCCATCAGAAGGGGCTGACGCTCCCGTTGAGGACTGAGGAGGCGGACTCCATCGAAGGTGCCGGGACGACTCGTCGTTCGCCGCCGCCCGATCCTCTCAGTTCCATCTCACCGATCACAACAGCGGGCACTGACCAGCTCACTGGGTGCCCCCCAAGGGCGTGAATGGAGAACCGACTGGAAGAGTCGGCAGAGTCCTTCATCTCTACCGGTTCGTTCCGGCTGGAGGCAGCGACAATGTCGCGGAGAGCCCGTCGATCGACGCCGGAAAACCGAAGTCCCCTGACCGGTTCGGTGCGCCCATCGGGGTAAAGCCGGTACGCCTCGGTCGGCGCAGTCAGACCGGCCAATGGAGCGTCGCCTGTGAAGGCAAACTCCATATCATCCGACAACGCGGGTGGGAGGAGCCGGCGGACCACCAAGACATAGGGCAGACCTGCGCTTTTTGCGTGTCGGAGTGCCACGCGTTTGAGCCGCCGAATGCCCACTCCGCGTTTTGGGTCAACGTAAACTTGTGTGGGCATGGCGACGCGGCGATTGTGACCGCTCGATCGACCGTGTCCAGTGCTGGTGTCGCGGTCGAGTCGCGGTACGCGACTCATCAGGACATCGCGAAGAATTCCATCGGAGACAACGGTCACCCGCCTCGTTGGCACCGCCTCGTAGTCGTGGGTCTGATGGCTGGCCAGCCCCGGATCCGAGGACGCATCGTCGACGACGCTCCATCCGGTCGGCAACAGTCTCCTTCCGATGCGTGCCACAGGGATGGGCCTCGCGTTGTCATCGGCTGACTCAGGAGCGTGTTCCCACGGGGGCGTTCCGGTGATCTCGGTGTGGAGCAGCTGGCGGAACAACTCTGCTGCAGCGGGCGACTCGAAGAATACGGGTCCCAAGTAGTCGTCTTCGACGGGTGCAGAACGAAGCCGTTCAAGCCAAGAGCTCGCCGCAGCTATTTCAGCTTCGAGGACCGAAACGTCCGGGAGTTGTTTCGGAGATTGCGCCACCCACGATCGCGTGTTTCGGAGCCGTGATCCGTCATTGGCGCGTGTCGCCATTTCAACGCGAACGACCACCGAACTGGTTGGGATCCACGCTGCCGTGCCTTCGGTCGACATGACCAATCCCGAACCCGCCCAGTCGCTCGCGGAAACCGCACTGGATTCAAGGTGCGCGGGAGCTGCGCTGGCTTTCGCGAGCGTCTGGACGACCGCATTCAGTCGGTCATCATCGGGCACTCTCGGTGCGGTAAACGGCAAGCGGGTGGGGGTGTTGATTGGCCCAAGGTCGGCTGCGAAGGGTCCTTGTCGACCGCGGCGTGCTGCGGTTTTTGCAGCGTAGGTCTGAGTGGCGCCTTTGTAGGCTGCGTCGAGGGCGAGCCACACATCACGACGCAGGCTGATCGGAGAATGTTCATCGGCAAGCTGCCGCGAAGTGATGCCGTCGGGAATGCCCATTGATGGAAGAAAGTTTCCATTATCCAGCGTGGCATCGCCGACACGAACGTCGACACGAAGATCACGGCTGGGCGCACTTGTGCTGTCGATCACGGCTCCATCCTGCGCGCGAATGGTCGTATAGGATCCGGTGGCAACGGTCACCGTGATGTGATGCGGTCGCTCTTGTCCGGGGAGCACCAAGTTGTCCATTGCTCGTTGTATTTCCGCGGTCAGCGCGGCTTCGTACGAGTCAGCATTGAACGCCATGGCGGACAATGAGAGCAGTGCCAAGCCAATCATGGACTCACCTTGGGTGCCGGAAGGATGGGCGGACGGTCGTGCTGTTTTTCGCTGCGTTGGACCTCGATCTCGCGGATGAGAAGGTCGGGTGCGGTTGCAGATACGGGAACCCAGCCAGACTCTGCACCGCACGATCCGTTGAACACTGATTCGGTGTCGGATGCAGCAATGATTTGGTTGAACGTGGTCAATGGAGTGCCGATCAAGTCCGCACCCCGCATCAGTTCATCGGGGGTTCCGTCCGCCCAGACTCGATGGATGCCCACGGTCTGGACCGCGAACGCATTGGGCGTGACTCGCCCGGTGAAGGTGAAGCCGCCCGTGATGTCATCGACAATGAATCCGAACGGTTTGCCTTGCCGTCGCAGTTCAGCGAGAAGCGCACGACGAAGTGAGGCATACGAGACGGAACGGTGGGCTCGAACCATCAGATTCCCTTGCCGTGCCACTACCGCATTGCCCACCTGCCTCCGGCCGTGTCCGTTGGAGCGGGGGGTTGCTTCAATGGGCGACCGGCTGGTCAAGAAGTCGGTCAAGACCCCTTTGTCCACGATGACGGTGGCTTGCGAGGGCACACCTTCGTCGTCATGAGTGTAGTGACCGTTTAGCACCACTCCGCCGTTGTGGGTGGCAGTCGGGTCGTCGATGACGCTGATGAAAGAAGGCAGAATGGGTTGCCCCACCTTGTCGGTGAAGGTCTTCCCTTCATCGTCATCCTTTTGCCGATGCCCTTCGATTCGGTGACCCAGCACCTCATGGAAGAATACCGCTGCGGCCCGGCCGCGCAGGATTGCCGGAGCCGCAGTAGGCTCGACGACGGGAGCAGCCGCGAGCGCCTCGACCCGCGCTATGACCTCGCTCACCATGGTACCGAGAGCGGCCTCAGCGGGCAGATCCGTAGAGTGAGTCACATCAACGGATTCGTAGACATTGATGTCCATCCCGTCTGGTGCAGTTGTCCGGGCCCACACACCCAACCGAATCGCAGATCGAGGAAGGCGAAGACGAGTGCCCTCGGTGGTCACAATGATGCGCTCCGACTGGACTGCATTGATGCTGATGTTGCTGTCTTCAATGACTTCCGATGCCAAAAAGCGTCGCGAAGCGTCGCGAAGTTGGATGCGCAGCGCGTCTTCATCCACTTCCATAGCAGTGGCTGAGGCCATGAATTGGACCGCCTCGCTGGGTGAGAAATCACCCGATCGGTCCTCGGAGGCCACCTTCACCGCGAGGTTGTTCTTGACCTTAAGGAGGCGCTTTCGCGCGTGCCGATAGGCGTCATCGGCCCCTCTCCAGATGGCCTTGCGAATGGCGTCGCCGTCGGCGTCGTTCAGCGGCAAGGAGATGGCTTCGCGCCCGTCATCATCAAACCAGCCCGCATCGCGTATCTTGTGCGTGCTGTCGAGTGCAGGAGTCCCCACACGGACATCGATGTCTGCCAGCCGACTGCGGGACCGATACGGCTCCGTCGTGACGCCATTTGAAGCACTGAAGCTCACGGATTCGGTCGTGGTGACCCCAACAGCCATCCAGTGCGGTGGGTCATCCTCTGTTGAGAGATGGCTCTGAATGCGTTCCAGCTCCGTGGCGACAGTATCCACCAAGGGGGGCGCGGCGGTCTGTGCGTTCACTGGAAAGAATGCGACCAGCAACACCCATGTGCTGAGCGCGGGACTCAATATTCCTCGTCTTCGTAGCCGTCCGACTCCATGAAACCTTTTGCGATCTCTTCGTCACCGTCTTCGTTGACCCAAGCAATCTCGCAGACCCCGTCCAAGATGCGCACCAGATCCTCCCCCGATCCGTCGTCGAGGTCTTCAAACTGTTCTTCGAGTTCATCGCTGAGGCTTTGCTCCAGTTCGCCGGATTCCTCTAGGTTCTTCACGAGGTTTTCGCCCAGATCTTCGTCCAGTTCTTCGGCTGCAGCATCCAATCCAACCAGCACGGCTTCAACCCATTGCTCTGGCGTTGAAGCACCGTGTGCATCGATCTCTTCATCAATGCGCTCAACGAGTACATCTCTGAGGGATCCTGGCAACTCGATCATGGCAAAACCTCCGTCTTGGACCACGCCTAACAAGAGATTTTCTGGGGTCAACTCTTAGGTGAGATCGCCAATCGATTCACGTGTGCTATTGATGGAAATACGGACACACCCAATGATTAGCGATTCCTTCATTCGAGCCCTTCCGAAAACCGACCTCCACGTGCACTTGGATGGATCAATTCGGATTCCTACCCTCATTGAGTTGGCGCGGTCGCAGGGGGTAGACCTACCGACGTGGACGCCCGACGGACTCACAGACCTTGTGTTTAAAAAAACCTACAATTCACTGGTGGAATACCTTGCCGGCTTTCAGTACACGGTTGCTGTGCTGCAAACTGCAGAGGCATTGGAGCGCGTCGCGTATGAGTTGGGAGTCGACAACATCGAGGAAGGCACTCGATACGTCGAAGTTCGGTTCGCGCCACACCTTCACATGCACGACGGTCTTGGGTTTGACGATGTGCTCGCGGCGGTGACGCGGGGACTGGATCGGGCGCGAATCGAGCATGAGCAGTCTGATGCAGTTCAGGTCAATGGCGAGCCTCCGTTTCGGTTTGGCATCATTGTCTGTTCCTTGCGTCGCTTTGATGATTCCAGCAGTCGGTGGTACGGACGGCTGTTCCAGCAGTTTTCGGACGCTCCGAAGAAGCAGATTTACCGCATGGCCAGTCTTGAGTTGGCGCGTTCGGCAGTGCGATGCCGCGACGAACTCGACATGCCGATTGTGGCTTTCGACCTCGCGGGACAAGAACATGGGTATCCGGCGCGAGACCACGTGGAAGCCTACCAGTATGTTCACCGCCACTTTTTGAAGAAGACGGTCCACGCCGGGGAGGCGTACGGCCCGGAGTCGATTTTTGAGGCCATCACCGAGTTGCATGCGGACCGCATCGGTCATGGCTATCACCTGTTCAGCCCCGAACTCTGCGGGCCCAAAGTGGCGAGCCCGGACGATTATGTGGGCCGGCTTGCCCGCTATATTGCGGACCGGCGGGTCACCATTGAGGTGTGCATCACCTCCAACCTTCAGACCAACCCTGCCATCGGTGAAGTGAAAAATCACCATTTCGGAAAGATGCTCGGAGCCCGATTGAGTGCGACCCTGTGCACGGACAATCGCCTTCACTCGCACACCACAGTATCCAACGAGATTCGATTGGCTGTGGACGCGTTCAACATGGACCACCACCAGCTTCGCAACACGATTATCTACGGGTTTAAGCGAAGCTTTTTTCCGGGTTCCTATACGGACAAGCGAGACTACGTGCGCCGGGTCATCGATCACTACGATCGGGTGGTCCGTGAGGACGAAGAGTCCAATCGCAATCGGATGTAGGGCAGCAGGGCGAATGCGGGCAGGGCCAGCAAGAAGGTGAATCCGAAGTAGGCACCGTAGCCCCATGATTCGACGAAGAAGCCAGATGGAGCACCCGCAACCGTGCGCGTCAGCATCGACAAGGCACTGAGGAGTGCAAACCGAGTGGCGGCTTGCTTGGCGTCGCAGATGCGCATCAAGAAGGCGAGAAAGGCAGCGACGCCGAGCCCGCTGCAAAAACTCTCCATCATCGATGCGCTGTAGACCATCCATCGTGACGGGTTGGCGGCGGCGGCCATGTAGCCCAGATTGGACACCGCTTGGAGGGCTCCCAGCACCCACAATGCACGGAACAGACCCCATCGGGTGGCGAGTTCACCCCCCAGCAGGGCGCCCGCCACAGTCAGGCCGGCGCCCACGGTGATGCTCACAAACCCCAACTCAGCCACGCTGAGGTTGGCGGCCTGAAGCCAGAAGGGCTTCACCATTGGCGCCATGGCGGCATCCCCCATCTTGAACAGCAGTACGAACAGGAACACGGCCCACGCCCCCGGCTGACTGAGCCACCCCCACAGATCGCTGGCCCATGCTGTTGTGGTCTGGGGAGGGGGTTTAAGAGGCGTGAGACGCGAAGCCCACACGGCGAGGCCGAGCGTCACCGAGGCGATGACGCCGAACAGTACAGGCCACGGAACCCACGCGGCAGCGGCGACCGCTCCGCCGCCGGCCACCAGCATTGCGCCTCGGTACGCAGCGACCCGCCACCCATTGACCCGTCCGTGCAGCTCAGGAGGAACCGTGGTGGCGGTGTAGCCATCGATGGCCACATCGGCGGTCGCGGAAGCTGTGGTCAAGATGGCGAGCATCGCCCAGACGGGCATGCCCATCGGAAGCCAAGGAAGGGCCGCCGTCACGAGTGCAATGGCGAGGAGCGCCCCTGATATCCATCGGGCGGCGGTTGACCACCGGTCCACAAGGGGTGACCACAGCGCTTTGAGGGTCCAAGGCATCGCCAGCAGTGACACCAAGCCGAGCGATCCCAAGGAGATGTTGTGGGCCTCGAGCAGCCAAACGGCCACGAGATCGTGGAAGATTCCTGCAGGGAGACCCTCTGCTGCATACAGCAGAACAATGGTCGTCATCAATCGGCGCTGCGTGTTCACCCCGAGAGACTAACGGGCGGTCAGTGCAGGTGCAGAGGCTGGACCGTGGTTGGAATGCCGGCTGCGTCCAACTCGCGAGAGAATTCCCGCAACGAATCGATATGGGGCACATGGCGTCCGATGCTGGTGGTATAGATGGGCTTTCGGACCTGGTCGGCAGACGCGGTTTTTACCTCGCGATCATTGGCATAGAACCGGGTGCAGCTTTCGTGCCATGGCAGTCCGACGAAGTCGACTATTCGCCGCATGGTTTCGTCGGGGTAGTGGACCATTTCCTCGTATTGGACATCGAGAATCGGCAACTCAAGGACCGATGCCCAATGCTGCATCAAGCGTTCGTACTGAACGTAGAACTTGCCGAGCCACTCAAGGTCGGTGCTGAAGGCATGGGTATCTTTGAAGTGCATGAAGTAGCAACTCAAGGCGGTGTCCATGGGCGACCGTCGACAGTGAATGACCCGAGTGTTGGGCAGCAGCAGGTTGGCCAACCCGAGGTGAAGAAAGTTGAGCGGCATTTTGTCCGTTACGCGTGTCGCATCCCCTGCTTTGGTCAGCATTCGCTCGGTGTACCAGTGCGACAGGTGGGTGGCGACTTCACCGCTGAGTTGCTCGACACATTGCGGATACGGAGTTTCCGTTCCAATGATCTCGGGCAGAGCGCGCGCGAGCATTTGGAGTTCTTCGAGTTCTCCCGCGCCCATGACCTTGGGATGGGTCGCAAGCACCTGCTCGACCAGAGTGGTGCCAGTGCGTGGCATCCCGACAATCAGCACTGGAATTCGGGTCGGGTTGTCAGCCAAGGGTTGGATCGGGAACCGAACACCATCAAAGACTTCAATTAGGTCGGTGACGTGCCGTTCGAATTCGTCCGGGTCGAACGTTGAGGAGCGCGCACTGTTGGCCTGTTCATGAGCGAAAAAGGCAGCATCATGCTGGCCCACAGATTCGTACAGCTCGCCCAATGCATGATGCAACTGTGCGCGTGTCTGCAGCGGTCGAGAGCGACTGAGCAGGCGTTGCAGAACCGGTATCGCGTCGTTCGACCGGCCAAGTTTTCTGCACAGGGATGCGTAGACGTGGGCCAAGTCGGGGTGATCCACTCCGGTTTTTATCATGGGTTCAGCCAATGCGATGGCGCCCTCGGGGTCGCCCATTTTTGCGAGCACGGTCGCCAAGCCGGCGATGGCGTCGACGTTGTAAGGCTCTTGCCGCAGCACCAATCGAAAACAGTGCTCGGCCTTCGGCAAGTACCCCTGCTGAATCAGCAAAAATCCCAATTGAGAGCGGTAGGTGAGTTCGTTGGGGCGAAGGCGAAGTGCGGTCAGATAGGAACGCAGCGGAGCCTCGGTGAGGCCGAGGGCAGATTGAACCGACGCAAGATGTGCGTGAGCCTCATGTTGGCTATGGTCGAGATCGATTGCGTCTTGGAGTACGGTTTCGGCACGCTCCAGGTCACCGGCGCGAAGCAAGGACTCGCCAAGCAGGGTCCGAACGCGACTATTGCGGGGTTCGACTTCCGCGACAGTGCTGAGGCAACTCGCAGCCTCACTGAAGCGTTCGACCTTCATCAGGGAACGCCCAAGGTATCGGTGCGCATCCGCGTGGTTGGGGTTCATGTCAAGGCACTTGTGAAGCCACTCGATTGCCTCGAGGTAGCGTTCTTGTTGGTACAGCGCTTGCCCTCGCAGACAAACCAGTTCGACGCTGGTCTCCCCCATGTACATCAACGATTCAAAGCAAGGCAACGCACGTTCCGGAAGTCCCATGCGGAGTGCCAACAATCCCAGATGCATCACCGCCAGACGATTGTCGGGGGCCAAGCGAACGGCTTCGGCGAAACTCCTCAAGCCCTCGCGGTGCTTCCCGAGAGACACCTGAGAAACACCAAGGGCATCGTGAAAGTCCGACCGCTCCGGTTCAAGTCGAATCGAGCGGCCCAGAAGTTGAACGGCTCGGCCGTGGTCACCGTGGTCTTGCATCAACAGCCCCATCACGAAATGGGTGTCCGGCACCTCAGGGGCCGACGACACCAATTCTGCAGCCTCCATCCGGGCCGTGTCTTGATCGCCTGTTCTGTGCGTCTCAAGGATGCGAGTGAGTTGGTCGTGGATTTCTTCGAGCATAAACGAACCCTCTGGAGGGAATGAACGGAATTTCACTTGGCAGATGCTGAGGCTGATTGCAGCTCAATCAATGGCTCAAGGTGGGCGCGATACGGATGAGACCGGCCCACGCTGCGTGTGTGAATCGGAAGTCGGACTTGGTCGTGCGATGCGGTGCGCACCGTCCGACGATTGGTGTGGGGCTGGGTGACTTGGTCACACGGCTCGAGGCTGAGGAAGCGCTGAATGCGAATCGCCCACTGTTTGGGTTCTGCGACCAGATCTTCGTAGGGAACCGTGAGCATGCGGAGCGGGCAGTGTTCAGTCCAGTGCTCCATCAAGCGTTGGTGCTCGTGGATGTAGGTCGCGACACTGTCAACATTTGTGGCCCACGGGAGGGTGTCCTTAAAATGTTGAAACAGACAACTGAGACCCGTATCGACGGGATCGCGGACGCAATGAATTACCCGTGCAGCGGGGAACAGACGGCCCGCGAGTCCGAGGTGGAGAACATTGTTCGGCATTTTGTCTGTGATGCGACGGGCCGTCGGTGCCAGCGGGCGAATTCGATCGAGGTACATGCGCGCATAGCGATCGAGCGACTCTGTATTCAGGCCCCCTGATGGCATCATCCGGGCAATCATTTCGAGTTCTGCCCGTTCTCCAGCGCCGTGTACATCGGGATGGCCGTCCAACATTTGCTCGAGCAGGGTGGTTCCCGAGCGCGGGATTCCGACGATAAACACCGGCGTTGGGTCCATGATTGACCCCTGTGTGAATGGATGGCATTGGGACTCGATAATGGTGTCAATCGCAGACCGGTGCTGCTCTGCATCGAAAACAAGGGCCCGTTCTCGATTGGCGCGGTCAATGACGCTGTAGGCTCGATCGGCTTGACCGACGGCATCCAACGTCTGTCCCAACTGCTTTCCAAGCAACACGCGTGTGGCTGGGTGTCGCGCCGACTGCAGCGTGGATTCGAGAATTGGAATCGCCCGTTCCGGCGCTTGCATGTGCAGGCAGATGCGAGCATAGGCTACGGCTTCGTCGGGATGAGGGGCCTCCCCGGCGATGGAGGGTGCGATCCGCGCGAGGGCTCCGATGGAGTCGCCCTTGCGATGGAGTGCGAAACTGAGCCCAGCGCGCGCATCGGATCGATCGGGTGCTTCGCTGAGGACGGCCTCGAATGTTCGAATTGCGGCGTCGAAGTGACCCAGTTCGGTGAGGAGATGGCCGAGTTGAATTCGGATGTTCGGGTCATTGGGCGCGAGGGATAGGGCGTGCTGGAGCGTGTGGAGGGGTGAGGCATGTCGGCCGAGCGCCGCGCGTGCCGCACCGAGGTTTCCCCATGCGTGCGCGAAACTCGGTTCGAGTCGAATGGCTTCGGAGAAGCACGCCTCGGCACGGTCGGCGCTTCCTAGGGCCATCCATGCAGCGCCTTCATTGTTGACTGGCTGCGCCCAGCAGGGGCGAAGTTCGCGAACGAGTTGAAACGACTCGACTGCCACGCGGTGGTTGCCCAGTGCAACATGGGCGTTTCCGCGGTTGTACAGCGCATCGACATCGTGGGGATTAAGCGCCACCGCGCGGTTGAACGCGTTGACGGCAGCCGCATCGTCGCCCGCCGCCCGATGGGCAATGCCAAGATTGCGATAGGCTGCGGAGGCAAGCGCTGTGTCTGTGCTGTGGCTCGCCTCGGTGAGCCACCGGATCGCCACGGTCGTGGACCCCTCTTGCAGCGCAGATGTGCCCCGTTGGAACAAGGAAAACGCGTCGGTCATGATGCTTCGCTCTCGCGAACAATCGACCATGCACCTCGATTATCGTCATGAATATGGAAATCGAACATTGGGTAAGGCCTCCGGGCGCGTGATCCTGCATCGTCCCTGAGAAGCCAAACTGAAGAGAATTTGCGCGGAGATTACCCTTTGACTGAACCCGCCGTGAGGCCGGCCACAAGGTGTTTTTGCAGCGCGAAAAAGAGCAGCATTACCGGGACGCTAACGATCACCGATCCGGCCGCGAAATGGCCCCACTCGGTGCCGTAGTCGCCGACATAGGATTGCAGCACCACCGGCAGAGTGAAGCTTTGTTCGTCATTCATGAAGGTTGCAGCCAAGATGAACTCATTCCAAGCGGTCATAAAGCTGAAGAGTCCGGTGACCACGAGGGCCGGGCGAGCCAGTGGAAGAATGATGTGTCGAAAGGTCGTCCAGCGGTCTGCGCCGTCCATTCGCGCGGCCTCTTCCAGTTCAACAGGGATCGTATCGAAGAACCCCTTCATGTTCCATGTGCAGAACGGAATGGCTGTGGTGGCATACACAAGAGACAAACCAAGCAGCGAGTCCAGCAGAGCCATCTCGTCGAGGAGGATGTAGAGCGGGATCGCCATCACGACACCGGGAAACATCTGCGTGATCAAAAAAATCCGAAGGCCCGCATCGCGTCCGGGGAAGTTCCATCGACTCATCGCGTAGCCGGCGGTGGTCGCGAGCCCGATGCCGATGGATGATGTGACGCCGGCGACGAGCAGACTGTTGGCCATTTGGCGTCCAAATAGCCAACCGCCTGTTCCATCTTTCGTGCCGACCACCGCGGCAAAGTGGTCGAGCGTGACGCTGCTTGGGATGGGGTTCGGATCGAGAGAAAACGCCTGCCCGGGGGTCAACGCCATCTTCAGAACCCACAGTACAGGGTAGAGCACGGCGATGGTGGTCAAGACCAGAAAGGCATGGGTGCAGATCTGCCGCTGGAGGCTTGGACGATTCATGCTGTCTTCCTTGCCAAGAGGCGGTCGGTTCCCTTGGAGTAAATAAGCAACACACCAAAAATCAACACAGCGTAGGCTGCGGCGTAGCCATACCGGTGTCCGCGGGTGAATGCCCATCGGTAGGCTTCACTGATCAGGATTTCTGTGCCGCCGTCCGGCTCGCCCGAACTGACCAGATAGATGATGTTGAACATGTTGAAGGTCCAGATGCTGCCCAAGATCACAGCAGGGAGCAGTGCGGGCTGCAGCATCGGCCACGTCACATGTCGGAACCGTTGCCATCCGTTGGCACCGTCAATGCTGGCGGCTTCTTCGAGGTCCGCTGGGATCGATTGCAGCGCGCCTAAGGTCACGACCATCATGAACGGAAAGCCAAGCCAAGTATTGGTGATCAGGTTTGCGGCGAATGCAGTTGAGAACTGCGAAAACCAACTCACCGGTTCGATACCAACCCAGTCCAGCAATCCATTAATCGCCCCAAACTGCCGGTGGAACATGCCCTTCCAGATCAGCGCTGTGATGTAGTTGGGGATGGCCCACGGAAGAATCAATAATACCCGGTACACCCCTTTGAGCTGCAGCCAGGGTGCCCGAAGGAACATGGCGAGGGCGACACCGATTCCGACGTGAAGGCATACGTTGGCGGCCGTCCACCCAACGGTCACAACCAACGTGAACCAGAAGCTGAGCGCAGAGGTCAGCGGCCAATCTCGGGCAAACAGGATGTCGATAAAGTGAGTGAGACCAACAAAGGTCCATGTGCCATCTCGATGAGCAAAGAGGCTCACCGCTGCACCGACGACGAACGGCACGATGACCAAGACTCCCATGGCCAAAACAGCCGGTGCAATCCAGCGGTATGCGTGGGCTTCCGACCGGATTTCTCGTCGTGCTAACCATGCCGCCCGAACCACGTACCCAATGCCGCCGAGCAGCGCCAAAGCCGCCACGAGGATGTAGGGTGTGGGATTGGTGGGCGGCGGCGGCGGTCGGGTGACGATTTCGAATTCTGTCTGCGCAGCGGCGAGCGCCTCAGCCGGGCTGGCAGCATCTCGCATTACGCGACGAATCGCGCGGGCCAGCGGTTCCCAAGACGCAGCAAGCGCCGGATCGGTCGCCATGGGATGAGACTGTTGCATCTGCGCTTGGAAGGCCGAAAGAATGGGGTCGGATTGAACTTTCGGGTGGTCGTGGGCCGACAATGTGGCCACCGTCTGGCGGCCATTCAGCGCGCGTTCCACAGCGGCATCGGTTGAGACGAGCCATGAGGCAAAGGCATGAGCGGCGGTCTTGTTCTGACTGAATGCAGAGACTTGAACCGCTTCGACGGTCAGGTAGGGAGATGCTGGAAGACCGGTCTCGGACACGGTGGGCAACGGCACAACCTGAACCTTGATGTTCGGGTCGACCTCGCCAAGAAACCAAGGTCCGTTGATGACCATTGCAGCCATGCCGTCATTGAACAGTTGCGTCACCAACGCACCAGTGGGCTCTTCAGGCACCAACCCTTGCTTGAGCAACTGATGGGCAAAGCCAAGGGCCGCTACGGCGCCGCTTCGATTCAGGTCGATGATTCCATTCTGCAGCAGGGCGCCATCGAATCCATGCATCCAAGGGGCGTGAAAATAAGGTTCGGTCGCCTGATACGCCAGCCCAATTCGTCCCGCCGACCGTTCTCGTTGGGCCTCGGTAAGCAACTCGTCGGTCGTTGAGGGCGGTGACGCGACAAGGTCTGTATTGATGAACAATGCGAGTGTCTTGACGGCCAAGGGTTGGCCATAGGTGTTGTCATCGTGGAACAGCGCTTGTTCCACAACCGGATGAATGTCGCTGAGTGGCTGCGGGTTGGCATCGACCAGACCCGATGGAATCCACGTGCCGAGCCGCTCATGCGCCGCGATGAACAAATCCGGCCCATTGCCTCGAGGGATGGCGGCTTCGAGTTTTGAGTTGAATCCGTCGTAGGGTACGGCCCGTGCGGTCACCGTGGCTTTACCGGTGGCATTGTATTGTTCAATCAGCGCATCAAGAGATTCGCGTTCCGCACCTCGATACGCATGCCAAATCGTGAGTTCTGCCGCGGCAGCCTCTCCGAATACGAAGGCAAGAACGGCCCAGAGCATCAACATTGAGGCGTGCTCCCGTCGGCACATTGGGTTGTTTCTGGGTCTTCGATTTGAACGATAAACGAGCATCTACCATCGCAATTGAATGTTCGATGGGCTCGTTTGTTGTAAAATAGACTGGTCAGTAGGGGGCGCATGGCGGCCCCCTTATCCCGTCGTGCGATCCGTGCGATGGAAAGGAAGTTTTGTTTCACACCATTTGAGTTCAGCTTCGACTTGGGCATCCTCGTGAGCCAGTGCATCTCGGACCGCTTCATGAAGGCCGGGATGGCGAAGATGGTGGAGCGAGTGAGTCCTTGCGGGAGCCAAACCACGCTGCACCTTGTGTAATCCTTGGGCTCCGGCTTCGAAGTGCGACCATTGGTGGCGGATGCAGAGTTCTATTGGGGCGTGGTAGCACAGCTCAAAATGCAAGGATTCGTAGGCCGGTAAACACCCCCAGTATCGACCCATCAGGTGGTTGCCACGCTGAAAACAGAGTGACCCAGCGACCGGCTCACCGTCGTGCGTTGCGAAGAACAACAAGGCTGAGTGGCTGAGCCGATGAGGGGCGAGCGAGAAAAATTCCTCTGTTAGGTACGCCTGAGCATGTTTTTTTTGGATGGTTCGCTCGTAAAACCCACGCATGGACTGCCAGTGTTGTTCAGTCAGGTCACGCCCGCGGATGACCTCCACTTCAACCCCCAGCTTCGCGGGAGCGGCCCGTTCTCGTCGAACCTCCTTGCGTCGTCGGGAGCGAAACGTCGAAAGCCAGTCGTCGAAGCTGGTGTACCCCGTGTTGTTCCAGTGGAACTGGTGGGTGGTTCGTCCGATGAGTTCCGGCCGTGCTTTGCCGGCCGTGCTTTCGGGTTCGCTGCAGAACAGGATGTGTATCGATAACGCTCGAGTGGCCTTTGCGACGCCATGGAGGCCATCGAGCAAGGTTTGTTCCACGTCTGAATCCAAGGCGAGAAGTCGTCGTCCTGTGGCGGGGGTGAACGGAACCGCGCTCACTAACTTTGGGTAATAGGGGATTCCTGCCCGCTGGGCGGCCTGAGCCCACCCCCAGTCGAATATGTATTCGCCGTAGCTGTTGTCCTTGAGGTACAAGGGCATCGCACCCACCAGTTGCGTCCCGCGATGGGCCAGCAGGTGGACTGGAATCCAGCCGGTTCGGGGTCCGACGCTGCCGCTTTCTTCGAGCAATGCAAGGAAGGCGTGGTCGGTGAAGGGGTCGTTGGGGTCGGTGAGGCGATTCCAGTCATGGGGGTCGATTTCATTGATCGATTCGGCGACACGGAGCGTGATGGATTCAGCGGTCACTCGCCTTGACTCCCTTGGGCCGTTGCAACCAGCACTCCAACCAAGATCACGGCGCCTCCCGCAATCTCGCTGGCCGATGGCCATTCATCGAGGACAGCCGCGCCCAGAACCGACGCGCCGACCGGCTCCAACAAGATGGCGGCGCCGATGATGGTTGCGGGCACGTAGCGGACCAACCACGCGAATCCGATGTGTCCGATGAGTTGTGGTCCAAGAGCCATGGCGAGGAGCACCCACAGCGCGTTGTCACCCACCACGGCAAGAGAGGAACCCGTTATCGCGGCGAGCGCCACCAACCACCCCGCACAGGAGGCGCAGAGTATCGCGCCGTACGGACCCCAGTCGGTCTTCGCTCGCACGCCGCGCCCGATGGTGAGGTAGGTGCCGGACAAGAAGCCGCCGATGAGCGCGAGCATGTCCCCCTCGAGGCTAGCCGTTGAGTGTCCACCGTTCGCTCCTTGCGTCATCCACAGGACGCCGGCGAGAGCGATGGCAATCCCAGCCCAAAAGCGGGCACTTGGTGGCTCCTTGAACACGCTCCACGACCACAGTCCGGCCCAAATCGGGGTCAGGCATACGAGCACAGTCGATCGAATCACTGTGGTCATCTGTAGACTGGCGAACCATGCCCAAAAATGGAAGGCCAGACACAATCCGGCACCGATACTCCACCACAGCATGGGTCCGCTGGGCCGGGCAGTTTGTCGATGAAACAACGTGGGGAACAAAATCAGGGCGACGGCGGCAGTGCGCCAGAATGCGATGCCGATGGGGTGCATATCAGGAACCAACCGCACCAAGATGGCCGCGGTGCTGATGGCACCGATGGAAGCTGCCAACACCATGATGATGCGTGAGTTGGACACCGTGTCATGTTCCTCCACTACCGATCGTAGTCCGGTTGACCCTCGGAGGCGCGTCGATGTCGGCCTCGTTGGCTCAGTTTGCAGCAGCAGCGGTCATTTTTTCGAGTTCTTGCACGGGCTCACTCAGATCGTCAGTGATGCATGCGCGTGTTCTGGACGCCGCATAGACCCACCAGACCATGGTGTTAGGCGTCGTCCGTGGACCCGGCTGGAGTCTCGAGAGGCTGCGGAGCGGTGCGTGGCACTGTGAGCACCGGCCCGTCCGGGTTTCGTAGGTGTGCCCGGTCGGGATCAAGTTCGGTGTCTTGGTCGGCCAAATCGTCGGTATTTGGCTGTTCAAGACCCGGATGGGTTGGCACTTCTTCGACTTCCACCAAGCTTGCCCCCTCGCTGCTGTCGGACTCTCGAAACAGCGCGGGCTCGACCAGTTCTTCCCCATCGATCTGTACGTCAATCTTCGGCTCTGGCTCATCGATAATCGTATCGGAGTCTGAACTCACCGCTGTGGATGTTGGCGTCGGGACCGCACTCATCGGGATGGGTCGCAAGGCGGTTCGAAGCGCGATGCCGCAGACGTTGACCAAGACAAATGCTCCGATCGCCATCGCGACCACATACGGTACCTCACGGTCTGTTCCATACAGTCCGGCGGCGAAGGCCAAGCCTACGACACAGTTACCGGCCAGCAGGCCCCGGCTGACGGCCTTCAGTCGTGCCGTGTACACGGTCTTTTGCTCTGGGGTAAGGTCGCCCATTTATACGGCGTAACCCGCGCGGGATGCGGAGGCGTTCACCGGACCGCAACGAGGTTTTCTTCGGGAGCCTCTTCGACCAAGTCGCCGTGATACAGCGGCACCCAGTACTTGCCGGGTGGCACCAAGATGGCCGCGTCGGTCAGCTTGACCTTGTCACCACGCTTGAGGATGCATCGAACCTTGGCTCGTGTATCGAAGTCATTGTGGAGTCCGGGGTAGTCCATGCGAACATTGACGCCCAGCTTGACCTCAGCAATCTCACCTTGGCGTCCGGGCAGTTCATCGCCTGCGTACCAATATCCAATGAAGTCGCCGGCGTTGCTGTATGTGCACCGGCCGTTTCGCCAAGCGGGTCCGGTTGGGCGATCCTCTGGGGCGGTGTGTGCGGTTGTGTATGCGGGACCATCGGGAATTTCAGGCGGTTCTTCGATGACGGGGTCGGCCTCCGTCACCACCACGGCATCCTCGACCGAAAGGACTTCTTCGATGACTGGTTCTGCGGGGAGCGAGACCTCTGCAAGGACTGGGGTCGTGTCATCGTTGCCGATTGTGAATCCTGCATAGCCGAATGAGATGGCGAGGCACGCTGCGGCGGCAGCGGCAATCGTGCGGTTGCGTACGATGCGAGCCCGCGCTCCGAGCAGGTTGCAGACCGCTTGGAGATTCTGGTCGGTTGCATCCGTCTTGGCCGCAACGATGGCCAACTTGGGGAGCTTTCTACGGTTTTGGGCCGTTGTGATCAATCGCTCCCACGCCACGCCAGGGTCAGCGCCGTCTTCGTCTTCCTTGATGCCCGCTTGGCGAGCCAGCATGGTCCGAACCGAGGGCTCAGAAAAGCGCTTTGCGAAGAAGGCGGCCAACTCTCGGCATTCGTGGTCAGAAAACATCATGGGGCAACTCCAAAAACCATTGACACGACAAGTGTATACTAAAAGTCGTTTCTTGGGTAGGTTTTAAACGGTATACGCTGTCCCATTTCCGTATTAGACAGCTTCGACAGGAGGAATCGATGCACCCATTGATCTTGTTTTTTGGTGTGGTCGTGGGCTGCGGGTCGACGGTACTGGGGGTGAATCAGGCGAAGCGAGACACGGGCGATGCCTCTGAAGATGAATCGGACTCCGACGGTGGATCTGGGGGAGACGCCGATGGAGGCCCTGAAGATGACGCCCCTGTCATTACGTTCGCCCAAGCCATTTGCGAGAGAACGGGCTTGCTGGAAGAGTGGTTCTTCAATGCCGCCGCCACGGATCCGCAAGGGATCGAGAGCATCAAGCCGGGTGGACTGGTTTCATTGTGGCTTGAGGGGACCCGAACCGACACTGAAGTCGGCATCGTCTGCGACCCGTCAACGGGGTTCTGCGAAGGCGCATTCTCAAGCGAAGTCGTGGGCGTACAGTGTTACCAAGCCGCCCAGTATGAATTTCAGTTCATCGTCTTTGATGATGACAACAACCCCTCCGAGCCGTTTACAGTATCGGGAACGACGGACTAACTGAGGCCAATGCATGGCGAAGCGCCTCCTGCTCATCGACAACTACGACTCGTTCACCTTCAATCTCGCTCAGGCCTTTATGGTCATGGGGGCCGATGTTCAGGTGCACAGAAACGACCAAATCGACCTTGATGCTGCCCACGCGCTGCAACCGACCCATCTCTGCATTTCACCGGGTCCGGGTCGACCGACCGACGCGGGAATATCGATGGAAATGATTCAGTCGTTTTCCGGCATCGTACCAATCCTTGGGGTCTGTCTCGGGCACCAATCGATTGCTACCGTGTTCGGGGCGGACGTCGTGCCCGCCAAACAACTCATGCACGGCAAGGACAGCAAGGTCCATCACGATGGTGAGGGGCTGTTTACGGGGCTCCCCAATCCGCTGGTTGTTGGGCGCTATCACTCTCTCGCCGTCTCGCAGGAGAGCCTTCCCGACACCCTTCGATCGCAGGCCCACACCGATGACGGAGAGGTGATGGGTCTGCGTCACTGCACGCTCCCCATCTGGGGAGTTCAATTCCACCCGGAGAGCATTCTGACACCCAACGGAGATCGGCTATTGAGAAACTTTCTCCTCGTTGATGCGGCGGCCTAAAATCACTGTTTTCGTCGATAAAATCGAACATCGGTTAGGGGGTCGCGTGGACGAGTGGGGAGCACGTTGAGCCTTCGGATCAAAATTTGTGGATTCACCACTGAGCGGGGCATTGATGCCGCCATTGAACTCGGCGTGCATGCGATCGGGCTTGTGCTGGACCCGTCTCCTCGGAAGTTAACCATCGACCGCGCTGCAGCGTTGAAGGCGCGTGTGCCCAAGGGCGTTGATGTCGTTGCGGTGTGCGGTCGTCCTTCAACGGAGGAGTTGGAGGAAATCGTAAACTCGTTGCAACCCGATGTGATTCAACTGATGGCCGACGCCACCGTCCCCGCGGCAATGGACGCCAACTGGTTGTTTGCCTTTGACGACGGCCCCGATCTCCACAAGCGAATCGGTGAATACGTCCAATCTGCAAAGCGTGAACATCCCATTGTGTTGGTCGATGGTCCGCAACCGGGAAGCGGTGTGCCTGCCGATTGGGAACGGGTTCGATCGTTGCACGGTGACCACCGATTGATCATCGCGGGTGGCCTCAACGCAGGCAACGTCGGTGAGGCGATTCGAAGCCTTCGCCCCTACGGAGTCGATGTCTGCAGTGGCGTTGAGAGCAGCGTCGGCGTGAAAGATCCCAAACGGATGGCTGCCTTTGTCGCCGCGGTTCGAAGCGCTCAGACTCCCGACCCCGTGCGCTGATGCTCAGCCCGCATCGATGCGGAAGACCGTTCCTGACCCGAAATCGGTGACGTAAAGACGTCCGCTCGCCGAGCGCGCAAACGTCGAAGGGAGCACGGGCCACTGACCCAGAGCGGTGGCTGGGACCTGAGTTCCGTCGGCCGCTTCCGGGACATCAATGGCCCAAAATCGGCCCGTGACGAAATCCCCGAATACATACAGCCCCTCGATGACCGGCACCGACGATGACGTGGACACGTACCCGCCTGTGATGCTTTTTCCTTCCCGATGTGGGTATTCGTAGATGGGGTCGGTGAGTCCCTCAGTGCTACAGTCACGGCCCTCGGGGAAGCAATGAGAAGCCTCGCGGTCGTTCCACCCGAGGTTGGCTTTGGCGCGGACTAGGTTGACCTCTTCGAAGGCGTTTTGGCCCACGTCAGCCACGATGAGGTCCCCGCTCGGTGTGAAACTGAACTTCCAAGGGTTCCGAAGTCCGATGGCCCATGCTTCATCGGCTACGTCGGCATGCCCCACCCACGGATTGTCGGCGGGTATCGTGTACCCGTTTTCACGTGCAGCGTTGCCAACATCAATCCGGAGCATTGAGCCCAGTAAGGTCGTCCCGTTCTGACCGTGATTGTGCGGGTCATCGCGCCACCCTCCATCGCCGAGGCCGATGAACAAGTAGCCATCGGGCCCAAAGGCGATGCTCCCGCCGTTGTGGTTGGCGTACGGCTGGTTTACCTCGATGACCGTCCGCGTGCGCTCGGGCTGACCCGAGTTGTACCGCCACTCGCTGACCACCCCCACCTTCTCCGCTCCTCTCTTTTCGGATGTGTGGAGAAACATTCGGTCGTTGGTGGTGAAGTCGGGATGAAGGGCCGCACCGAGGAGACCTTGTTCGGACTCGGTCGAAACGGCCACATGCATCACGGTGTCTAAGCGGCCTTCAGCGAGGTCAAACCGCTGGAGCGTGCCCCCTTTTTCGAGGAGCAAACCTTGCGTTTCGGAGCCCGGAAAGAAGATCATTTCTGTGGGCTGACTGGAGCCGGTCAATACGGGCTGCAGGTGGATGGCGGCTTGGGTGCGCAGAGCATCGTCCTCAGAGAATCGGGGGACGCCACTGGGCCAATCATGGCGCCCCCCGCCGCCCACAGTGGCTCCACTGCCGGCAGCAAGGTCGGGGGTGTAGGACTGAGGATAGAGGTCGACTACCGTGGCGCGCAGGGCATCACAGCCGCCGACCGAAAGGATAGAGAGGAGCGGTATCATACAGACGCCTTAAGCCTGAGGGAGCTGGATGTCAGGGCTTGGGTAGGGCGACATAGATCTGGCGACCGTCCCGTTTAACGACCATGACGTTGTGTTGTCCTCGTCGAACCAATGCTTTGACCAAGTCGCCAAGTTGCCGGACTGGCGTTCCGTTAACCTCAATGATGATGTCGCCAGAACGCAGTTTTCCAGCGGCCGGTGTGTCGCTCGTGACGTCTGTGACTCGGGCCCCGCCGCCGGGCATCGGTTCAACGGCAAAGCCGAGTTTGTTCAGAACAGGTGACTTTTCTGGTCCCCGATCGATGGAGTTGGATTCAAAGCGTGCGGTTCGAATTTCCTTTTCCGATGGGCGCTTCCCGAGCTTGGCGGAGACCACGCGTTCGTTGCCGTTTCGAATCACACCGATCTTCACCTTGTCGCCCGCTCTGTGTCGACCGATCAGCCGAACCAAATCAGCGGAGTTGTCGACCTCCGCACCATCCACCGATTGAATCAGGTCTCCCGGCTGAAGGCCGGCCTTGTCGGCCGGTTGGTCAACGTGAACTTCGCTCAGCAGCACCCCGCTGGAGGTCCCCAAGTTGAGTCCGGAGGCGAGTTCCTTATCGAGGTTTTGAAGGCTAACGCCAAGCCACCCGCGGGCGATTTCGCCGTCGGTTTTTAAGTCATTCAAAAAGGGTGACACCATGTCCATGGGAACGGCAAACCCAATTCCTTGCCCCGATGCATTGATGGCCGTGTTGATGCCAATCACCTCGCCAGCGAGATTAAAGAGTGGACCACCAGAGTTACCGGGGTTGATGCTGGCATCGGTTTGGATGAAGTTGTCGTACGGTCCGGCACCAATCACTCGCCCTTTGGCGCTAATGATGCCTGCGGTGACGGTGTGACTGAGTCCGAACGGATTGCCGATGGCAACCACCCAATCGCCGACGCTCATTTCGTTCGACGTGCCGCTGGCGACGTACGGCAGAGCGTTTTCTGCATCGATCTTGATGAGGGCAATGTCGATTCGCGAGTCGGTGCCGACCACGGTGCCCTCGAACTCACGGTCGTCGGCGAGCTTGACTTTTACACTGTCGGCGTCGGCCACGACGTGATGGTTCGTCAGCAGATAGCCGTCCGGGGAAATGAGGAAGCCCGACCCTTGTCCAGTCTGAACCCGAAAATCAGACCCGTCGCCTTGTCGGGCCTCGGGGGGCACCATGAACGGTGCGAAGAACTCGAACATGGAGGACATTTCATTCCGTACGTTCTGTTCAACGTGAATGTTCACAACCGCCGGCTGCAGAGCCTTGACCAAGGGGGCGAGAGACAGCGTGGGGTTGTAGGCGCCTTCGGGCGCCTGAGGTGGAGTAGCCGCTTGTCGAAGGAGCGGCGTTGCGGGTACACCAGATGGTTCGTTTGGGGCGATCAACCCGGTGGCTTGGGCAGCACCAGCACCGAGACAGAAGGCGAAAACGGTGGCATAGAGGTTGTGTCGCTTCATTCGGTAATCTCCAAGACAGGTTCGAAACACGCGCAGCGGCCTCGGTCTTCCTTTACAGCGTGCCTTTGAGTCGCTCGAGTTCGATCAAGGCCAGTTGATAGTCCCCCCTCGAGCGTTCCAACTGAGTCTTGGCATCGTCGACTGCCGCGATCGACTCGAGAAGATCCTTTTGAATGGCTCGCCCTGCATCCGTCAATGCTCGCTCGGCTTCGAGGGTCTGTGTCGCCAGTTCAAGGTTGGCTGCTGCCAACTGAATCTCCACGGTCGCTGCCTCAATCACGCGAAGCTGAGCGCGAACCTCGGAGCGTATTCGTCGCTCCAGTTGCAGTCGCTCTGAGCGTGCCTTGGCGGCTTCGGCGGAACGGGACAGCGCCTGCCCGCGATCCGCTCTCCCGAGCAACGGCATGCTCAAGGTGGCGCCCATGCGCCATTCAGGCAGGTCACCGCTTAACAACTCTTCCCGCGCCGCTACGGCCGATTGTTCGTAGCCGACGAGCGAATAACTGGCGTTGAGGTTCAGCTCGGGGAGCAAGCGGTGCCGTGCATCCAAGCGTGCCATCTCCGCACTGTGTTCTTGAATCCGAGCGACATGCAGCTCTGGATTTCCCTCGATGGCTGCCGTTTCGACCGCGGTGGAGTCAATCACTACTGTGGCGGGATCACTGGGCACGGAGACCAAGAGTATCGAGGTGCCCGGGGGCTGTCCGATCATGAGCAAGAGGGCGTCTTCCGCGCTGCGCGCAGCGTCGAGGGCACGCAGGGACTCTCGGCGGGCCTGAACCACGGCAGCGTCAACACGGGTGCGCTCCACCGGCGCAAGCGTCCCTTGCTCAACCTTGGCGTGCACAACTCGTTGTTCTTCGATGGCAGCATCGATGGCAGCGGCCGCAATGTCAGCGAGTTTCCACTGCGTGCGGGTGCTCCAATAGGCGCTGGCAGCATCGGCGAGAGTCTGTTGACGTGCTCTGCGTTGACTGGCCTCCGCGATGTCCATCCCCCGCGCGGCGGATCGTACACCTTCGAGATTGCTCGCCAATCGGTGACCTTCGAGGATGTTTTGGGTCAAGGAGGTCACCATTCGAGATTCGAACAATGGCTCTTGCTGTTCCACGGTGTAGCTTGTGTTGCGCAGTTCGTACCGGAATCGGCTCGTGGTGGTCGTCCAACTCACGTTGATGTTGGTCCCCGTCGGGAGGTTTTGATTCAGGCTAGTGCTCCATGATGCGCTGTCGAACTCACTGAGAACCTCTCCGAATTCGCGCGTCGACTCGGAAGTAAACTGGTTTTGGGATGCGGTGGCCTCGAAGGCTGGGTCGAAGATCCCCCGGGCTGCCATCAGGGTTCCCCTCGCCGCCTCGACGTCGTACTGAGCACCCAGCAAGGTCGGATTGTTGGCCACAGCGGACTTGAGCACGGCGTCGTAGGTTAGTTCCAGTGCATCCCCTGCCGATGCCGCAACGGAGGAATAGATGAGCAGGAATGGGGCAATCATGGCTGTGCCTCCTTCTTGTTGGTCACAACATAGGCCACCCATCGGCGACTCGTGATGCGCATGTCGTCCAAGACCGTGTACAGGAACGGCAACAGGAACAGTGTGAGGACGGTGCCGGTGGCGAGGCCCCCGGCCACCACCCGCCCGAGCGGGTAGTAGGGCATTCCAACGAAGGACGAGTCCCCGACCGCCATGGGGAGCAAGCCAAAAATGGTGGTCAATGCAGTCATGAGGATGGGACGAAGCCGACGAGCACCGCCTTCCACAAGCGCATCAATGCGGTCGGCTCCCGCGGCCCGTAGTCGGGTCACGAGGTCGATGTACACGATGCCGTTGTTGACCACGACGCCCACCAAGATGACGAGCCCGACGGCCCCCATCATGTCCAGCGGCGTGTCGGTCCAGTAGAGGGTCCAATAGGCGCCTAAAAAGGCCATGGGAATCGTTGTGATGATGCTCAAGGGCAGCAGGAAGCTCTCGAACAGAACGCCCATGATTAAAAACACAAAGGTGATGGAGAGCACCAGCGCCATGATTTGCGCGCCGCGTTCTTCGGTGTCGATTTCTTGGCTCCAGCTTCGGGACCAAGTGTATCCCTGGGGGAACTTCATGCTCTGCAAGGCGCCCTCGATATTGGTCCAAGCCGCGCTCTGCGAGACCTCATCGGCGACATCGATCACGATGGGGTAGCTCGTCACCCGGTTTTCTCGCTGGATTGAGCCGAGGCCTTGGGCGTACCCGGCATCCGTGAGCGCACGGAGCGGGACCATCTTTCGGCTGGTGTTGGACCACACTGGGAAGTCCATGAGTCGATTGAGGTCTGCTCGGTCTTCGGCTTCGAACCGGCTCACCACGGGGATGTCTTTTTCCTCATCGACAAAGTCGGGAAGAAGCGTACTGCGGAGAGCGAAGCCCACCGTTCGACCGATTTGATTGGGGCTCACCCCAAATCGGTTTGCTGCGGTGCGGTCGACATTGAGTCGAATCTCTTGACCGCCGTTTTCTTCGAGCTGCGGGACCGCGCCCACCACACTGGGTATAGCCGCGACAACGCGTTGAACCGTTTCGGCGAGGGACTCGAGGGTCTGAGTGTCCTCGCCGTGGAGGTACAGCTTGATCTGTTTTTGTTCACCGCCGCCGCCGCCCCATCCGATGCGGAGCTGGGTTCCGGGAATTTCTGGCATCTTTGACTTGGCATCTTCGATGACCTCGCCCCGACTCATCATCGATGGGTCACGGTCGCTGGAAAGGTACACCGAGGTGCTGCCGCTCTTGGCCATTAGATTCATGCGAGATCGCCATGTTCTGATCCCCCATGTTTCGCGGTTTTCCGACACAAAGGCGTCAACGGTCTCGACCACACTGAGTCGGTCTTGAGTGGTTGCATCCGGCCCAACTGAGTATCGGATTGCGAACTCTCCTCCTCCGCTGCCGCCGGTGTCCTCGCAGCCGACCGCTTGCACGGGGACTGCGATGGTGACGAACAGGATCGTGAGCACCAGCATCAAGCCGTCGGTGCGTTGGCGCAGGAACCACGACAGCGTTCTTCGGTAGTGGTTCGCCAGCCACTTGACCCATGCAGGCTCTTCGATCCGCTTGTCGTTTCGGATGATGGTTGTGGTCAATGGTGTGAAATAGAGGGCGACCAATAGACTGGCGCCGAGGGCCCAGACCACAGGCATCCCCAATTCACTCATGAAAAAGCTGAAGTCGGCATCGCCGCTCATCAGAATGATGGGCAAAAACACGACCATGGTGGTCATGGTCGAAAGGGTAATGGCGAGGCCGATGTCGATGGTGCCCTGAACGGATGCCGTTTTGGCGTCCTCGCCTTGTTGGCGGCGCGCGTAGATGCTTTCCACCACGACAATGGCGTTGTCAACCACCATACCCACCGCCAGCATCAGGCCCATCAGACTCAACAGATTCAGTGATCGACCCGCAAAGTATGTGAGTGTGACCGTGAGCAACAGCGTGAACGGAATGCAGGACGCGATCAGCAGAGTCATCTTCCATTGGCGAAGAAACGCAAAGAGCACCACGACGGCGAATAAGCCACCCCACGCAGCCGTATGCAGCACGTTGTCGATCGATTCTTGGATCAGATCGCCTTGATCGAAAAAGGTGACGAAACGTGCTCCTTCGTAGCGTGGGTCTCTCTCGATGTCGGCAAAGGTATCCGTGATCGCGTTGGAGACCATGACTGTGTTGGCGTCACTCTCTTTATAAATGCCGAAAGCAACACCATCTTGTCCTTCGATTCGCGCAATCTGAGCATGCGATCCGAAGCGCCGTTCGACGCGCGCGATGTCGGATAGCACGAGGTTGTTGCCGATTGGATACTGGCGCAACTCTTCGAGATCATCATAGCGGGCTAGGCTGCGTACGTATCGGACTTTGCCCCGGTCCACGATCCGACCCGAAGCCATCTGAAAGTTGTCGGTCTGCAGGTCACCCATCACGTCCCAGAGATTGACCCGATGGGCCATCAAGGCATCGCGGTCGATGTCGATGTAAACGGCTTGGGAGTCGATGCCCCACACATCAACATTGCCGACCCCCGGTATGCGCTCGAGCCGATTCTGGACGATGTCGGTAACCATCTGGTCCGGGTCTTCGACACCATCAGGAAGGCGTATACCACCCCAAATTATGGGTTCATCGCCCGGACTCCATCGGTAGATCCAGTATCGATCGAGATCGTCTGGAAAGTCGGCCATGGCTCGTTCGAGTCGATCGGCGACGGCGTTGTATGCCTCATCCATCGACACACTGCGGTGAAAGGACAGACTGGCTCGTGCTGACCCTCGGGATGCGCGGGTGTTCATCTCCTTGAGGCCCGGTGCTGTGGAGAGGTGTTCTTCCATGGGTCGGACAACCTGCCGTTCGGTCTCGCGGGGTGTGGAGTCTTTGTATGGAATCCAGACCCACATCTGATTCAACGAAAACCGCCCTGGCATCATCTCAACCGGGATCTTTTCCCACGCGATAGTCCCCATGAGGATCAGGGCCATGAAGGTCATCACCACCGTCACGGGCCGACCCACACTCAAGCGTGCGAGAAGCCGAATCATCGCTCAAGCGTCCGGGTGAGGGTCAGGTACACGACGGGAATTACCCCGAGGGTAAGGACGGTGGCACTCGTCAACCCCGCAATGATGGTGAGCGCCAGGGGGCGCTGGATCTCTCCGCCTTCGCCGAACCCCAAGGCCAAGGGCAGCAGACCCAAAATTGTGGTCAGTGTGGTGATCAGGATGGGTCTCAGGCGAAGTTGTGCTGCGGTTTTGATCGATTCGACCCGTTCCATCCCGCTGGCCCGATGTTGATTGATGGTATCGACCAAGACAATGGCGTTGTTGACCACAACTCCGCACAGAACGATGGCACCGATCAACACCACGACGCTCACCGCTGTTTGTGTAACCAGCAACCCAACCCCCACACCAACCAGCGCGAGGGGGACACTGAGCAGGATGACAAACGGGTGGAGAATGCTCTCGAACGTGCTCGCCATGATGACGTAGACCAAAAACAGAGCCAGCATCAGGGCGAACTGCATGCTCTTCATGGAGCGTTGCATTTCTCGATTTTGGCCCCCCATCTCGGCCTGACTCTCGAGGGTCAACTGACCGATCCGGTCTTGGATCGTTTCAGACATTCCTGAAAGGTCAAATCCATCCATGTTGGCGCTGACCACCACGGCTCGGCGCTGGTCAATCCGGCGAATCTCGCTGGGGCCGACTTCCTCGGAGAAGCGTGCAACACTGACCAGAGGAATTGGTGGATTCAACTCTGGATTTACATTGAGGCGTTTCAGCATCTCGATGCCTCGCCGCTGGGAGGGGTCGAGGCGCACACTGAGATCGACCCGTCCATCGCCGCGCGACAGCGTGGTTGCCGTGGTTCCAAGCACTTTTGTTCGAATCGCCCGAGCCACTCCACCGGTGCTCAGGTTGAATCGAGTCAACAGCGTTCGGTCGTAGTCAATCCGCACTTCAGGATAGCCGGGCGACAGGCTGGACCGGATGTCGGTCAGCCCTTCGACTTGTTGGAGTTCGTCCACGGTTGCGCTCGAGCTTTGCTGCAGTCGGTCCAAATCGGAATCAAACAGGAGAACCTCGATGGGCGTTCGGAACGAAAACAGGCTTGGCCGAACCATGCGCACAGCGATCGGGTCGTCGGTCGGGTCGGTCAGCGCCTCTCGCACGCGGTCCATTACGGCCCGCTCACGGGATTCGATTCCACCGCCGCCGCGAACCTCGATCATTAACCGGGCCGTATGCTCACCCTCGTCCGAGCGGCTGTCCGCGCGACTTTCGGTGCCCACCACCGAGTGGATGTGGACGATGTCAGGGTCGTTGACCAATTCCTTCTCGGCCGCGACCACGCGATCGACCGTTCTTGACAACGGGGAACCGACGGGGAGTGCGATCTCTGCAGTGAAGCGGCCTTGGTGCATCTCGGGAATAAGCGATTGCCCGAGCGTGCTGAACAGCGGAATGCTAATCGCGACAATCACAGCGGCTGAACCAAGGACGGTAGCGGGGCGATCAAGGGCCGCCTGAATCAGGCCACTGTAGCGTCCATCGAGTTGTTGGTAGCGTTCGTGGAATCGACTGGCTGCGGCGTTCGCCCGTCGGAATACCAAGCGCAAGATGCGTTTCAAAAACCAGATGACGGGCCGCACCATGACGGTCGCGATGCCCATCGCGAGCACAGCGACGGCTTCACAAACGACGCGGACGGCAAAGCGAATCAGCAAGTAGGGTTGTTGCCACCGTGCAGAAGACCGCCAAGCCGTGCGCAACTGACCGATGGATTCAAATCGACCGGAGCGAGAAATGGCCATGAATGGACTGCGGTCATCGTTGATTGTGACATCGTATGCCGCAAGCATCGGAACGAAAAACAGGGCAACGACCAACGAAGCGAGTAGGGAAAACACGACGGCAAGGGCAAGGTCACCAAAAAGTTGTCCGGCTACGCCCTCGACAAACGCAATGGGCATAAACACGCACACGGTCGTGAGTGTCGATGCGATGACCGCTGCTGCAACAGTCTTCGTGCCTGTGATGGCCGCTTCGATTCGACCAAGGCCTCGTTCTCGCTGCACGTGAATGTTTTCTAAAACAACGATGGCATTGTCGACCAGCATTCCGATTCCGAGCGCCAATCCGCCGAGACTCATCAGGTTCAAGCTGACGCCGCCGAGGTACATCGGAGCGAAGGTAGCGATGATTGACAGAGGAATTGCGGTCGCGATGATCAGCGTTGCGCGGACATCCCGAAGAAACATGAACAAAATGGATACGGCCAACACCGCCCCCAGCAGGGCCGTCGAACGGAGGTTGTTGATGCTGGCCTCGATAAATCCGGCTTGGTCTTCGAGGATGGCCATTGATACGTCGTCGGGAAGCTGGTCTTTGATCGTCGAGGGGCGGCCCCACTCGGACTTCTGGTGGGACTGGTCATCGGCGCCTAAAACGGCACGAATCCGCCGGGACAACTGCACAATGTTGGCGTCCGCAGACTTGAAGATCTCGAGTTCCACTGATTCGGCTGCATCAAGTCGGCTCACCACTTCACGTTCTCGAAATCCCTCGGTGACTGTCGCCAGTTCGGTCAAGGGCACGACCACGCCGTCGGCTCGTTTGATCTGGATCGCTCGGATGTCGTCGACGGTCACGAGCTCGCCCACGGTACGAACCAAATACTCGTAGTCGCCCTCTAAAATGGCGCCACCGGGGAGATTTACGTTTTCCTCGGTCAACGCTGCGGCGACCTGTTCGATCGTGATCCCTCTGGCCGCCATCCATCCTTCTCGGACTTCGATCTTAATTTCAGCGGCCAACCCGCCGCGAACGCGAACGCTCGCCACCCCATCCATCGCTTCAAGACGGCGCTTGATCTGCCGCTCCGCGACGGTTCGCAACTCTTGAAGTTGTGCCTGCGGGTCTGCAGATTCGGGGGCCGATATGGCGACGCGCATGACCGGGTCGAGGTTTGGGTCAAAGCGCAGAATTAGCGGCCGATCCGCATCATCGGGTAGAAACGTGGTCTGCAACTGCTCGCGGATGGACTGACTCGCCTTGTTCATGTCGGTGCCCCACGAGAACTCGAGGATGACATCCGACATGCCTGCACGGGAACGGCTTTCCAACTCGACGAGACCGGGCGTCGTGGCCAGCGCCTCCTCGATGCGCCGGGACACCTGAACCTCAACCTCCTCGGGTGCGTACCCAGCGACCTCGGTCCGCACGGTGATCGTGGGGTACGAGAGGTCGGGCATGAGGTTCAGGGGCAGACGCTCGTAGGACACCAAGCCGAACACCGCGGCGGCAATGGCGACCATCCACGTTGCCACTGGTCGGCGTACGACCCGCTCAAACACGTTCACTCGTCTTCGCCTTCTTCGTCATCCGGTTTCTTGTCGCCGCGCTCGGGGCGCTTCGGATTGGGATCACCGGGAAGCTTGACCTCGGCATCGGGGCGAAGGTTCTCACCGCCGATGTTCACAATGGTGTCGCCTCGGGCCAGCCCGGCCGTGATCTCAGCGTTCACGGAGTCTGTATAGCCAAGGGACAGACTGACCCGTTCGACCATGCGCCGGGGTACGCCTTCCCAAGGGTCAGAGGATTCTTTTTTCTCCTGAGCGTTCTTGAAGAGGTTCTTGAACCAGTCATCTTTGTCATCGCCGTTTCCCCGGTTGCTCCACTTGCCGCGAGATGCGTTCTCTTCAGCAGGCGGCTTGTCCGTGATGCGCCAAGCGACCGGGGCGCCGTCCTGCCAGTACACCGCACGCCTTGGAATGGTCATGACATCGGAGTGTCGGTCGACTTCGATGCGAACCTCAACAAATTGTCCCGGACGTAGGCGTCCACCGGTTTTGTCATCCGTGTGCACGGCGATGGTGACGCGGACGGTGCCCGAGGTTTCATCGACCACTGGGCTAATCCGAAGGATTTCGCCGGTGGACGTTGCCTTGTCATCGTAGGTGCCGGCGAGCACAACGGGTTGCCCGATCGACAAATACTCGAGGTCACCCTCGGACAAGTTCACGATCACTCGAAGACGATTGAGGTCCACCACCTGAAAGGCTCGTTGTGCGCCGCCTGCGAGTTCGCCAAGTCGTACGTCCCGGATCGACACCGTTCCATCGATCGGACTCGTGAGCCGGGTGAACCCCGCTGACCCGGTCGCCTCACGATGGCTGGCTTTTGCAATCGCGAATCCATCCTCCGCTTCTTGAAACTCGGTATCCGAGATGGCGCCGCGCGCATGAAGGGTTTGGGCTTGTTCGAATCGCCGCTGGGCCTGCGAAAGTTCCACCCGAGCTCGAGCGCTGCCTGCCTCTAAGCTGGGGTTGGAGAGCACAGCGAGGATGCTTCCGGCCCGAACAGAATCTCCCTCTTCGACGCGGATCTCTTGAACGACACCGCCCGCCTCGGGGGTGATGTCGGCCATGGCTTCGCTCTCGAGCGTGCCGTGGGTCACCAATTCGCGGGCCACAGAGCCCACTCCGACGTCGACCGCTTCAACCAGCACCCGCCAGTCCTTGACAGTGTTGCCGCCCCAAGAGCCTTTGCCATACCGTCCTTTGCCGCGACGTTGGTCCCAGTCACACGCTGCCATAGTGGACAGCAGGAGTGCGGTTGCGATCCATATTCGGTTCATGTCTGGCGTCCTTCGATGGCCATTAGCAGGATGGATGCGGCCACTCCCATCCGAGGATCAAAGTGGGGCGATTGTATGGATACGTCGTAAACGATCTTGAAGAGGTTAAATCGCTGTTTAATGATACCTGCCCGAGTTCCGTTGATTGAAACGTAAAAGGTCTGTGGAATCAGGCTCGTTAGGAAACGGCGGAACATCGCAACGAGCGCGGAATCCTCTTCGATGGTCCCGATTTCAACACCGCTCGCGTCGAGAATGGTCCAAGTGTCGCGGAGAAGAGAGCGAACTCCCTTCCGACGGAAGCCGCCGACGAGCGTGTTTTGGGTCGGGTCGTTGATGTCGTAGGTTGCAGAGAAGTCGATGACATTTCGGGCGCGAATCTCAAGTCGAATGTCGCGCATGGTGTCATCGCCGTAGACATTGATGGCTTCTTTCAGTTTGAAGAGTTTCTGGCGAACGAAGAAGGCCAACCTTCCGCCGTCGAAGATCCGATAGGTTCGGCCAAATAAGTTGATGAAAGGTCGTTCAGCGACGTAGTGGGTCGGCCAGTCTGTGGGCGGCATGTTCGGCTCCGGGTCGCGCCCATTGTCGCATGCGGGAGAAAGGAAGGGTGTTAGGGAACGATTCATGATTACCAGACTGGATCACATCGCAATCGCGGTGCCGGACTTAACGGCAGCCATTGAGCGATTTGCCACCGACCTTGGGCTGCACCTCGCCGGTCGGGAAGATGTTCCCTCGCAGTCCACTACGACGGTGTTTTTGCCGGTGGATGGGACTCAAATCGAACTGATCCACCCCATGGAGGGGCGAGGTCCGGTTGCCGCGTATCTTGAGAAACGTGGAGGCGGTTTGCATCACCTCTGCTTCGAGACCGATGACATTGATGCCGATATGGACCGTCTCAAACGGAAGGGGTACCGTTTTCTTTCCGACGAGCCTCAACCCGGAGCCCACGGGACCCGAGTGGTTTTCATTCATCCAAAGTCATGCGGGGGCGTGCTGATTGAGCTTGCGGAGCATCCAGCCCCATGAGTCGTCCAGCCGTTGGGGAGCAGACGACGCTCGCAGACCGAAAACGGTGGGCTGCCCAACGCCTTATTTTGGGCTTTGAGGGCACAACGCCTTCCCCAGAATTTCGTGCGTTTGTTCGGGATGCATCCCCCGCGGGTTTCATCCTGTTTGCCCGAAACATTGAAGAGCCCGCGCAGGTTCGGGAGCTCAACCGGGAGCTCGCTGCGTTGGTGCCGGAACACAGCCCGGCCTTGCTGACCGTCGATCAAGAAGGGGGTCGAGTGCTGCGAGTGCGCGCAACGCCGTGGCCACCAATGCGGTATTTGGGCAACATCGATGACGAGCAAGCAACCCGTCAGACCGCTCGCGCCATCGCGCAGGAACTGCGCGCCATGGGGTTCAATCTGGACTGGGCACCGTGTGCGGACGTGGACTCGAACCCTGCCAATCCCGTAATTGGAGACCGCTCATTCTCTCGGGAACCTGGGGCCGTAGGCCGACACGTGAGTGCGTTTTTGGAAGGCCTGCACGATGCGGGGGTGATGGGTGCA
The DNA here is from genome assembly GCA_002348535.1 of Deltaproteobacteria bacterium UBA2957. GTDB lineage: Bacteria > Myxococcota_A > UBA796 > UBA796 > UBA796 > UBA796. The sequence continues at coordinate 7,948 of DEBL01000396.1, read as the reverse complement.
GTCAAGCACTTCCCTGGCCACGGCGATACCAGCACGGATTCCCATCTTGAGCTGCCGGTGGTGGACAAGGACCCGGGCGACCTCGCGGAATGCGAGCTAATGCCCTTTGCCAAGGCGGTGGCGGAAGAGGTGGAAATTGTCATGACGGCTCATGTCATGTTTCCAGCCCTCGACGAGGCCGTGCCGGCCACGATGTCCAGCCCCATTCTGCGTGGCTGGCTTCGGGAGCGTCTCGGTCACAGGGGCATTATCGTATCCGATGACATGGAGATGAAAGCCGTTCGAGGACGCTTTCCTCTCGAGCAGCAACTCGACCTCGCATGCCGAGCAACGGTGGACCTGTTCTTGATGTGCAAACAGCTCGACCTGCAAGTCGAAGCGTGGGAGACCCTCATCCATTTGGCTGAACAGGATCCGACCCATGACCGGCTGGCGTCGGACTCAATGCGTCGACTGGCTCGCCTGAGAGAACGGTTTTTATTGGAAGCAGCGGCTCCTCCTGATTTGTCTGTTGTGGGCAGTCGGGCGCACAAAGAGTGGGCCAGTTTGCTCGACGTACGGGGGCGTGAATGATTGCGATTGTGTTGGCGTCCATTGGGCTTGCTCATGGGCAGAGTTGTGCCGATGTGAACTCGATTCCCGAATCTGCCCAAGTGGCCTGGGTATCGCCAGTGGCCAAGTCCGTGGGGATGAATTCATGGATTGAGACGGTCCGAGTTGCAGACCTGCGCGCGTGGATCCGTGAGAACGGGTCTGACCAAGTTCGGGTGCTCAAGGGTTTGGGCATGGTCCGAACGAAGGGCGGCAAGTGGGCGGCAAAGCGGTCATACAAGATCACCATCTTTGATGTGAAGCGTGAATGGCTTTGCCGCCCGATCGAGGGCGCCACGCCGGGAACGCTGGACCAAGGCGTCTCTGTTTGCGAGGAGAAGCAGCACAAGGGCCTTTGGGGCCACAAACGCGGGTACACGGGCTGCGGGTACATCGAGGATACGCTGAGTCGAAGCCGGAGCTTGGACGCCTACCGCGTGCGCTGGGGTGAGGCCTCTCGGTGGGGATTCTGTGTGTTGCCCCTTGAGCGATTTCTCGAGGGTGCCTAAGACCCCAACGGCTCGCCGGTCAGCTCGGCCACCGATGCATTTCGCAGCAGACCATCGATATACACGGCGCTCCGATACAGGGCGGGCTCAGACGCCAGCGCGGCGGAGACACCTTCTTCCGCGATGCGAGTGAGGTACGGCAGAATCGCATTGGTGAAGGCCACGGACGCCGTGTGTGCGACCTCGGACGGAAGGTTGGGTATGCACAAATGTCGGATTCCTTCTTCCATGTAGGTGCGGTCTTCAGTGTGTGTTCGCGTGGTTTCGCAAGCCCCTCCTTCATCGATGCTCATGTCAATAATTAGCGCACCGGAGGGCATGGTTCGGACGTGCCTTCGACTTACAATTTGCGGTGCCGGTCGTCCTCGACTGGCGACGGCGCACAGCAACAAGTCGGCACGCGCAACGGCCTCATCAAGGAGCGAGCCTCCCGCCATTGCTGTGGTGATCCCGTCAATTCGACGGTGAACACGGCGCAAGGCGTTCGAGTCTTCATCCAGTACCGTCACCTGCGCTCCTAGGCGCTGGGCCTCGCGCGCTGCCGCTTCGCCGGCAGCGCCCGCACCCACGATTGCAACCCGGAGAGGTGGCACTCCGGGAGCACCCCCGAGCAACCTCCCTTGGCCCCCCTCACCCGACAACATGTGCTGCGCCGCCATGAGTATGGCTACCCGACCGCCAATCGCCGATACAGCCTCGAGGACGGGCCGCGTTCCATCGTGGTCCTCCAGCAATTCGAGTGCGATGGATGTGCATTCCTTGTCGCGAAGCGTTTGCCGCAAGGTTTGTGCCTTGTCGTTCGCGAGGTGGAGAAAGCCCATGATGGTGCCTCGAGGGCGAATCAAGCTGCACTCGGACGGGTTGGGCGCATGGCATTTGATCAAGACATCGGACACGCCCGCGACCTCTCGAGCGCCCAAACTCACGGTGGCGCCAACCGCGCGGTAGTCATCATCGGTGAATCCGGCCAATGCTCCTGCTTTTGATTCCACGAGCACCGCGTGGCCAAGCGACGTCAACCGCTCCGCGCCCATGGGAGTCAGTGCGACACGACGCTCCTCGGGAAGGGTCTCCCGGACCAAGCCAAATGTCATGGAGTCGATCATGCGTCACTCGTTGATCGGGATGGTTCGGATCTTTCCCCCGCAGTGTACGACAAGTCGGTATCATCGGTCCGGTGAATGACGATTCGCAAACCTTGTACTGTCCTTCGTGCCTGACGACCTTTCAGAAGGCCGACGCCGCGTGTCCCAATCTGGCGTGCGCTCGTACCCGACCGACGGAGGGCTGGGCGCGAGTGTTTCAGCCGGGCGACATTGTCGATCGCACCTACCGGGTGATCCGCAAACTGGCGTTTGGTGGAGCGGGCGTGACCTACTTGGTCCGCATGATGAATGACGAAGGCAATGAAGCGGGCCCCGCCGTCGCGCTGAAGTTGCTGTTCGCCTCACGGGACCACGGCGCGTATCTCCGGCGTTTGGCAACCGAGGCACAGATTCTTCAGGAACTGCAACACCCCCACATTGTTGAATACCTCGGTTTTGTTCATCGAAAAGGTCAGTCGCCATACCTGCTGACTCGCTACGAGGAAGGCGGGTCTCTTCTCGACCACATGAAGCGTGTGGGAACGATGAGCGTTCGCGATGCAGCGAGCGTCGGTGTTCAGGTTTGTGCTGCCCTTGCGAAGGGGCATGCGCTGGGCATCACGCATCGTGATCTCAAGCCTGAAAATTTGTTGATAGCGAGTTCTACCTCGACGGGTGATCCGCCGATGGTGCGTGTGGCAGATTTCGGCATCGCCAAGGTTGAGGGTGGTTTCGGCCCCAACATCACACGGGTCGGGAGCTTCGTCGGGACACCCCAGTATGCTGCCCCGGAGCAGTTTGTTGGCGAGGCCGCAACGCCCAGTTCAGATGTGTACTCATTGGGGTCGGTATTGGTGTACATGATGACGGCACGCGCGGTGATCCCCAATGCCCACACCATGGCCCCGGAGGACAGTTATGCCGCCTTGGTCGAGGCTGTACCTCCCTCGATTCTGCGACCCACAGATTCTGCTGAAGAGTGTGCGGCAATGAACGAGGTTCTGGACAGAGCGATGCGTCTCGACCCAAGGGATCGCTGTTCAGTCGATGCGATGGGCACCATGCTGGAGAATGTAGCGGCGATGGGGGCTTTAAAGGCAGGCGGGGAGTCTGCCTATGGCCAGAGCGAAGGCGCCATGCAGCCGAATGAGCAGGGTGTGAAAACCGCCGCCGCGCTGACCACGCAGAGCGATGCATGGACTGTACAGACGCAACCCAGTCTGCCTTTGCGGTCGCCCCGTGAACCGAACCGTGCCCGCTGGTTGCTTGGCATGTCAATGTTCCTTGGTTTGCTGGTCATCGCGGCTGCATTGCTGTGGTGGATGGCGCCTTGGCGGCTGGATGGTCTGCCATTGGTGGCGCCCACGCCCCATGAGAATGTTGCCGGGGCCACCGCCGCCATGGAGCGTGCGGTGCGCCAAGCGCGAGGTGAAATTCGAAAGCAGTGCCCCGGAGCCCAGGGCACTACAGCCGTGCTCGAGGCGGTGATGAATGAGGATGGATCCATTCGTTGGGCGCGTGCGGAGAAGCCAGACGGAAAGGCGATCAAATGCTTTGCCGGTGCGCTTCGAGGACGATTATCGGGCGTTGAGTTGAATAAGCCGGCCAAGGCGCGGCTTCGCATCGGCCTGTGAGTTACGCCAGAATGCGGAGGTGCTTCGATGGCAGATATTCGACCCTTTAGCGGTGTGCGACCCCTTGATGAGTTGGCTGCACGCATCATCGCTCCCCCCTACGATGTGCTCTCTGAATCAGAAGCGCGTGCGATCGCAGCACCCAACGAAAACAGTTTTCTACACGTCACCCGTCCCGAGGTCGACCTGCCCGAAGGAAGCGATGCACACGGTCCGGCGGCGCACGAAAAGGCACGCCAGAATCTTGACCAGTTTATCGAGAACGGGTGGATGGTTGAGGATCCTCAACCGTGCTTTTATCTGTACTCCCAGACATGGAAGGGTCGAACCCAGACCGGTTTGATGGCTGTGTGTTCGGTCGAAGAGTACAACACCGGAACGATCAAGCGGCACGAATTGACGCGTCCCGACAAGGAGCAGGATCGGGTCGACAATATGGACGCACTGGATGCGCAGCCTGGCTTGGTGTTTTTGGCCTATCGGGACACATATGCGGACGTTCGGACGGCCATTAAACTGGCATCGGCTTCTTCGCCGGCGTGGACGGTCACTACGGATGATGACGTGATTCATGCCCTTACAGTTGTCGATGATCCCAATGTCGTGGACTCCATCCGCTGTGCATTTGAAGGCGTAGGTGCGCTCTACATCGCGGACGGCCATCACCGATCTGCGGCGGCGAGCCGGGTCTGTGCGGCGCGCGAAGGAACCGGGGAGAGTGCGTGGTTCCTCGCAGGCCTGTTTCCAGACAGTGAACTGGAGGTCATGGCCTACAACCGGGTAGTTCGGGACCTGAACGGACACACTCCTGACGCGTTCATGCGAGCCTTATCGGCGGACTTCGTGGTCACTCCGGCTTCGACTGCCCGTCCGACTCGGCGGGGCGTGTTCACGATGTACACGATGGGGCAGTGGTTCGAGGTGAATCCGAGAAATGGCGTGGTTCCGAAGGATGATCCGGTTGGGTGCTTGGATGTCGCCGTGCTTCAAGACCGCATCCTGAGTCCGATCTTGGGAATTGAAAACCCGAGGACCGACCAGCGCATCGCGTTTGTGGGGGGAATTCGCGGTCACAAAGCATTGTCGAAGCGCGTTGACCGGGGGGATGCCATGGTGGCCTTCCACATGTTCCCGACCGGAATGGATCAACTCTTCGATGTCGCCGATGCCGATCAACTCATGCCTCCCAAGAGCACGTGGTTTGAGCCAAAACTTCGAGGCGGCGTTGTGGTTCATCGGATCGGATGATGCCATCCTGATACGATAAAGGCATGAGGGCATCCGAACCGCAACCGCAGAACGCGTCCGACTGGGTTCGCCGCGTGGAGCGGCGAATTCGAAGTGTAAGCGAGCGAGCCATGCGGATGGCTGTTCTTCGGGAGATGCTGGCTGAACTCGATGCGGCGACCGCAGTGAGTGCCTTGGGCCTGCTTCACGACAGGTCACAATCTGGCCAGCCAGATGCACGTCGCGTCATGCAAGAGTTGGCCTTGCAAACAGACTTGTTCTCGGCGATTCCCTACCCCGTACGATCAGTGGCGTACACGCGTGCGCGGAAGGCGGGTCGGACCAACGTTGCGCGGATGTTGTTGCTCGGTGGGCGAAACCCCAACCCCACTGCGGCGGAAGCATCGGTGGAAAACGAGTACGTATCCAAGTCAGTGGGTGAACGGTGCACACACGCACGCGGTCGCGATCGGTTTCAGCTTGACCGGCTGCTTCATGATCGTGACTACCGAGTCATCCGGTTGCTTCTCAACAACCCTGTTGTTGTCGAAAGGGATGTCGTCAAGATCGCGGCCATGCGCCCCACACGTCCCGAGGTACTGCACGAGGTCGCCATTCACCGAAAGTGGGCCAGTCGATACTCCGTGCGAAAAGCACTGAGCTGCAATCCGCATACTCCGCCCTCCGTCGCCCGACGCCTATTGCCCACATTGTTGAAGCAGGACTTAGCGACAGTGGCCGGTGCGGGGAGCATTCCCGATGAGATTCGGGAACAGGCTCTAGCCCTTCTCAATCGTTAGGCGCTTTCTTCCTCGTCGGAAGCGGTTTCCTTGATGGCTTCGGTCTCAGACACCACGTCCGCATCGATGGCTTTCATCGTGCTGGGCGGGTCGTCGGGAGTTGCGTCGAGAAAGCCGTCGTCGCCGTCTGTGCCAGAAACGCCTTCCTTGAACGCCTTGACGCCTTTGCCCATCTGTCCAAGGACCTTGGGCAGCTTTCCGACGCCAAAAAGGATGACGACGATGGCTAAAATGATGATCAGTTCGAATGGACCGGGCATAGCGTCTCCAAGCTGCTGCGTGTTCAATGTTAGCCCTTGCGGGACTCAGAGTCGAGTCGGAGTCCAGTGACCGCGCTCCGTAATCCAAGCGCTGATCAATTCTGCAGGGGTGACATCGAAGGCTGGGTTCCACACATTTGCATCGTCTGGAGCAATGTTGACGCCGCGAATTGAACGCAGTTCATCGGGTGGACGGTGTTCGATCGCGATGCCCGTCCCATCGGGACACGAGGCGTCGAGGGTGGACATGGGCATGGCAACATAGAATGGAATGGAGTGGTGACGGGCCAAGACCGCCAAGCCGTAGGTGCCGATCTTATTTGCCGTGTCGCCATTTGCAGCCACGCGGTCACACCCAACGACAACCGAGTCGATGCGTCCAGCGGCCATCAAAGCGCCCGCCATGCCGTCGGCGACAAGGGTCACGGGGATGCGGTCATGCATGCACTCGTAGGCCGTAAGGCGAGCGCCTTGCAGGTACGGTCGAGTCTCCAAGGCGTAGACATGGACACGGCGACCTTCGCCGATTGCAGACCGGATCATCCCGAGGGCCGTGCCGTGCCCTCCGGTCGCCAAGGAGCCGGTGTTGCAGATGGTCATCACCCCCCCTCCCATCAGTGGCGCTCCCCACCGTCCAAGTGACTGACAAACCTGCCGGTCCTCCGCGTGGATTTTGACTGCTTCGGACTCGACATGCTTGTCGGCTACCGATTCCAATCGATCGAGTGCCCAGCGCAGGTTTACAGCGGTGGGTCGGGCAGATCGCAGCCCCTCGACGGCGGCCGCTCGGTCTGCACCCGTCCGCACTGCGAGTGCGAGGCCATAGGCGGCAGTGATTGCAATTGCCGGCGCGCCGCGGACCACCATATCGGCAATCGCGTCGGCGGCCGCCTGCCACGTGTCAATGGTTCGCCAGACGGTATCGGAAGGAAGCAGCCGTTGGTCCAGCAGATGCAGGGCATTTCCCTCCCATCGAATGCTGTCCATCAGACGATCCGGTTTCCATTTGCGATGACACACACCGCGTCCGATAGGCCCATGTGTTGGACGAGGCTGGCTGCGGTTGCGGGTTCGCCCGGTGGTGGGGCAAACAGCGCAATGTCGGCCCGGCCACCTTTGGTAAGGATACCGCTATCGGGTTGGCCAATGGCCCGTGCCGCATTTCGCGTAATTCCAATGATGGCTTCTTCGATGGTGAGGCCTTGGACGAGGCATGCCAGCGTGGCTGCGGTCCACAGATCGTGGACGGGGGATGAGCCAGGATTGAGGTCTGTTCCCACCGCCATGGGGACGCCCGCCTCACGAAAGGCCTCGACGGGTGGTGCGGAATCCTTCAGGTACACCTGTGCGCCCGGGAGCAGGACGGCTACGGTTCCGGCGCGCGCCATGGCGGCAACCCCGGCATCATCGATCCGCTCGAGATGGTCGAGCGCGATGGCGCCAATGTCTGCAGCAGCTTCGGCAATGCCTGTGTGCGATACCTGCTCGGCATGGGCCCGAACATGAAGCCCCAAACGCTTTCCGGCGGTCAAAATTTCGATGGACTCATCAAGTGTGAACGCGCCACGATCGCAGTACACATCGACAAAGTCAGCGATCGGGGCGCACCGAGGCAACTGCTCTTCGATCACTTGGCGCACGTATGCGTCGCGTCGCGAGCGAAAGTTAGCGGGTACGGTGTGGGCACCGAGGAAGGTGCGAACAACCCTTCCAGTGGTTCCATCGGTCGGGATGGCGGACAACATACGATGTTCCGCATCCACGCTTAAACCATACCCGCTCTTGATCTCCATGCAGGTGACGCCCCGGGCGTTCATTCGACGCATTCGGGAGCGAGTGTGG
>DEBL01000049.1 GCA_002348535.1 Deltaproteobacteria bacterium UBA2957 | reverse complement strand
TGTCGGCCTTCGGTCCCGTCTTGTGCGTTGTGTTGAGGAGGGCTGGGTGTTCACGCTTGGGACGCTGCGTTTATTCGTGTTGACTGTCCACAGAATGGATAGGGATGGAGCATGACCAATCGTCCCCTAGGCAACGAACGCTTACTGAACCGGTTGCAGGCGCTCACTCAAGATGACCGTCTGCATCCGTGCTTGTTGTTTGAAGGGCCGGTTGGCGTGGGCAAAGCGACGGCTGCGGTTTGGCTTGCCTGCCTCGCAAACTGCGAAGCCGAGGGAGCTCCCTGCGGCGCATGCTGGTCGTGTCGCCAGATTCCAAATGGCCAGCATCCGGATGTGATTTTAGTGACGGTGGACCCCAAAAAGACGGCCCCGATTATCAGCGTTGCACAGGCGCGTTCGCTTCAGCAGCAACTGATGGTGAAGCCCTTTCATGCGCGGAAGCGGTTTGTCATTATTGACCCTGCGGACGCCATGACCGCCGAGGCCGCGAATGCGCTGCTGAAGACTTTTGAAGATCCCCCATCGCAGACGCACTTCATTTTGGTCACGGGTGCGCCCGCGTCCCTCTTGCTGACCGTCCGGTCACGCTCCCAGCGGGTGCGATTCGCGCCTGTTGACACGGCGACCATGGTGCCGTGGTTGCAACAACGCGGGATCGAACAGCCGGAACGTGTGGCGCGAGCGGCAGAGGGGTGTCCCGGACGGGCGCTCAGCCTCGACACGTCAGGCATCGATGCTTGGCGTGCCAGTCGGGACGACCTCGTCGAAGCACTGAGCGGTGGTGTTGCGAGTCGACTGAACTATGCCGAGACCCTCGCGCGCGGTGACCGTGCAAAGTGGGCACCCAGAGTCAATGAGGCGGTGGATGCGCTCAGTATGATGCTGAGCGACACGTTGAGTGTGCTGGATGGGGGATCCATTCGCTACAATGACGATCGAAGGGATGTCATTGAGTTGTGGACGCAGATGTTGGGTCGGGCCGGTGTTTCGCGGGCCGTTGTGGCAGTGGGCGAGGCGAGGGAACGGCTGGAGCGATTTGTGAATGGACGCCTCGTCATGGATGCGCTCATCGCGAATGTACACGCACAGATGCACGATGCAGACCTCGATGCTGTTTGATTCGCATTGCCACCTCGATCCGGATGCGTTCGATGGACCGGACGGCGTGGATGCGGCCGTCGTTCGCGCCCGTGAGGCAGGCGTTGGACGAATGCTTGCCATCGGCTCTGGATACGGCCTCGTGTCTGCAGAACGGGCCGTCGCCGCCGCAGAGCGCCACCCCGAGGTCTGGGCCACCGTCGGCGTTCACCCGCATGATGCATCGGTGTGGAGCGACACGGGGTTTGCGATGCTTGAGCGGCTGGCTGAGCATCCAAGGGTCGTTGCGATAGGCGAGATGGGTTTAGACTTTCACTACGACAACTCACCTCGCGATCAGCAGCGCGACGTGTTTCGGGCACAGATTCGCTGGGCCAAACGAGCGAGTAAGCCCATCATTATTCATGACCGCGATACGGATGGCGAAACGCTCGAAGTGCTGGATGACGAGAATGCATGGGCGGGTGAAGGAGTGGTGTTCCACTGTTTCACCGGCGATGTGAAAACCATGGAAGCCATCATGGAGCGGTCCGGGTACATCTCGATTCCGGGCATCGTGACATTCAAGAACGCAGCAGTCATGCGGGAAGTGGTCAAAGCCGTGCCGCTCGATCGATTTTTTATTGAGACCGACAGCCCATTCCTGACACCGGCTCCCTTTCGCGGGAAACGCAATGAACCAGCCCGAGTGGGGCTGGTTGCACAAAAGATCGCTGAACTCCGTGGTCTTGCGGTCAGCGATGTTGAACACTTGACGTGGAAGAACGCCAGTGCATTTTTCGGGCTAGCACCCTGACTTAGTCAGCCTTCGGCTTCGCTTCAGCGGGAGCGTTCGCATCTGCGGCCTCCGTGTGAATCGGAAAGCTCGGAGTGGTGCCACGACGACGGGCACGCTTGGTATCCTTTCCGCCCTTCTTCCGTCGGAGTTCGCGCTTGAATTTGGTTTCTTGTGTTCGACTCGCCATGGTGGCTCCTAAAGATTGATGGGCGTAGCTATTCGAACGTCGGGATGATGTCAACACGTCTTGGATGTCGGGATGCATGTGTGGTACACCAAAAACATAAAAGGAGGCCCGATGGTTGGCTTTGGTCCGCTCATTGCGTTGGTTTCGATTTCGGGGTGTCGATTGCTTGGGGCAGCACAAGAGGTCACCGACCTCCTCGAGGACCCCATCACGATGCAGGGATGGTACGTCGGTGTAGAACTCCCACCGGGTATTGATTTGGAGGGTTCATCATTGGACATCGGTGCGCAGGCACAGGCGTGGGTCCAACGAACCAACACGTCTGGCGTCTCGGTGGTTGATGGCGCCAAGGTAACGCTCATGTCGGATCGATTTGGGAGTGTTGGGCTAACGCAGGAGGAGGACACGTGGATCGCTTACGGTGCCGACGGTCTGCGATACGAAGAAGAGGATGAGATTCGCTTGCTAGTCGACTACGGTGGCGAACGGGCGAGGATTGTCATGGAGACGCCGGTGGGCGCTGTCGCCGAGATTCCAGAGGACCACACAGCAGGTGTGAGCATCCGGGTCGACATTCGCGATCAAGACTTCGACAACGGCGGAGTGCTTGTCTATGATCTGACGTCGAGCATCATTCCTGGCAGTTCTGGACTTTCCGGCATTGTGTACCAGTCCGATTATGACGTTCGCACACCGGTTGACCCCGACAACCTCGTGATCGACGTGGATGGATCGGTGTTTGAGCCTGAGCGAATTTACGGCCTCGGCGTCCTCGGGATGAAGGCCTCGGTCGAAGAAGACGTGTTTGGCCTGAACCGACTCGGCAGCGGTATGGCTTCAGGCCTTGCTGTATTTCACGTGGTTTCGACGCTGTAGTCAGTGGAACTCGATCGTTGACGGCATCATGGCGATGACCGGTCCATGGGCGGTGAGGTGCTCCAACAGCCATGCGGTTCGGATTGCGTCATCCAAGACTTCCGGTATGGCTGCATCGTAGAGGGCTCGTTGGGCAGAGACGTCGGTCGGGCCTGCCAGTTCTTCCATCAACTGTTCGAAGAAATCTTTCGTCTTCGGCAAGCGTTCAACTTCATATTCGGGCCCAAGATTGGCCAACTCGGCGGCCTTGGTAATCGCATCGTCAAGGGTGCCGAGGGTGTCCACTAGACCGTTTTCCAGCGCTTGTGAACCGGTCCACACCCGCCCTTGGGCGACGGCATGCATGTCATCGTGCGACATGTTGCGACCGAGGGCGGCCTTGTCGATGAAATCGGTGTAGAAGTGATTGAGGAAACCACGGAACACAGCGCGATCGTCGTCGTCGAAGTCGTCGGTCGACGACAAAATGTCAGACCGGGCTCCGCGGGCGTACTGATGGCGCGTGACTCCGGCTTTCGCAAACAGGCCGGAGAAGTTCATCTTGCCACCGAAGACGCCTATTGAGCCGGTGATGGTAGTGGGTTGGGCAACGATATGGTGCGCGTTCATGGAGATGTAGTACCCGCCACTCGCGGCATAGTCGCCCATACTGACCACAACAGGCTTGACCTCCTTCAGGCGGTTGATCGCATCCCAAATGTCGTCGCTGGCCTGTCCGCTGCCTCCGGGAGATGAGACACGCAACACTACCGCATCGACGGCCGAGTCTTTGCGGAGGTCCTCGAGCGCATCCGTGGTGGTCAATGACCCGATCATGCGGTCGCTGAACAGACCGGAATCGCCGGTACCCACCACCAATGGGCCCTCGAGGTACAGCACGGCGACCTGCCCGTTGGAGCCCCAGCCGCTTCCGAGACCATCGATGTACCGCCTGATGGTGATGCTGTCGTCGTCACCCACGACCGTGTCTTCCACTTGGTCTTCGTACATTCGTTCGTCAATCAGCCCGCGTTCTTCCGCATGCGCAGCGGCGAGGGGAGGGTTGTCGATCCACCCTTCAACCGTAGACCGTTCCACTTGCCGACCGTTGGCTATACCTCCGACAATCGACCCGTAGAGCGAATCGAGTAACGCATTGGTGGCGAGGGACGCATCGTCGGAAGGGCCGGACCGCTCATACGGTTCCACCGCACTTTTGAAGTTGCCGACGTGTTCGAAGTTCGCGGTGACGCCGAACTTTTCGAGTGCGTCAGCGTAGTAGGTCTGCGTCATGTTGAGGCCGGTGACCATGGTGATTCCGGCGGGGGCTGTGGCTACACGGTCGCAGGCGCTCGCGACCAAATACGCCTTGGTGTCGAAACTCGGGCCCCACACCGTGCACGGTTTCCCGGCTTCGCGGAAGGTCGCCAGCGCGCTTCGAAGGTCTTCCGC
>DEBL01000029.1 GCA_002348535.1 Deltaproteobacteria bacterium UBA2957 | reverse complement strand
GTGTCAACGGGAATCCTTACATCGCGCGGCGGCCAGACATCGCACGCAGCCGTCGTTGCTCGCGGCATGGGGCGTCCCTGTGTGGTCGGCTGCTCCGAGATTGCCGTTGACTATGCCCGAGCCTTGTTCTACGCAGGCGATACCGTTGTTCGCCGAGGAGACTGGATCACCATCGATGGTGGAACGGGTGAAGTTATGGAGGGCAAGGTTCCAACCCTCGCGCCTCCCACCGACTCTGGAGCCATGGCGCAGTTGCTCGGCTGGGCCGACGCCAAAGCTCGACTCGAGGTCCGAGCAAACGCTGACAATGGAGCGGATGCTGCGCGCGCACGGGCGCTCGGTGCCGTTGGCATTGGTCTCTGCCGAACCGAACACATGTTCTTCCAGCCCGACGCTCTCCGAGCCATGCGACAGATGATTCTTGCGAAGGACGACCGGACACGCATCCGGGCGCTCAACGAGATTCTTCCTCTTCAGCGTGAATCCTTCTGTGAAATCTTTCGTTCGATGGACGGCCTTCCAGTCACCATTCGTCTTCTGGATCCTCCACTCCATGAGTTCTTGCCCGATCGGGCAGAAGACGTCACCACAGTCGCTCAAGACCTCGGCGTGCGGACCGATGTTCTGCAAGAGCGCCTGAAGGACCTCCACGAAATGAATCCCATGATGGGCCACCGCGGGTGCCGGATTGGCGTCACGAGCCCCGAGATCTACCAGACCCAAGCCCGAGCCATCTTTGAAGCCGCCGTTCAGGTGACACGGGAAGGCATCACGGTGATTCCGGAGGTCATGATTCCGCTGATCGCGACACCTGCCGAGCTTCAGATCTGCCGTGAGCACGTGGTCGCCATCGCAGAGGAGGTCATGAGCGAGAAGGGCACGACGGTCGACTATCGCGTCGGTACCATGATCGAGCTGCCACGCGCGGCACTGCTTGCAAAAGACATCGCAAAGCACGCCGACTTCTTCAGCTTCGGAACAAACGACCTTACCCAAATGACCTACGGTTTCTCTCGGGACGACATGGGTAAGTTCTTGACGCCTTACCTCGGCGCCGGAATTCTTAACGACTCGCCGCTCGCGAAGTTTGACATCGAAGGCGTGGGACAACTTGTTCAGATGGGTACCGAGCGTGGACGACACAGCAATGCACGCCTCAAGGTCGGCGTTTGCGGTGAACACGGCGGCGACCCCACAGGTGTCGGGTTCTTTCATCAAGCGGGACTCGATTACGTGAGTTGTTCCCCATTCCGGGTACCCGTCGCCCGCCTCGCCGCCGCTCATGCAAGCCTCGGGCTCCTCTGATGATGTTGCCGATCCTGCTGGTGGCGGCGGCTGGCTGCCTTCCCAAAGGCCCCGTCCCCTTGACCGCAGCGGTCGAAGGACCGACCCAAACGGGCGACCTCGAGTACACGCCCACAGCCATCTTGACGGCCGTTCCCGGGATGAGCATCGACGTCGAGGTCCGCTTGGATTTGACCAACAGAGGCAGCAGCCCCATTCGGGTCGACCTCTCTCGCAGTCGGATCAGCGTGGATGGTGTTCCGTTCCAAGCATGCCGGTACGGTCGCGACATGGACCCCACGGCTCTGGTCGCCAATCTCGCACCCGAACAGAGCGCCACCGCTCGGGTGATTTGCAAAGATATCCCTCGCCCGGGTTCTGGAATCCAGTTTGCCTTCGGCGCAGCGGGAACCGGCGAGAAGGGTCTTGTCACGGTCGACTTCCTCGGCCTTGGTGAGCGGCTCTGAATCGGCGTACAGAAAGGGTGCCGGACTGTGGCAGTCCGCTGCATAGCGGGCTACGGGCATCCGCTATGCGCATCGCACTGACAACCATACTCCTCACCGCCGGATGCATCCGCGTCGACGACCTTCCTGATGTGGGTTTGTGCGCCAGTTATCCCAGTGGGACCTATGAGTACGGCCAGATCGGCATCGGCACCTGCTTGGCGGGCCCCAACAGCCTCCAGTTCGCAGGTGACACCACCGATCCGACCCTGTTGGTCACCAACGCGAATCCCTTCAAGGTGTTCAGCGGCGGAAGTCTGCTTGCCATTCCTTGGGGTGCCGTCGAGGTCGATGACCCAAGCAACGAAGTGGACACGCTCGACCCGGTTGCATTGACCCTGCCCAATTTTGCGATGGGTCTTGAGGCCGACTCCACACTGGGCTTCATTGGCCTTCGGGAGTCACCGGATGCTCGAACGCGATTCGGCAAGGATGATGTCTTCTTGGTCGATCTCCGCGATCCGGCCAACCCGGTCGCCTCCACGCGCGGCACTGATTCAGGGTCGACCGTCGAGGTATTGGCAGACCCGGTCTCAATTGCCGTGGACGCAGAGACGGGGCTTACCTTCGTCGCCAACCGAAGCAGCGAATCGATATCGGTTCTCGACAGCACCGCGAGCGAGGTGACCGTCATCCAACCGTGGCCTGAAGCCATGGTCACCGCCGCAGTATTCTCGGACGAAACCGGTTCCGACGGCGCTGCACGGATGGTTGAGTTCAACACGCTGGGGTCTGGACAACTGACGAGCGATGTCTGGACGCTCCGATGGATAGAAGGGACCTGGCGCATCTGGGTACCCGGCGATTTGGGACTGCAGCGGTACACCACACAGATGCTGCGCGATGAGAGGGGCGTCCCCATAAACGAAGCCAGTTCCATCGCCAATGAAATCGCCATCGACGATGCCCCAGCAGACGTGACCTCACTGGAGGATGCGCACTACACCAGTGAACTCGAACAGATGCTCTTTGCATCCGAGGGGAACCTCTGGGCAGCCAGCACGGGCGACTACCTCGGCGATTGGTCCTTTGCTTCCACCCCATTTTTGCGCGGAGAGAGCGACTCGTGGCGCGCAATCCTCGGTGGACCGTCTGTCACGTTCGGCGTCGACACCACTCATCTGTTCTTCGATGCGGCCGAGACAAACGAAGGAGCCAGCGGCCCGAGTGTTATCGGAACCGCCATCAGCAGTGAC
>DEBL01000175.1 GCA_002348535.1 Deltaproteobacteria bacterium UBA2957 | reverse complement strand
TTCATCCCGTTCTTCACCACCAAACGCGAGGGTACCGGACTCGGCCTCGCCATTTGTCGGCGGATGGTCGAGGCCCACGGCGGTGAGATCGCGGTGACCTCAGCGCAAGGGACGGGCAGTACCTTCACGATGCGGTTTCCGCTGATGATGCCCAATGTGGACCCGGATCAAACCCTCAGTTGATTCAATCCGAAATGACCGCGCCCCGGTCTCCATCTTGGAATCGAATCCGCACGGAGTCCCCCGGCTGGAGCGACACCGCGCTGGTGATGGCGGTGGTCCCGTCGGTCACCACGGCATAGCCGCGATCGAGGACTTTGAGCGGTGACATCGCGTCGAGGCGGCCACCAAGTTGGTGAATGGTTGACCGCTGCTGACCAACATGAGCCTTCACGCCCAGGTGCAGCCGGTCGGTGAGTTCATCGAGTCGAAGTCGGCCCTCCACAATGCGCTGCCTCGGATCGCGCAGCCGCACATGGTCGAGCTTCTCTCGGCGCCGCGCGATTGAGCGCTGTGCCCCCAGAACCAAGCGTTCCGTGAGCTCGTCCACGTAGGCTTGAAGTCCGTCCCGCTCGGGAACAACCAGCTCGGCCGCATGCGACGGCGTCGCCGCTCGCACATCGGCGACGAGATCGCTGATGGAGACATCGACCTCGTGACCGACCGCGCTGACAATGGGAACGGGACATGCAGCGATGGCGCGCGCGAGCGCTTCATCATTGAAGGCCATCAGGTCTTCCGGACTCCCGCCACCCCGTCCGACAATGATGACCTCGGCGCGGCCATCCTGCTGGAGCCGGTCGAGGGCCTCAATGACCGTGTCGGCCGCGCCATGGCCTTGGACCTTACAGGGCGACAAAATCACATGACGGCCAGGAAACCGTCGTCGAAGGACCTTCAGGATGTCTTGAAATGCAGCACCGGTGGGGCTGGTGGCTACACCGATGCAGCGCGGCATCGGGGGCAACCCCTGTTTTCGATCGGGGGCAAACAAGCCCTCTGCAGCCAGTGTGCGTTTGAGTGCCTCGAGGCGTGCAGCCAAATCGCCCGCGCCAGCCGGCTGCAACGTGCGGCAAATCAAGCTCAGCCGCCCCTGCGGTGCATAAAGATCCAGCCCCCCGGTGATCACCACCCGGTCGCCGGTCGTGGGCTGAACCCGACACCGCGCGTTGTTGCCACGGAACATCACGCAGTTGATCACGGCATTGTCGTCCTTGATCGCGAAATACCAGTGTCCGCTCCGATGCGCCGTAAAATTGGACACCTCGCCCACGACCATCACATGCCCGAAGAACTCTCCCACGTGGGACTTCAGAAGCTCAGCAAGCGCAGATACGGAAACGGGCGTGGACATCTCCTGCGCTTAACCTTCTTGGACTGAGGTACCCTGTCAACGATGAAAACGCTCCGTGCAACCTTGGTTCCCCTCGCCGCCTTCGCATTGATCTGGCTGGCGATGCCCGGTGCATCGTTCGTGCCCAAAGGGTACCTCTCCACACCCCAAGCCCGCGCAGCGCATCAGCAGCGGTGGGGCGAGCCATGGACGAGCTTGAACGTTTCCGCGGGCATTCTGCAGCGGATACGCGAACCGATCATCACCCCCATACGCGGGATTCAGCCGGTGTTCCGTGTGGCTCAATCGTGGCACCTGTACCGCGATGGGCCCCGACCGATACGGCGGATGGAGGTGTGGGTGGACACCGCACTGGTGTATCGCACAGGAGACCCCGAATACGACTGGCGCGAAAGCGTGTTCCGCAACCGGAGAATCCGACCCATGGCGGAGAGCCTCGTGGTCCGAAAGAAGGCACGAAACCGGCTTGGGATTGGTCGACTGATTGTGCAACTGGCGACCCAAGACTTCCCCGATGCATCCCGCGTTGAAATTCGTTCGGTATGGGCACGCCGTGGCAAAACCCCCGCGGTGCACCACAGCATGACGGCCACAGGTCCCGATTGGGCGCTGGAAGACTCGCCATGAAGCCCCTGTGGAGCGCGTGGACTCGCTGGTTGGATCGAGCGGTGGACCCGCGGCCGCTGGCCTTGGTGCGCATTGCGTTACCGCTGTGTGTCTTGGCTGACCTCGCTCGGCTGGCGCAACTGGGTCTGCTCTGGGACGTGTTCACACCCTATGCCGAGGGGGGCCTCAACCGCATCGAGAGTCCCCACGCAGTGGTGTGGGAATGGTTCGGACCGAACGGGCCGTGGGTCGCATTCTCTACGACCGTACTCTGCATGGCGCTCATCATGATCGGACGTTGGATGCGCCCCGCCATCGTCGTGGGTGTGCTCGCGTACGCGCAGCTTGGGCACGTCTTTCCGCCCGGTGATCGCGCGATCGACCGCCTGATTCGAACCGCGCTGCTGATCCTGCTGTTCAGCGGTGCGGATGGCGCATTTGCGTGGGGCCGGAAGCGCTTGGCCAGCGTTCCGGCTTGGCCGGAGCATTTTTTGCGCCTGTTTCTTGTGTTGGTCTACACATCGGCCGGCATTGCAAAGCTCATTCAGCAGCCCGAGTGGTTCTCCCTGACCGCTGACCCCCCTCTTCTTCGAATCCTTATCGATCCCATGGCGAGTACGCTCGACCCGGACTTTTGGGCTCAATTCCCGGTTCTGTTTCGAGTGCTGGGCATCGCGACGATCCTGCTTGAGGTGTCGAGCATCCTCCTGTTGACTCGGTGGGGACCCCTCTGGGCCATCGGAGGTGTGCTGATGCATCTGGGCATCTGGGCAAGCATGTCGCTGGGCATGTTCAGCCCCGGAATGCTCGCGCTTTACCCGGTCGTTCTCGCTCCCGTATTGGGTCGAACTCTGTTTCGCCCGGCACCCTCACGGCGACTTGGCTGATGCGAGCGCCCGCGCCAGAGCGGTCAGGGTAGGTCCGCGCTGACCCGACTTCACGGCCGCGCGCAGCAGCGATCGCGCGCCATCTGGATTGCCCAGTGCGACCTCAGCAAGACCAAGCAAGCCCACCAACTCTTCCCGCCCGGGCTGCGCCTTTACGGCGACCTGCAGATGCTTGGAGGCTTCTTCGTAGCGTCCCGCCGAAAAGTACATGCGCCCAAGTCGAGCGCGCGCCTGCCAAAATTCCGGTGCCCACCGCACCGTTCGCTCAAACAACGACTGAGCTTCTCTGGATTGGCCCAACGCCAGCTCGGCTTCCCCGAGCAACGACCAGTATCCTGGGTTGTACGGATCGATGCTCGTCGCCTTGGATGCGGACATGCGTGCGGATGCAAACTCCCGTGACCGAAGCTGGGCCGTGGCCAAGTTGGACCACGCCTTGTCGTCGCATGCATCCACCTCGACCATCATCTTGGCAATCTGTTCAGCCTCCCGTGTTGCGCCGCGCTGCAGCAGCAGGCCGCTCAGGTTTACTCCCGCTGCAGTGTGCGATGCCTCCTCTTTTAGGACCGACCACATCGCTTCCTCAGCGTCCTTCAGACGCCCATGATTCAAGGCGAAGACCCCCATGTGAAAGCGTGACTCGACTGACGCTTTGGTGGGAACCTGAACCTCGATGGCACACTCCGGTGGCGACGGCGAATCCACCCACGCATTCCACGGCAGGAACGGCGCCGTCGGACCAGCGCTGAGAACACCGATGGCCCCTGCACTCACGATGCACCAGCCAACGAACGAACTCCGGCCCCGAGAACGAAGGGATCGCACCAACACAGCGATGCCGCCGCCCGCATAGACGCCAAGCAGCGGGACCAGCGGCGTGCGGTAGGGCGCAATCACAAAGACCGCGACCATCCCGAGGATCGTGCCGCCGGTGAGTGCAAACACCGCACCATCTCGGGCGCGACGCGTTCCGACCAGACCGAGGATAGCCAGCAATCCGACGGGCACCAAGATGGGAGGAATCCAACGCAGCGTCGCGCTTGACTGCGCCACGACCTCGGGGTCAAAACCGACGGTCTGGTCGCGGTGGTCAAACACTTGGGTCACTTTTCGCATCGCGAGACCCGCCGCTCGCTTGGGCGACTCAATCGCGTGCTTCAGGGCTCGAACGAGCCAATATCGATCCGCTTGCGCGTCGGTGAGATCGACCTCAGTCTCGATCCGTGCAATCAAGGCCGCCTTGTTCAAGACCTCGTCCGACGCGGCGGGTAATCGAAAGGGCTGCACCGGTGCGGTTTGCATGTACGGGTTGTTGCCCCGATAGGCGGTTATGCCTCCACCAAGGGCGCCCACCGTTACCTCACCCGATGCACGATGGTTGTGCCACACCGATGGGGCGACGGCCAAACCGACGGCCAGAATAAGAGGCAAGAAGCATCGCAAACGACCGCGCCACACCGCGGCAACGGCGAGCGGAATCGTTGCAAGCAAGAGGTGACCCTGCACCATGCCCGCACACCCGAGGGTGAGTCCGGGGAGGCACCAGTCAACGGAACGGCCGCTCCGCCATGCACGATGAGCCAGTGTCGCAGTCGTCAGGAGCAACACTGTCGCCAAACTCACACCCAGCAGCCGCACGTCGTAGACAATGGACACTGGGTGCAACGCCGCTGTGAGGCCGGCAACCATGGCTCCGCTGCGCCCAAACAGGCTCCGACCCAGCCGCACAGCCAGCGCTATCGTCACCACACTTAGCCCAATCTGAAGCAGGTAGATTGGACCCGGGTCGACTCCGATGGTCGCGTATGCACCCCCGAGGAGCAGCCCGTACAAGGGCGGGACCACAAAGGCTTCATCGAGCGGAAGCTCTCCCGCAAGAACACGCTGCGCGAACTCATGATACACAGCGGAGTCTTGCACATGAGCGTAGAAAAACGCCTCCGTCTCGGCCTCGCGCAGCCACAACAATCGAAGGATGGCTCCGAGCAGGCAGCAGAACAGGACGGTAGCCTGCCGCGACAACCACGACGAAACCCGCCTCATCCGTTCACCCCACGACAGGGGTCTCGCACCAAGTCAGCCATGGGGCATCTTCCCATCTGTGGGAATCCCGTGCACTCCCTACCCAACTCAAGACCGTCATGATGCGGATCTTCTTGCGTACCGAAAGGGCTCGGAAGCACGCTCGGAACCGGATAGGGACCCCCAAAACCTCGAGGAAAGCAATGGTTGAAATTGAAATCTCAGGCCCCGGAAAAAATGCACTCGGAACCCAGTTGATGGCGCAACTCACTGAGCGCATCGATGAGGCGAATGGCGCCCCATTGCTGTTTACGGGCGCGGGCGATGCCTTCTCTGCGGGGCTCAACCTAAAGGAGGTCGCGAGCCTTGATGCCGAGGGCATGACGGCTTTCCTCGACCGACTGGTTGCGTTCTTCAGACGGGTTTGGCTGTATCCGGGACCCACCGTGGCTGCGGTGAACGGCCATGCGATCGCCGGCGGGTGCATCCTCGCGATGTGCTGCGACCGTTCCATTGCCACCGCGAATCCCAAAGCCCGCATTGGACTCAACGAAGTGGCTCTTGGTCTGCGCTTTCCTCCGGCACTGCTGCGCTTTGTGAAGGCATCGGTAAGCCCCCAGAACCTCACGGAAGTCACCCTCGGCGCCCGGCTGTACGCGCCCCAAGAGGCCGCGGCGCTCGGACTCATCCATGCCGTCTCCGACGACCCGAAAACCGATGCCGCCGCAACGCTCGCAACACTCGCCCGCCATCCAGTGGATGCCTATGCTGCCGCAAAGAAAGACCTTCGCGGAGGCATCATGGACGCCACGGCTGCCGAAGAAGAGGCCTTCAGGGCCGAGGTTGTCCCCTACTGGACCAGTCCAGAGCTGAAAGCCATGATCGCGTCACTGCTCGGGGGATGAGCGGTCCGTTCGATATCCAATGATGCCGTCGCCAACGGCATCGGGGGAGCCAAACGCAAACGTCAGTTGCTGCGCCGCACGCTTAAACCGGTCTGCTCCCGGCTCAGCCACCATGAAGGCGACATACCCAATGCCGGCATCCCGAAGGCGGGAGAAATCAGACCGAATCATGGCGCTTTCGGGTGGACGTCCCCCCTGCACGTAATCAATGATGCTGTACGCCTTGGCATATTCCTTGATTGACTGGTCACAGTAGCCCACAACGTCCCGTTCAAGGATGGCACCCATCCACAGGTGCGCCTCGGGGCTCACGCGTTCTTGAATCGGAACGGTGATGACCGCTCCCTCATCGGGGAGTGCATCGAACCCTGCCGGCAACCGATACGAACGAGCGCGCATGGGCACATCGGAGACGGTACCGAGGGCCCAGTCTCCGAACAGGGCGATGACCACAACCACGGCCCATCGCCCTGCGTTCCGCATTCCATGCACAAAGAAAGCCAACCCGACAACCATCACAAATGCCGCACCGGACATGAATCGGAGGGTTGTCCCCATCTGACTCAACCCGGGGAAGAGGTCAAACACATCGGCCGGCAGGGGCAGGTTGATTGCGCTTCCGCGAACAACGCTGAGTTCGGGACCCAACGCCAAGATCGCACACCCCATCGCCCCCACCGCAAGCGGCCGAGACCATCCAGTCTCTCGGACTCGCCAGAGTCCAACCGCACCCAGCACCAAGGGGACGATACCCAAATAGCCCGACCCGGGCGCCACATTGAGGTTGTGCACATCGATCGACCGGGTGCGCTGAATCGGGTCGGCGATCGTCGCGCCGAACGACGACCATCGGTCGGGCCGAAAGGGCATCTCGGCATCGATGGCCCCGGTGAACCCAAACAACTCCGCAATCACCAACGGCATGGTCCCGCTCGTCGGCCCGCACTCACCGCCCGGCTGTGGCTGCGGACCCGTGTAGTACCAGTAGCAACAACTCAGCACGCACACGAGCACGAAGGTCAGCCCACCCAGACGACGGTCCGGAGACATCGCCACCATTGCGGTCACTACTATTGCCGCTGGAATGACCTGATAGGGGCTGGAAAAGGCAGCGA
>DEBL01000266.1 GCA_002348535.1 Deltaproteobacteria bacterium UBA2957 | reverse complement strand
TGCTCTACAACGCAGTCAGTGGGGAACCGATTGGTGGCGGCGTAGAATGCGGTTCGATCGACTCGGGCTTGTCGTCGCTGGCGTGCGACGACGACGGCGGCGAAGGGACTCGTTCCCTAATTTCATACGCCGTTACGGAGGGCGACCAGTACCTTGTGGTCGTGGACGGGTGGTCAACTTCCTCGGGCACATACATGCTCTCGATCAATGAGCGCTGAGTCCCGAGAACTGGGTCTCTAAAGGATCGCCATGCGATGGTCATCGGTGTTGTCGACGCAGGGAGAGCCCGCTGTCGCAGTCAGTGTTGTGGCAGAGACCCTTGGCGAACAGCTGAGTGGATGCGAAGTTCATCTCCTCTTGGTGTTCTCGTGTGGTCATGCGGATGAGGCATGGGGTCCAGTTCTGGAGCACCTTCGCCATCGATTCCCATCCGCAGTGATCCTTGGCTGCAGTGCCAGCGGTGTTGTTGGCGGAGGCCGAGAAGTGGAAGATGCGGTGTCGTTGTCGGTGACGGCAGCGTCCCTACCCGATGTGGCTGTCGTTGGGTTTCACTATGACGAAGAGTCCTCTGAGTTGGTGGAAAATGATGCGCATTGGTGGCACACGCACCTCGGTGTGGAGCCGGAGCATCAGCCGTCGTTCATCGTCGTTCCTGACCCGTACAGCTGCGACTCGAAGACGTTGATGGCAGGACTGGATGAGGCCTACCCGGGCCGGGTCAAGCTTGGGGGCTTGGTGAGCGGTGGTTCCGGTCCGGGAGACAACGTGTTGGTGCTGAACGAACAGATCCTTCGCAAAGGTGCGGTGGGTGTGGCCTTGTATGGTGACATCGAGGTTGATGCTGTAGTGGCCCAAGGGTGTCGGCCCGTCGGAACACCGATGTTGGTCACACGGGCCGAAAAAAATGTCTTGGTCGAGTTGTCGGGAATGCGGGCATTGGACCAGCTACAGCTCGTTTTTGACCAACTGAATGATGAGGACCAAGCCCTGTTTCGTGGTCTTCCAATGGTGGGTCTCGGCATGGAAAAAGGTCGGGGTGCGTACCGCCAAGGTGACTTTCTGATTCGCCATCTAATGGGGATGGACCGGAACCATGGGGTCCTTGCCGTTGGCGCGATGGTCGAGGAAGGCCAGGTGGTTCAGTTTCACGTGCGGGATGCCGAGAGCTCGCGAAATGACCTTGAGGAGTTGCTCTCCCGACATGTGCGATCGGCATCGGCCCCCAGTCCCGAGGGGGCGGTGATGTTCAGCTGTGTGGGTCGCGGCCATCGGCTCTTTGGGGAGCCGGATCACGACATCGGAATGGCCACTCGGTATCTGGGGGGCGTCTCCATTGGTGGGTTCTTCTGTGCCGGAGAGATTGGGCCTGTGCACGGGCAGTCTTGGCTGCACGGCTACACGACGGCAATTGGAGTGGTCCGACCGAAGGGTTGGAGCTAGTCGGACCCCGCCGGCTCCCACGCCGTACTCGTCCAATCGCCCACCGGGATCACCATCGCATGGTCCCGAAGGGTGCCCAGCAGGATATCGCCGACACCGTCGTCATCAAAATCGCCCAGTGCGGATGTGTACCCAAGCACCTGCAGGTCTCCGGTCCCATTGATGATCCGGTCAGGGACAGCGTTTCGAGTATCGCTGGTTATGGGTCCAAAAAACACGGAGTTTCGACCTGTTGAGACGTATTCTGTGGATGCGGCAAAGTTCTGAACCAACAGGTCACTGTGACCGTCGCCATCGATGTCTTCACATTTCAGCCGAATCGGGCTGCCATCATGGACCTGTCGAAACCCCCACGCGCCGGTCAGTGCGCCGCTCTCGGTCGACTCGCCCTCAGGAAAATGAACCTGAACCGCGTCCATGACTTCACCGTCGGAAAAGGGTGTGCGGGCCTCGGTGTATGCCACATCCACATGTCCATCTCCGTCCAGATCACCGAGGCACAGACCGGCGCCCGGAAGGGGCTCATCTGCGTGACTTGGCGTCCACGCTGCATCCGCTGCATCCATCCATGCTTCAGTGTTCAATGGACCCGTGAATACGGCGAACTCCGCGCCCGTTGGGATGAGCAAGTCGGCGACACCGTCCGAGTCGAGATCGCCCACTGCGGGAGCCATACTCAACACCATGTCAGGAAAAGAGGCCACGGCGCTGGATTCGGACAGCAACACGTCCGCCGATGGATCTTCCCAGAGGTATACATCACCGGGTGATCGTGTAACGACGGCTTCCATGGTGCCATCGTCTGTGAGGTCCCCAAGCACCACACCTTGGATGCCCCAGCCATTGCCATTGTCGTCCGCTGAGGTCAACTCCGCGAGGGGCGCGTCGAGGTCGAAATGATCGAGGTGCATGTCCGCGTAGATCCGAATGCTGCTCGTAATTTCACTCAGCGGTGAGAGGTTAGGGGTTGGGATGATGAGGTCGGCAGAACCATCCCCATCAATGTCGCCTTGGGCATGAAGCCCTGCACCGGGGAGCAGAGAATCTGTCGACGAGTTCACCACAACTTCAGCGGCCGGTCCGTAGTCCGTTATCGGTCCCATGTGAACGACTGCCCGGTGGTTCATGGGATCAAAGATCATGGCATCTGCGACTGCGTCGCCGTTGAAGTCGCCCGCAACAATGCTGCCAAGGTTCTCGATTTCAGACAGCTCGAGGATCATACCGCTGTCTGACGCGTCGCCGGCACACGCGTTGTCGATGTGTCCATCGCAATTTGTATCGAGGCCGTCTTCGCACAGGTCGGCCATGCCGGGGTGAAAGGCTGCGTCGGTGTCATCGCAGTCGCCTTCGCGGTCTTGGGTCACCCATCCTTCAGGAACCTCACAGGAGATCAGCGTAACGTCGGGATCACCCCAGCCATCGCTGTCGCGATCGCGGTATAGAAGGTCGCCATTTTCGGGTTCTCCCTCGTCGGTTTCACCGTTGCAGTCGTTGTCGATGCCATCGCACAGTTCGACCTCATCGGGGCTGATGGAGGCGTCCGTGTCGTCACAGTCGGCGTTGTTTTGGACTTGGTCGGTGAGACCGCTGCAGCCAAAACCCCTCGGTGGGCCAGCCCCAAAGCCGTCGAGATCATCATCATTGAACCAGTCTGTTGCATCCTCAGCTGAGTCATCGTCGGGTATACCGTCGCAATTGTTGTCGATGCCGTCGCAGAACTCAGTTGCATTCGGGTGCTGATCGGGATTGGCATCGTTGCAGTCTTGGTCATTGTCGACTCGCCCCGCCTCTGCGCCGCAGAGCAGCACCATCTCGGAGGGGTCCCCGAATCCATCTTGGTCTGCATCGGCGTAAAAAGGGCGCGCAGGTTCGTCCTCGCAGTCAGGTCCGGCGCCATGTTCGCCGGACAAGTCCGCAGTCGTGCGTTTTGAGTCGTCGCCATCGGCGCACCCGGTGGCCAAAATTAAGGCAATGGCAAAGTATTGACGGGTCATTAGTTTTTCTCTGTCGATAGTCGGATTGAATGTCTTTACGCACGCTTCTTGCGTAATCATACACAAAGTTGTAGGGTCTTGGCATGTCAAGACTTAATCCCGCAAAGCCGTTTCTTAAGTGGGCAGGTGGTAAGCGCCAACTCCTTCCCTTTCTTCGCGAACACCTTCCGGTAGAGTTTGGCACCTACCATGAGCCCTTCATTGGCGGCGGTGCGCTGTTTTTCGACACCGCTCCCGAACAGGCGGTCATCGCGGACTACAATTTGCGTTTGGTGCGGACTTACCGTGCGGTGCGTGACAACCCGGATGCGGTGATTGAACGCCTGAAGAACTACCCCAACGACAAAGAGTTCTTCTTGGCATTGCGTGCGCAGGACATCGACTGTGCCTCGGATGACGAGCTCGCAGCGTGGATGATTTACTTGAACCGTACAGGGTTCAATGGGCTGTACCGCGTAAATCGAAAGGGTGGGTTTAATGTACCGTTTGGTCGGTACAAGAATCCCAAGATTTGTGATGCTGACAACCTATACGGGGTTGCGAAACGTCTTGAGAGCGTGGAGATCCTGCACGCGGACTTCCGGAGTGTGGAAGACAGGGCTCGTCCGGGGGACTTTGTGTATTTTGATCCCCCCTATGTTCCCGCATCAAACACCGCATCCTTTACGGCCTACACCAAAAACGGGTTCGGTCTCGATGATCAAGCTGAACTGCGTGACCTTGCTCGTCGGCTGAAGGACAAGGGTGTAGCGGTCCTCTTGTCGAACTCGTCGGTACCGGAGGTCCATGCACTCTATGCGGAGGGCTTCGAGACCATTGAGATCTTTGCGAACCGTGCCATCAACTGCAATGCAGCCAAGCGAGGAAAGGTCGCCGAAGCGCTGATTTGGTAAGCAGGGCTACTGATGCACCTGCATCTTTTTGCCCGAGGTCACCACTTCGCTGTCGATTCCCGTCACCTGAGCCTTTGGCCGGACCATCTCGCCGCTCATGAGTTTGAATGTACCGGCGAGCCACGACATCACGAGGGACTCGAGGTTTGGTGCTCGGGTCAGCATGCGCGTTCCGTGCCCTCCTTCAGGAAGCAGCTCGTAGTGGACTTGACCGCTCGCCATGCTCTCCAACGCCTCGGCATTTCGAGGGCCAAAACGGTCATCCTCGGCTGCGACGATCAGCACCGGGCGATCGCCGTATGCTTTGATGGCCGCCCCGCTGGTGACCCCCTTGTAGTTGAGTCCAGGACTTAAAAGAACCAGATTCACGATTCCGGGGTCGGCAGCGCCCAACTGTGCGCAAAGGTTTGCGCCGAGTGATGCACCGACACAACTGACCTCAGTGACACCGCGGGTACGGAGGTAGTTGACGGCGGATTTCAAGTCTTCGATCATTGCGGCGTGATCAACAGGCTCGGTTGCCGGCGCGGAGGTGGCGCTTGCCCCGTGGCCGCGCAGATCGACTGCAACCGAAGCCAGTTGGGTCGATTCCAGCCGCTTTGCGAGCGATGCCCAGTCCGTTGCGTCGCGCCCGAGCATGTGCGCCATGACCACTCCTCGGGTGCTGCCGGAAATGATCGTTGCGTTGGCTTTGATCTGGTGCCCATCGGCGGTCTGCAAAGAGACGGGTGCCGCAGCAAGAGCGACGCCCATCCAACAAGCCAAAAAGGTGCTCAGCATTTATCCCCCAAGTTGTCCTCACTATACATGCGATGACCGTTGAGCGGCTACGTCCTCAATTCATTGAGGGCAGAGAGAAACTCGTCCAAGTCAACGCCGTAGGCGCCAACGGCTTCCTCGATCGTTTCTTCAAAGCGGACAGCACAGTCTCGACACGAGGGCAGATTGAAGCGTTCAAATACCAGTGGAGCTCCCGGGTGGTGCACCCATGCCTGATCGATCGTCATCGCGGCATGAAACGGGGGAAGGGGTCCCCTGGGCTGGATCGGTCGTCGGATTGCATGCGAGGCTTGAAGGGCATGACGAATAATGGATCGGATTCGTCCCATGCTCAAAAGCATATCGTCTCTGGGGACGATGCGTTTGACAGGATACCGACTCGAGATAAGCAAACGGCCTGCCCGGAAGCGGGCCGTTCTTTGAATGGACTGTATGGTTGACGACCAACACTTTATGGATCTCGCAATCGCTCAAGCGGAGGCGGCGGCCGAAATGGGCGAAGTGCCCGTTGGGGCTGTGGTGGTGCATAAAGGAAAGGTCATCAGTCAGGCTCACAACCGACGAGAGGTGGACGGCGATCCCACGGCCCATGCCGAGTTGATCGCTATGCGAGAAGCCGCAGCGGTGATGGGAGACTGGCGTTTGGAAGAATGCACGGTCTACGTCACGCTCGAGCCCTGTGCGATGTGCGCAGGACTCATGGTGAATGCTCGCGTGAAGCGCTGTGTGTACGGAACCACGGATCCGCGAGGCGGGTTTTTGGGAACGCTCGGAGATTTGTCTTGTCACCCCGTGCTGAATCACCGATTCGAGGTCGATTCAGGAGTGCAGGGTGAAGTGGCTTCAGAACTGCTTCGGTCGTTCTTTCGGAAGGTGCGGGCCAAGAAGTGATTGTGTATGGAGGGGTGGCCGAGTGGTCGAAGGCGGTGGATTCGAAATCCATTGTAGGGCAACCTACCGCGGGTTCGAATCCCGCCTCCTCCGCCACATCACTGTTCATGCAGTTCGAACAAACGTGGAGAGATGACCGAGTGGACGAAGGTGCTCGCCTGGAACGCGAGTGTGCGGCAACGTACCGTGGGTTCGAATCCCACTCTCTCCGCCATTTAGCGCCACTGTGCGCGGCCCAAGGTGGTGGTCGGGTCCTCGTGGTCGGGGATCCGTGAACCCCGCCAGGACCGGAAGGTAGCAACGGTGTCGGTCCCCCCGAGGTGCGGGGGTGCCCGGCCATCACCTGGGGTCAATTTTTCAGTTAGGGGGTAGCCATGACGTACCAGGCCATCGCCCGTAAGTGGCGCCCAACAACATTCGATGAGATTGCCGGACAGGCTCACGTAACGCGGACACTCCGCAACGCGATTGAGCTGGGACGGGTGCACCACGCCTTCTTGTTTTCGGGTCCTCGTGGGGTCGGAAAGACAACGGCTGCTCGTGCACTGGCACGGGCGCTCAACTGCACAAACGGTCCGACCCCAGAGCCCTGCGGTGACTGCGCAAGTTGCATAGAAATTCTCGCGGGATCCAGTCCCGATGTGATTGAGGTGGATGGCGCCTCGAACAACTCCGTTGATGACATCCGCGATCTCCGAGAGTCGGTTCGCTACATGCCGGTACACGGCCGTTCAAAGGTGTACATCGTGGACGAGGTCCACATGCTGTCCAAAGGCGCGTTTAATGCACTCCTGAAAACACTCGAGGAGCCGCCTCCCAACGTGGTGTTCATGTTTGCCACCACCGAGCCGCAACGGATTCCCGATACGATTTTGTCTCGCGTCCAGCGATTCGACTTCAAGCGCATCCCGCCCGACATCGTCATAGAGCGCCTCGGTCACATTGCATCGAACGAGGGTGTGTCAATCGATGACGATGCGTTGCGACTCATTGCCCGCGCTGGCGAGGGGTCGATGCGCGATTCGCAGAGTTTGCTCGACCAGGTGATCAGCTTTGCTGGCGACGCGCCGACGCTTGCGCAGGTTGCAGACATCTTGGGCCTTGTTGACCGCAAGCTCTTGTATCAAATGCTCGAGGGCATTCTCGTCGGCAATGCTGATGCGTGCCTCCGTGCCGTGGACTCGGTGTACGGCTACGGCTACGAATTGTCCGAATTTACTTCTGAGATGCTGACCCTTATTCGAAACGCAACATTGGTCGGATTGAGCCCGAAGTCAAAAGATTACCTTGATGTTCCGGCCGATGAGCGGGAGCGACTAGAAGAGTTGGTGAAGCGCAGTTCGACGGATGTGATGGTTCGCGCCTTTCATGTGATGCTGGATGTCCATGACCACGTGGCCCGATCGAGTCGACCACGGTTGGTGTTGGAGATGGCGGTGGCCCGTTTAGTGAGCATTCGGCCTGCCCAGCCGGTTGACCGCTTGTTGCATCGACTGGACGACCTCGAGCAGCGAATCCGGGCGGCCGGTGGTGTGGTGGTTGATCCGCCTCGCATCGCCCGACCCCGATCGTCGGACGACGAAAAGGAGCCGTCTCCGGGTCGGTGACTCCGGAAAGCGAATCGCAACGGGACGCGGGACCCCAAACGGAGATGCTCCACGGACTGGATGGGTCAAAGCCGGCGGAGACTGCGCAAGGCGAGCCGGAGGCGAAACCACCGCCGCCGGTGAGATCGGCTGACCCGGATCGCTCACCGGTCGAAGAGGCGCCCAACGAAGCTGCGCACTCCGAGTTGGAGGCGAAGCCATCGCCACCGCCGGCGAACTCGGACGGTTCGGATCGCTCACCGGTCGAGGAGGCATCCGAAGAAGCTGCGCACCCCGAGTTGGAGCCAACGCCCCGCCAGAGCTTCGATCGGTTTCGAACATGGTTGGAAGGCCAAGGCCCCCGGTACCAAGTTTGGGCTCACGACTGCATCTTTATCGGCGTTCGTCCGCCGGTGCTGGAACTCGAGTTTCCCGAAGGGTTTCGCCACTCTCATGTTGCGGCATCGGACCGCGATGA
>DEBL01000206.1:13669-24723 GCA_002348535.1 Deltaproteobacteria bacterium UBA2957 | reverse complement strand
CGAATGGACGACCCGGACGAACTGTATCGGTTCGTAAATCCAACATCGCGTCGGGTCGAGACCGCACCCTGCCTGCGGGTTTATCACGTCAATATTGTGTTCCGGTTCACCAGTGCTGACGGCGATGTTCGCTCGCAGGTGCGTCGGATTGTGCTGAACGAGACCGGGATTATCCGAGTCGAAGAGCCTGCTTCGACCGGTGATGGGCACAACCGAGGAGCCGATCGGAAGCACCGTCAGATTCGAATCTTTGACGACTGACGGCTATTCTTTCGTTTCAAGGGCGTGCAGGAAGATGGCTTCGACCATGGCATGCGTGGCTTGATGATGCAGTGATGTCGGCATTTTGGTGAAGATGTCGCCGGTCAGGGAGTAGGCGGCGACCGGATCGATGCCGATGTACGGTGCAGACCACAGGTGCTGGTAGCCAGGCATGCAGTCCACCATGGAAGCAACCATTAGACTGCGAATCGTGGCGTGGTTCGAGATGTCCTCTGAGGATGCGGTGGCCACGTTTCCCAAGAGAAACATGGGGTCTCCGTTCTCGTGCAGCTGCAAGGCAGTTTCGGATGGGAAGATGTGCCCATCCGTTCCATAGGTCCGGGCGTTAAATCCGGTGGACGGAGCCGATGACATGACGATTCGGTCGGCCATATCGCCGGTCCGGAGGCGCGCCAACATTGCATCGACCGTTACTTCCCGAAGAACAACTTCTTCGCGGTTCACAGCGTCCAGCGCCGTCATCAGAGCGCGAACGAAGCGACCGTAGTCTGCCGGTGCGATGGCATGGTCCCCAGCGAGAACGGGAGTGATCTTGAAGTCACTGATTCCAGCACCGACCAGCCCCGTCACAATGGCATCGACGTCGTCGGGTGCGTGCCGCCCCACGTGCACCTCTGCGAACACCGAGTAGTCGCGCTTGGTTCGGCCGGCCGCAGAGGCGGCGGTGTGTATGGCTTGGATGGTGGTCAATGCAGACGCATAGTCAACCGGTGCATCTTGTGTGTCATGAAGGGCAGCAGCGCCGTCGAATCGAGCGCGCATCTGAATTGATTTGTCGATGAGCAGTTGGCGCATCGCTTCATCGATCCCCTGCAGTGTGCTGTCGAACTCGTATTGGATGGTTCGCTTTTCGTACTGATTTTTTTGCTCGGCAAAATCATGGATGAACGCAACGAGGCTTGGGTCGGGTTCGGCCGGACCTTGCACGAGGGTGATGGTGAACGACTCCGGTGTGCTGGTAAAAATGTGGTCGACGATCGCTTTGGCTTGGTCCATCGGTAGCGGCCCAGAATCGTTCGACAGCTGAATCCGGTGGTGGTTGAGACCGGTGTCGAGCAGTTGGCGCGTTCGGCGGATCTGATTGGCCTGAACTTCCGCGTCGAATCCGTTTCGTATGAACCCTTTACGGACCAGTTTCGCGTAATCATCGCCGTCTTCATCAATGTCGCCAGCCAGCAGCGTTGAGAACCGATCCGGCTCCATGGTGTGCCACGCACCCGTGTCGGTGGTCATCACGATCTTGGTGCCGAGTTTGCCGAAGCGAAACCAAGTGAGCTTGTCTGCGTTGACAGGGATTGGGGTCAGCATGACGGAATGGTCTGATTTCACGACGGTGTCCTCAAAGCGGTGCAGTACACGTTGCAAAATCATATCGGAGGAAAGGAATCGAGCAAGGAGTCGGTGCGATCGAATCCAGAAAAATAGGATTATTGTTTGGAGTCGAGTTGTATTAAATAGGAATCTCATCTCAGGGAGTCAGGGACATGTCAGCCGGCTACACGCCTCCAAAGCGAAAAACCAAGGTCGTGTTTGTACAACTCGGTTCACCAGAAGAACCGACGCCTAAAGCGCTGCGCAAGTACTTGAGAGAGTTCCTGAGCGATCCCCGGGTGATCGACATCAACCCATGGGTGTGGAGCATCATCCTGAACTGCTTCGTGCTTCCGTTTCGACCCAAAAAATCTGCTCAACTGTACGCCCGGATATGGGATGGAGAGAGTTTTCCGTTGATCACGAATACGGCGAACTTCACCGATCAAGTTCGGAGCGAACTGGCGCGCATCGACCCAGACGGACGCGTCGAAGTGAACCACGCCTTCTTGCTCTCTCCGCCGTACGTGCACGATGTTTACGACAGCTGGGAAGAGGATCTCAAGAACGGGACCGGCGCGACAAAACTGATGGTCATTCCCATGTTTCCTCAGTATTCCGAGAGCACGATTGCGTCGGGCATCGATGCGCTGGCCAAGGAACTGGGAAAGCGAGTGAAGATTCCGACCTTTGAGGTCATCACCAACTTTCATCGGACCCATGCCTTCATCGACAACTCGGTACGCCAAGTCGATGACAAGCTCGCTGCACTCAAGAAAGACGGCGTTGAAATCGACCGATTGGTGGTGTCTTTTCACGGCATGCAGAAGCGGCGGATCGTCCAAAAGGGAGACGACTACTATCGGCATTGCTACGAGACGTTTCGTCTGATTGTCGATCGCCTCGAACACCTGAGCCCCGAGCAAGCCGTGATGACATTCCAAAGCCGCTTTGGTTCGGAAGAATGGATCACGCCGTATACCGAGCCCGTAGTGGAAGGGCTGATTGAACAAGGACACACCAATCTTCTTGTGTACTCGCCCAGTTTCGTTGCGGACTGCTTGGAGACGACGGACGAACTGGGCCACGAACTGGTCAACGATGCGAAAGAGTGGGGCGGAACCATTCACGTGGTGGAGTGCCTCAACACCGATGAACAATGGTGCAAGGACTTCGCCCGGTACACTTACACGCAGGCCGAAGGATCCGCACAGGACAAGGAAGATTTGGAGTATCAGTTGAGTCCGTCTGACTACGACCAGATGCCGCCCCTGTTGATGGATGATGATGGGCACGCCCACGCGCTCGGACTGATTGAAGACGACGCAAAACCGGCCTGATTTCTGGCGCATACCGGTTGAACGCCGGCACTCTCGAGGGACCATATGATTCCAACTGCATTGTCGATTGCCGGGTCAGACCCGTCGGGTGGGGCCGGTGTACAAGCGGACCTCAAAACCTTCTCAGCTCGGGGCGTGTATGGCATGACCGTTCTGACGGCACTGACGGCGCAAAACACGCAAGGTGTGACGGCAATTGAAGTGCTGACGCCTGAGTTTCTGACCGCACAGCTGGACGCCGTGTTTGCCGATGTACGGGTCGGTGCAGTCAAGGTGGGCATGATTGCCAATGCTCCGCTGGCCAATGCGGTTGCAGAGGGACTTCGACGACACGCTTCGGCGCTCCCGGTTGTGGTCGACCCCGTCATGGTTGCAAAAGGTGGGGCACGTCTGCTCGATCCGGAGGCGGTGACCGCGGTCACAGAAAAGCTGCTTCCATGCGCGACCGTCATCACACCCAACCTCCCCGAGGCTGCCGCCCTGCTGAGGTGTCGCGAGGCTACCTCTCGCGAGGAGATGGAACGCCAAGCTCGTTCGTTGTTGACGCTGGGTGCTTCCGCGGTACTTCTGAAAGGCGGTCACCTCAACAGCGAGTTCAGCCCCGACATCTTGGCGTCGAACACCGGGCTAACTTGGCTTGATGCTCCGAGGATCCCGACGAAAAACACCCACGGTACGGGGTGTAGTCTCTCTGCAGCCATTGCAGCAGAACTTGCAAAAGGACAGACGATCGGTGTGGCGGTTGCATCGGCGAAGCAGTATTTGACTGGGGCGATTCGACACGCCGACGCGCTCGACATTGGTCATGGCCATGGCCCCACCCACCACTTTTTTGATCTCTGGTCGTAGGGCCCGCTCAGTCGGCAAAGACGAAATCCAATGTCCATTTGGTCAAAGAACCGCGGTCGCCAATGGTGTCGTCTACGATCGACAGAGTCCACGTTCCTTCCCCGACTTCGCCGTTAAAGTCGGCGAGGCTCCCGCTCGGGCGGTGAGGGCCGACAAAGGGTGAAGAACCGCTGGAAAGAAGAACGGTTGCGTCATCGTCGAGAATCGTGTTCGAAAGATCGGAGCTGCACACGGGCCTTACCGTCAGGTCGAATAATTCGACCGTGGTGCCCTCGGGTGAAGCAAGGACGGCAGTCAGGTCTTTGGTGCATGTGTGGGTCAGGCTGATCGTGACATTGAGGTCTGCGATCACTCTGCCGGTAGCGACCGCCGTCTCTACCACCAGTTCCCCTTCGGTTCCGCTCGGTGGAAGTACCGTCGGAACACTGTCCGTACTCACAGAGACGGAATCGCCCGCCTCGGAATCACTCTCGTCGAAGTCGCCCTCCTCGGAGTGGTCTTCATCTGGCGGATCGTCCTCGTCGAAGTCGTCTTCATCTGGCGGATCGTTCGGGAGGGAGTCGTCTTCATCTGGCGGATCGGCTGGGGGCGTGTCGTCTTCATCGGACCCATCCGAATCGGTGTCGCTGTCGGGAGTATCCGACTCATCGGGAGCGTCGGTGTCATCGCCTGACTCAGCTCCGGGTCGATCGGTGGTTGCTTCGGCGTCATACACTCCCGAGTCTTCGGCGAGCTTGGTTGAGCAGCCGCTCAACACCGCGATGAGCGTACAAGTCAAGGGTTGAAAACGAAACATGGAAACACCTCCGGACGGCCAGTGTAACTGACTTTACCTTCTAATGAGTAGATTGTTGGTTCACATCCGGTTTTCACCCCCCCTTTGAATGTTGGCTTGGTATAGACTTCGCGAATGAGTCGTCTTCTCCTTGAACAACTCTCGGACGCCGACCTGCCGGTCCAATTCGGTCGCTATGAGCTGCAGGCCGTTCTGGGCGAGGGCGGAATGGCGCGCGTGTTTCGAGCAGAGTTGCACGGCCCAGCGGGGTTTAGAAAGCAGGTTGCGCTCAAGGTGATCAAGGCCGCGACAACAGCGCAAACCAAGCGAAACGACATTCGAGACCTTGTGCATGAGGCCTGCCTCGGGGGCCGTCTGAAGCACCCGAATCTTGTGGACGTCTACGAACTGGGCGAGGTCGATGGACAGTTGTTCATCGCCATGGAGTTGGTGGACGGCCTCGCGCTCAATCGACTCATTCGCATGGGATGGTCGATTCCTCCATCGGTGGTGTTGGAGATTGCCATCGCCATCACATCTGGGCTCACCAAGGTGCATGGATTGGTGGGCGACGATGGAGCTGTGGGGCTGGTGCATCGCGATCTGAAGCCGCACAACATTCTGATCTCCTACGACGGCGCCATAAAAGTCGCGGACTTTGGCGGTGCCATCATGCGTCGCAGCGCATCGACGATGGATGGTTCGGTCGTTCGAGATGTGTATGGCACACCTTCGTACATGTCGCCGGAGCAGGTCCGTGGGCAGTCCGTCGATGCACGTTCCGATTTGTTCTCGTTTGCGCTCGTGATGGCCACCATGGTGTTGGGTGCCAATCCACTCGCCGGCAAGGTGGTTTTGAATCGAATTCAGGCCGGTGAGCCGCTGGTCGCTCCGTTGCTCTCCGAAGAAGACATGCACGAAATCGATGAGGCCATCCCGGGCTTGACCGCGGTGATTCTGCGCTGCCTTGAACCCGATCGGGCCCTTCGTACCTCCCGTGCCGATCACCTCATGACAGACCTTCGAACGCTCCAAGACCGAACCGGTCACACCCCGCGACTGACCGAGTGGATCGCGACGGTCATGGGGGGCAATCCGCCCCGGATTCTCGAACAGGAAACCATGCGGTTCGCCGGTGACCCGGCCGCTGCCGACCGATTCGATCAACTGAAAACCGTGGTGTTTGCCTCCAGCAGCGCGGCTCGAACCAATCTTGGTCCTCAACTCGACGACTATGTTGGACGGGTAGCCGAACTAACAGAGTTGTCCCGCACCTTCGATGGGGGCGCTCGACTGGTGACCTTGAAGGGGACCGGCGGAGCGGGAAAGACTCGCCTCTCTGCGCGATACGCGCGGACGCAAGTCGATGCGCTTGAGGGGGGTGCTTGGTTTGTGGATTTGACCGAGTCTCGCAGTGAGCGCGGCATTATTGCCGCGGTGGCTCGAGCACTGGAAATTCCGCTCGGGGGCGGTGATCCGCAGGGGCTCATTAAACACATTGGCCATGCCTTCGCAGGCCGAGGTCCGGTCCTCTTGGTCCTCGACAATTTCGAGCAGATCGTCGAATGCAGCGCGTCGACCATCGGTGTCTGGCAGCGCATGGCCCCGGAGGCCCGCTTTCTGGTTACGTCGCGAGAGCCGCTTCGATTGCCCGGCGAGCAGGTCCACGTGCTCAATCCAATGTCTGAATCCGAGGGGTCGGTGCTGTTTGAGTTGCGTGCGCGTGCCGCCGGTGCAACGTGGCTCGAAACCGAAGAAATGCGTGAGGCGATAACGCACATTGTTCAGCGCCTCGATGGACTGCCTTTGGCGATTGAGTTGGCGGCAGCGCGCGCCAATTCCATGACACCCGCACAGATTCGAGACCGTCTCAATCGTCGGTTTGATTTACTTCGGCGCGGACGAAGGGATCAGGCCGAGCGCCAAGCCAGCCTGCGGGCGTTGATCGATTGGTCGTGGGAACTGCTTGAGCCGTGGGAACGCGCCACATTGGCGCAGCTGTCGGTCTTCAGAGATGGTTTTTCGCTGGAGGCCGCTGAGGAAGTTGTCGATCTCTCTCGTTGGCCTGAAGCGCCGTGGTCGCTGGATGTCGTGGCGTCGCTGATGGATAAATCGCTGCTGTTCACTCGGGAGGTTCGGGGTCGACACAGGGGGGCGATGTACGTGAGCATTCAGGAATATGCTGCCGAGAAAATCGGGGCGGATGCGCCTAAAACCCGGCTTCGCCACGCTCGACATTTCGCATTGTTCGGCTCAAGTGAGTACCTCGCATCGACCAACACACACGGCGGTGTAGAACGATTCCGAGCCTTGATCGTCGAGTTGGAGAACATCTTGGCGGGTATGTCGGCAGCTTTGGATGCCGGCGATTTGGATGCGGCAGCGGCCTGCGGTATGGCGGCCGCCGAAGTGTTCCAGATGCACGGACCCACACTGCCGGGTGTGGAGCTGGTACAAAACCTATTGAATGAACCGATCGAACCCATCATGCGTGCGCGATTGCTCAAGGTGGGCGCCCAGTTGCATCAGCACGCCAGCGATCTTGACGAGGCCGATCGGTACTACACCGAGGCCCTGCGCATTGTCCAGCAGCACAAGTCAGTACGCCTTGAAGGTCACATCGAGTCCCGAATCGGGTGGTTGGCGATGCTTCGTGGACGGTCTGAGGAATCTCATGCGCATTTCACTCGTGCGCTTCAGTTGCATCGCGATGCGAACGACCGAATCGCTGAAGGAGAAACGCTCGGTCGGATCGGTTGGCTATGGTACCGGCAAGGCCGTCTTGAGGAGGCGAGTGCGTACTACCCAAAAGCGTTGGCCATTCATCGGGAGCAAGGCAACCGGAAAGCAGAAGGTGTTCAGATCGGAAACTGGGCATTGATGTTGTGTCAGCAAGGCGATGTCGTCCGGGCGCTGGAATACTTTCAGCGTTCCATGGCCATCCATCGCGAAATTGGAAATCGCCGAGCGGAGTCCGACGGGATGTCCAACATTGGAATTTTGCACGCGCAGCAGGGCCGGAATTCCGAGGCGCAAACCCATTATCGTCGCGCATTGCGAATCAGTCGTTTGGTCGGGAATCTGCGAGGGCAAGCGCGGATTGTGGGCAACATCGCAAACCTGCTTTCGGAAAGTGGCGAATTCGGCCAGGCCAAAGAGCACTACGAACAGGCCCTTGTGATCCACGAGAACCTCGATGACCCGCGGGGGCTCGGTGAGTTGCTCGGAAATTACGGTGATTTGCTGCTGAGCCAAGGCGATCTGAAGGGTGCAGAAAAGCGCCTGCGACGTGCAATTGAGCTTTCGCAAGGCATTCAGCCGCTCTGCGTGGGGGTGTTTAGCGCCTCCTTGGCGCACGTATGTGCGCTGAACGGTGCCGTCGATGAAGCGTTATCGCTTATGGACCAAGCGGAACCACTCGTGCGCGATGTTCATCAGGCAGAGTGGGGAAAGTTGCTGTGCAAGAAAGCGATCGTCCACGGCATCGCTGGCGATAGGGTTGCGACCAAACAGGCGATAACCAAGGCCCGAAGCATCGCGGAGAACCTTGCCATGGGTGAAGAATCCGACCTGATGAGAGCCATTGAGGCCACGGTTTCTGCGCTGCAGTCCATCGTTTAGCGGCGTGCAATGAAATAAATTTATTCGTTAGCTGGTCAAAACCTACTCACGAGTTAATAACGGCAGCGACTGTCGAGGGGGACACCATGATTCAAGTCATGCTTGCCGTGCTGGTTGGCTGCAACGCTGAACAAGTTCGTGGCGATGATGCCGGCGCTGTGATGGATACAGCGGCTGCGTCACGCGGCGGTTTCCGATTCATTCCAGATGCTGAAGACGGTCGGTCCGTCGACCGGGTTGACCCGGCTCGCTATCTGGGTCTGTGGTACGAAATCGCGACCAGCCCGTCGCAACAGCAAACTGCGTGCGCAGGGACCACCGCAGAGTACAGCCTGATTGATGAGTCCACAATTGGGGTCACCAATCGCTGCTACCTCGGCAGTCTCGATGGACGATTGAGCCGCATAGAGGGGACGGCCCGTCCTCTCGACGACACCTATGCGCGTTTGCTGGTCGACTTGGGCTTTGGGTTTGAGGCGCCCTACACCGTGATTGATCTCATTGAATCCGACGAAGATGAGCCCTATGACTACGCCACCGTCTCAGCGGCGGGATTTCAGTTTTGGATTCTTTCGCGCACACCGCAGATTCCCGATGAACTGTATGCGACGCTGCTCGAGCGCATCGAAGATCGAGGGGGAGATAGCTCCCGACTGGTGCGGACCGAGCAGCCCGACGGATAGCCTTGTTGGGCTTGCATCCAGCCGGATGGTTCAGTTTCGCACAATGGGGACCACGCGCACCCCGTCAGGGTCTTGGACGGTAGCAGCGGGGCCCGTCCGGGTCCGTACACGGTCAGTCGCACGTGTGGTGATGGGTTCATCAGGACCCTCTGCGGCTCAAACGGTGAGTTGATATTCCCACTCCTGTGTAAGGTATGAGGCGAGTCAATCGTTGCGCCACTGTGAAGAAAGCAACTATGCACAGCATCATGGACCCGCTCCGGCAATCGTGTCTGGTTGCGCTCGGTGTTGTTGCGCCATTGGCTGGCTGTGGTCCAACCGATGCGGACAACGACGGGTTCCGTTCGGACCTCGACTGCGACGACTCGAACCCGAACATTCGGCCCGATGTCGCAGAAATATGCGACAATGTCGACAACAACTGCGATGGCATTGTGGACGAGGACGCCATCGATCGCGCGACTTGGTACGCCGATTTGGATGGGGACGGATTTGGAGATGCGGACCACCCCATCTTATCCTGCGCCTCTCCAGAGGGTGCTGTGGGTGACTCTACAGACTGCAGTCCACTCGATGCAGGTGTCCATCCGATGGCCTCGGAACACCCTACCGATCGCCTCGACAACGACTGCGATGGCATGGTAGACGAGGTGCCTTGTCCTGAGGCCGAGAGGGCCAAAACCGCGAGGCAAGTGTCACTGAGCGCTGGAGCGGTGCCGCTTTCGTTTTGCATCGAACAACCAGCAGGACCGGTCGGATGCCCCTCCCCGAATGAAATGGATTCTTCAGCACTTGTTACGGCTGTGGTTGGTCCACCGGAACCAGTCCTGCCCATCCCCATTGTAACTGTGGAAGCCCGATGGACCGTGCACGGCGGGGTGTGCGGCCCCGATGAACGAGAACCCGAGCTGTGCTGCTACTCGATTAACGTATCGAGAACAGCGCCCACCCCAAAAGCCGTCCCGCAAAACCTGAATTTTGATGGGCAGGGCATTGCGATCGTGCCGGCGGAGTTACCCCTCGTCCATGGGCGTCCGCTCGTTGTCGGCGGTCGAATTCGTTTGGCATCGGCTTCTACGTCCACCGGTTGGCTGGTCAGTGCAGCGTCGATCACCGAAACCGTATCGGGGTCAAAGCGCCGTGTCGCAGGTCAGCAGTGGAAAGAGGCTGCCCTTCATGAACATGCTTCGGTGGCGTCGTTTGCGAAGTTTACGATGGACCTGCTGGCCCTCGGCGCACCTGCTCGCTTGGTGACTGCCGCCACCGAGGCGCAGGCTGATGAGGTGATCCATGCTCAATTGTGTTTTGCGGTGGCGGCGGAGTTGTTGGGCGAAGACTGCGGACCGGGTCCTGTGCCCCTCGACGGGCTCGACGCAGGCGATCCGACTGCAGAGACCATGATGATCGAAACCATTCGGGACGCCTGCGTAAATGAGTCAATTGCAGCAGCCGAGGCGGCGTACTTGAGTGCCCATGCGGATCACGAGGGTCTCAGGTCCGTTCTATCAACCATTGCCGATGACGAATCCCGTCACGCGGCGATGGGGTGGCAGACCGTACAGTGGATCGTCCGCGAGCATCCAGAATTGAAGTCGAGTGCTCTGAATGTTTTTTCACAGGTACGAAATCGCCAAGAAGGTCGAACCTGCGACAAGACCGAGAATGATGAATGGATGATTGGATTGGGTTGCATGCCAAGGCACATGCGGCGGGAGGTTGAGATTCGTGTTTGGGACCAAGTAATTGAGCCGTGTATACGCGTCTTGGAGCGCGCATGAGCGGTTGGGCTGCTGGTTGTCGCATTGTTTGCGACAAATACACCGCGGCTTGTCAGAGTGCGTGCCGCTCGGGTACGTTCGCTTCATGGCGCTTGTTTCTGCCCTAACCGGAATCATGTGGCTGCTGGCACCGCTGGCAGGTGCCTCGGAGGTCGTCCCCGATGCGCAGTCGACGCACCCTGCAGAGCCTTCATCGGTGTCCATTACGGAACCTTTGGACGAGGGCGCTGAACTGGCCGCTGTGGCGGCGGTGGTCGAGTCGATGATTAGAACCAAGGCGATTGCCGGCGGGGTCGTGTTGGTCAAGCACAAGGGAAAAATCGTTCACTTCACTGCGCACGGACACCGAGACGTGGAAAGCGATTCGCCGATGGAACGCGACACAATCGTTCGGATCTACTCGATGACCAAGCCG
>DEBL01000206.1:2971-13374 GCA_002348535.1 Deltaproteobacteria bacterium UBA2957 | reverse complement strand
GACACAATCGTTCGTATCTACTCGATGACCAAGCCGGTGACGTCTGTCGCGGTGTTGATGTTGATGGAAGAGGGACTGATCGAGTTGGATGACCCGATTCAGATCCACCTGCCTGAGTTTAGGGATCTACACGTTCGGGGGTTTGCCGGGCGAAAAGTCAAACTCAAAACACCGGTGACCGTGCGGCACTTGCTGATGCATACATCGGGAATGACCTATGGGTTTTTTGGTGTGGGTCCGGTCGACCGAGCCTACATGAAAGACCACCCGATGTTTAAGCCGAACAACACCGAGATGGTCAAGAAGATGAGTGAGTTCCCGCTCGTTCATCAACCCGGCTCGCAATGGCGGTACAGCATGTCCACTGATGTGCTCGGAGCGCTTGTGGAGCGCATCTCTGGGCAAAGCCTTGGGGACTTTTTTGAAGCCCGAATTCTTGGCCCGCTGGGCATGGACGATACTTCGTTTTTCGTTCCGCCCGAGAAGGTGAGCCGGTTTGCGAGCACCTATGCCCTTGGGCTGAAATTGAAAGATGGGTTTTCGGATAGTGATTTTCAAAACCCGAATCGGCTCCAATCGGGCGGTGGAGGGCTGGTCTCTACAGCCGCCGATTACCTGCGCTTTGCCGAGATGCTGCACCGCGGTGGCGAATATGCGGGCCAGCGATTCTTGAAAGCCGACACCGTACAACAAATGGTCACAAACCAGCTGCCCGAAGGCGTGAAGGCCCAAGGGTTGTTCGGATTCGGCCTCGGGGTCCGTGTGCAGCCTGCCGATTGGGGACACACGGGGCACAAAGGCCAATACGGATGGGACGGAGTCGCATCCACACACTTTTGGAACTCACCCAAGGACGACCTCATTGTGATTGCCCTATCGCAGCGCGAACCGTTCTCGATGGCGCTGCGCCATCGGCTGACCCCCGTGATTTACGAGGCCATTGGCGCGCCGATCCACGTAACGCTTGATGGGATATAAAACGTAAGGCGATGCGATCGCAACGATCAAGTTCAGAACTGCACATCGGTCAGAACGTTGAATTTAATCTGGCCGGTCGCCCGCCGGTTGTATTGGGTGCGGACCAAGGCGGAACAGTCGTTGAGGCTGGTCGACTCCCTTGAGGGAATGAACGCCGGCGTCGGTGCTTGCATCGGCGTTGAGATGTTCACGGACCGCTTCGGATACAAACACAGCGCCGGGATCGCATGCGCTTTCGATGCGACTTGCGAGGTTCACGGTGGGACCAATGGCCGTGTAATCCGAACGCTGCTGAGAACCGAAGTTTCCGACGACCGCGTCGCCTTGATGGATCCCAATTCGCATGGTCAGGCCTGGAATGCCTGCCTGTGTGAAGACCTCCTGCAGGTTGATCATGGTGCGCTGCATATCGAGTGCACAGGCGCAAGCACGTCGCGCCTGATCCTCGGCACTGAGTTCCACTGGCGCACCGAACAGCACCATCACGGCGTCCCCAATGAACTTGTCGATGGTGCCCTCGTGGCGAAAAATTACGTCGTTCATGGCGGAAAGGTACTGATTCAACAAGTCCGACATGCGTGCCGGTCCAAGTTGTTCTGATGCCGAGGTGAACCCGCAGAGGTCGCTGAACAATACCGTCACCCCCCGCATCTCTGCGGGCTTGTCCATGGAGATTTCACCGGAAACAATGCGATCGACGAGGTCTGGTGGCAGGTACCGCTTGAGCACGGTTTCGGTCAGCATTCGATTCAAAGTTTCGACCTCGCGCTCGCGTGCTTTCAGCGAGAGCAGGTTCTTGACAATGCTTGTGAGTTCCTGGGCGTTGAACGGTTTGCCCAGAAACGAGTCGGCGCCGATCTCGGTACCAATGAGTTTGCTTTCTTCATCGCTTTTCGCGGTGAGCAAGACGACCGGAACCGAGTTGAGTTCCGCGTCGGTTTTGGTGGTGTCAATGAGCTCGGGACCGCTCATCTCGGGCATCATCCAGTCTGTAATGATCAAGTCGGGACGGACGCGTCGAGCGGTCTCGACACCGGCCTTTCCGTTGGCCGCTGTGACCACCCGATACCCCTTCTGTTCCAGCGATTTTCGGATCAGACTGCGCATATCACTCAGGTCATCCACAACCAAGATCAATTCCCCGGTGCCCGAATCCGAGGTGGAGAATTCATCATCGTCTGCATTTCCGACTCCCGTGGCTCCTTGGTCGGAGGAGAGAAGCCAATCTTTTACGGCGAAGGGCTCATCGATGTGCTCCGACCGCTCATCCGTTAATGGGAATTCAGCCCAGAATGTACTTCCGACGCCAACCTTACTCTGAACTCCGACTTCGCCGCCCATTTCCTCGGTGAGCGACTTGACCAACGCGAGGCCGAGTCCGGTTCCCTCGTAGGCGCGGGTAGTGGTTTCGTCGACCTGACTGAAGACCTGAAACAGTTTGGTCTGGCCCTCCTCAGAGATGCCGGCCCCGGAGTCCTCCACGTACAGCCGAACGCGGGGCCCAGTGGAGTTCATGCCCAGAACAATGGTGCCCCCGGGGGGCGTATACTTGAGCGCATTGGACAGGTAGTTGAAGACCACCTTTTCAAGCGCGTCGACTTCGGCCATCACCCATGCCTCTGCGCTGTTGCTGTCGAAGGACTTCCCGTTGGCAACAACGTGGAACGCGACGCCTTTTGTCGAGCATGTGGACCGGAAGTAGTCAGCACAGATGCGCATAAACCGATTCAACTCCAAGGGGGCCAGCTGCAGCCTTTTCTTGCCGGCTTCGAGCTTCTGAAAGTCAAGGAGTTGATTGACCAACCGAAGCAGTCGGCGCGAGTTTTTCGTGGCGACGGCGAGGTTGTCATTGGTCGGTTGGTGCTGAAGTTCGTCTTCGAGGGGATTCAAGATCAGGGTCAATGGTGTTCGCAACTCATGCGACATGTTCTGGAAGAACATCGTTTTTTGCCGGTCCAGCTCTTTGAGTTGATCGGCTTGCTCCTTCAGTTCGGAGGTCGCAGCGTCGATGCTTTTTTTCAGGTGGTATGCAGCGACCTCATGCCGGGCCGTTGCGTCGGCGTGAATGTCCGCGTACGCCCGATCCATATCGGCTTGCAGCGCCATGCTCTGCTTGGAGGGTGGCCAAGAGCGGGCGATGCGGAAGCCTCGACCGACGTAGCTGAGCTTGGGAAACCACCAATCTCGGTCACCCGAGCGGGTTCGCTGTGCGGCGTTTCCGTAGCTTCCGCCGCGGCAACTCCGAAACGCTTCGGAGACCAAGTCTTCGTGATCGGGAAACACCAAGCGGTCTTTGTGTACAGGGTAGGCTTCGGCTTGAAAGCGGTCGATGCACCACTCGCGGGTGTTGCCGGCGAGGCTGCGCACACCGTAGAGGCTGCAGTCCAACAGGTTGTGGTTCACCGAACGAATCTCTGGCTTGCCGACATGGCTGTCCATCATGATGCAGAACATGGGATCAAACTGGTCCCCCCATGGAAAACATCGTCGATCCACCCCACGTGCGGCTTTT
Source organism: Deltaproteobacteria bacterium UBA2957 (assembly GCA_002348535.1). GTDB lineage: Bacteria > Myxococcota_A > UBA796 > UBA796 > UBA796 > UBA796. The sequence goes on along the minus strand of DEBL01000206.1, from coordinate 9,884 downwards.
TCCCACTCCAGTTCTGAAGGCAAACGCCAAGGCAAACCTGTGGTGCGGGCCAGCCAGTGGGTGAATGCCAGCGCCTCGAACCAAGTGATGTGTACTACTGGATGGTCGTCCATCGAAGGACCCAGCATGTGCACAAAACGGTCGTCTTCTTGCAGGTATATCGACTTCCCAAGCTCGGCCTCTGAAGTCGATTGTTCTCGGGGTAACCACAGACTGGCTTCCTCGTATCCGTGGGTTTGGAGCACGTCATTTACAAACTCGAGGTACTGCCGGTGGGTCACAGGGGTCTCGCGGATAATGAATCCGTCAAGCCACACGCGGACTTCCTCAAGCCCGTTTGGTGCGTCCGGATCGCCCCCCGCATAAAACCAGCCCTCCGGCACATAGTGGTCTTGCCGTCCAAGGTCCCCCGGTTTGGGAAGCGGAAGCGACCGAACGGAATCGCCCGGTGGGGTGGTGTCCCAGTCTTGTCCGTTCATCAGCTGAACAGGGTAGGTCACGGCCGCGTGCTCTTCGGCATCGATGGTCAAGCAATACGAACCAACCGGTAGGCGAATGTCGAGGTGTTGGGTCTGCAGTCGATTGATGGGCTCGAGCACCAAGCGCTTGTGTTCCAGAGTGAACCGCGACACCGTTACGGCAGCCTCGGTTGGAAGCGCGAGCTCGAGTTTGCGTTCGCCCTTAAAGTAGTCAAGCCCCAGTCGGTGCGCGTCAGCATCCTCTGGAAGTTTGTCCAAGTAGCCGATCGCTTCGGCCACGATGGCCCTGCCCAGTCCGGTCTGCCGGGCCGCGATCGCTTCGGTGTGACGGTGCATGCAGTCACGGGTCAGTGCCGCGAGTGCTTCGATTGAATCGGGGCATACAACAAGTGCTTGTTGCAACTGCCGTCGGCGCTCCGCGTCAAGCTCGATGATGTCTTGCTGGCGGTCGAGAAGAGCTTGTTCGTCGGCCCACAAGGCCATGCGATTGAGTGCTGGAGCATCTTTCGAAAGCGCTTCTTTGGCGGCGTCTACGCGAGTCTGGAGTTCGGCCATCGTCCCGCGGAGATTCTCCAGTCGGTCCAAGGCTTCGTTCGCTTGGCGCACCCATGCCCGCGCTTCTTCACGTGCGGCTTCATCCGATGAGGGGGCTGGTGGATCCGGGGGCGGCTCAAGCATGCGGCATTGTAGCGCAGGACAGCCTTTAACACCCCAAGCATCGGCCGCGCATCGAATACAACCCGTGGACGCTGCGTCTGGGTTGTGGCACGATCGCAATGCCATCTGAGGAGTAAAAATGCAGAAAACGGGTTCGACCGCAATGGTTCGCGTGGCCACCTTGGCCGTTGCTGTTTTGGGTCTGGGGTGCTCGGCCAGTTTCGGTGTGGGGTGTTCATCGAGTCCCAACGGTGAAGCCGGCGAATTGCCTGCCGACCGAAGCCCTGGAACGTTTTTGGTGGGACTGGAACACGACGGCCTGCAGCGCGAGTTCATCGCGTACGTTCCCGAGACCTATGACGCGACCGCTGACACACCACTGGTGCTGAATTTCCACGGTTTCGAGGGGGGTGCGCGGTACCACCTTGAAGACAGCGATCTGCGCACTCAGGCGGACCGGGCTGGCGCCATTTTACTTGTACCCCAGGGGGCGGAACTCGACGGGTCCCCCCACTGGAACCCGTCGCGCCTTGGTGGGGACAACAAGAGCTCCGTGGACGATTTTGGCTTTGTCGAGGCCATGCTCAATGAGGTTCAAGTCGCTTACCCATACAACGCCGATCGGGTGTCTGCGGTCGGGTACTCCAACGGGGGCATGATGGCCATGGGCCTCGCCTGTGAGCGCAGCCATCTGATTGCCAGTGCGGGCGTCATGTCCGGGACAATGCTTGATGTTGGCTGCGAGTTGTCGCACCCCATCTCTGTTATCAGCATTCACGGAACCAGAGATGACACGATTCCCTACGATGGGAACGGCGATTACCGTTCAGCGTTGGATGTCGTTGACTACTGGCGCGGTGCAAACGAAACCGAAAATGCCGAGGAAGTCACGTTCACCGATGGCGGAACATTGATTTCGCACTGGGCCTACGAAGGGGGCACGGCGGGCACGGCCGTGCACCACTACCGTGTCGACGGTGGCTACCACGTTTGGCTGCAGTTTACGGCCGATGGGCAGTCGTCAAACGACCGAATCTGGAACTTCTTGACGGCCTACTCGGTACACGGCCAGCTGTAGCCAGACGCTACCGCTCCTTGTCGCTGGTCCATTCACCGCCGTCACACCACCAGAACACCCCGTCGCCGTCGACGCAGAGGGTGTCTTCCCAACCGCCCTCGCACGCAGCGCCGGTCGCGACCTCATCACCGCATACCGCGTAGTCGCCGGTGCCGGTGTCGGGCTTGCCGGTGTCGGGCTTGCCGGTGTCGGGCTTGCCGTCGTCTTCCTTGCCGGTGTCTTCTTTGTCGTCACCGTCACCGTCGCCGTCGTCGTCATCCTCATCCAAGTCGCTCCACTCGGCGTTGCTCTCGGGTGGGGCCGCCGAGCCGGTGTCGGCCTTGGTGGAGTCAGAATCGGACCGGCATGCGGAAGCGGCAAGAGCCAGTAAGGGCAGAGCGATGCGGAGCATGTGAACCTCGAGTGCGGCCTCATAGTACATCGCCGGCTGCCAGTTCGTCACGCTGCGCTTAGCGGCGGGCGCTCGGTCCGAAGACCGTCGCGCCCACGAGCATTCGTTAGGCGTCTGCGTTTTTTGCCTTTGAAGCCGTCACAAAGGCCACGACTGTCAAAATGGACATCAAGATGAGCAAGGGCAGTGGCGGCTCAACTTCTGTGGTGAGCATGTTGTAGAACCCGTGACCTGTGGTGATTACCAATCCAATGGCCGCGGCGTTTAGAATCTTGGCGCCGTCCATTGGACGCAGGTTTCGTGCAGCCATCAAGATGACGGCCACCATCAAGCAGAGGGTCCCCATGGCTTGGTGCAGCATGGTGCCGATCTTCACACCGGTGGCGTCGGGCGCCCAGACTGCAAAGGCCTGATTTGTAATGGTTTCAGCGCCGACAAAAATGCCAATGCCTTGCAAGCCAAGCAGCGTCGCGATCACCGTGAGCATGTTCTTCGTTGTCATCTCAACCTCGATTGTGTTTGGGGGTACCGAAGCAGACGGGGCCACTCCGTGTGCGAAGCGTAACAAGCCGTGTGAATCCGTGACGGGGTTGCTTGATTAAAGATTGCGTTTAAAGTATGAAAAAACCCGTGTCGCATCCAATGCGACACGGGAGCTCAAGACGCTCAGTTGGGCGTGGAGTCAGCGTGCTGTTGGCGTGCCGAAAGCGCAGCCTCCGCCGCGCCAACCACGAAGTCTTTGCATATGGTTTGAACCGTCTGTTCGAGTTGGGTCGAAGCCTCGAGGTCTTTTTGGTAGACGCTCCACCCCGCACCGCCCATAAACCCACCGGTCGACCAGCCGGAGCCTTCGGCGTAGCCAATGTGGCTCAGGAGTTCGAGAAACCCCGCTTCCTGCTGCGCGCATTCAACCACTCGGCGAGTCAGGAGACTTCGGCGTTCGAAGATCTTCTTGAACTGTTCAAATGAGCGTCCGCCGCTGTGGATGTGGATGAAGTTGATCAGGTCGTCGTAGGCATCCCTCAGGGGAATCAGCCAAGAGGCCTCTTCGGTGATGCAGATGTCGTGGCCCACCGATGCGATGTGGTGGGAGCACCCCGAACTGAAGGCGGGGCTAAATGCACCGCAGAACGGACAAAAGTCGCCGTCTTCGCCTGGTTCGAACTCGAGATCTTCATCGACGGTGTCGTCGTCGTACAGGTCTTCGTCTTCGTTGGGCGTCGCTTCGGGAAGGGGTTGGTGGGGGACGGTGATCTTGATGGTCATGGTGACTCCTCTTTTGGTGAAGAGGTGCAGTCACGGGGTTCGATCGCTCGAACTGTCCGCTTTAGCACCTTGTTTTTCGTGGCGGCAAGCTGAACGCTCAAATGACCACGTGCACCGATCCTATCACGCGCACGGGTCGGTGTGGCGGAGAACGCGCTTCATTTCATGAAGCGGACAGGCGATGTCCGCAAAGAGGCGTGGTGGTTGGGTTTATCGGCACTACCATTCAACCAAGTCTCAGACTTCATGGAGGGAACAATGCTCGACTGGATCGTCCTCGCAATCAACACGTGGTGGATTGGATTCATTGTGTTCATGGCCGTGCTCACGTGGCTTCTCGACATCAGACTCTGAGTTGCGGTCGGCTTCACTGAAGCGTTTGATGGGTGCGGTCGGTCCGGCTGTTCAGTCGTTCACGATTCGTGTAGGTTGAGCCAATGGCCACCGGTATGCACCTTCATCAGTCCAACGAAGAAGCCGTCCTCAACCGAAGCCTGATTCGCCCGCGGTTTGAAGACCCGCTGATCGAAGAGGCCTGGATGGTCGAGAGGCTCGAGACCTTCAAGCGGGTCAACCGGCGGTCGCTTGTGTTCTTGGCGTTGATCTCGCTGCTCTTCGCGATCTTGGACTTTGCGTTTTTGCACTCGGACCTGTCGGTCAATCTGGCCCGCATTGGATTGTTTGCCTTTCTTTCGGTGCTGCTGGTTGGAGTGAACCGGGTGACCAACGTCAGGACCGCCGACCGGTATTTTGCGGCGGTGTGCGTGCTCGGCTTGGGGGTCGTGTGGTTTCAGGTATTTCTCACGCTTCCGGCGGACCAGCTGACCGATTGGTGGCTGGTCACGCTTGCCATGTTCGGCGTTGTGTTCATGGTGCTCACCGAGACCGTTCTCTGGGCCCGGCTGGTGGTGGCCGGATTTCTGTTGCTCTATGGCTTGGCGGTGCCCATACAGGTGGCAATGGACTGGGTCGAGGCGCTGCTCGGCTTGGTTCACATTGTCATCATCTATGCCGCCGGCTGGGCGGCTGCGTGGCAGGTTGAGACCTCGCGCAGGCTCGCCTTTGTGCGGCAGTTGGCCCTCGAAGAAGAGCGCGGCCGATCGGTTGACCTGATTCGCAACATCTTGCCCACCCCCATCGCCGACCGGCTTCTCCGGTCCCCCGAGACCATCGCGGAGCAGCACGCTTCGGTCACCGTGCTGTTCGCCGACATTGTGGGTTTTACCCCTTGGGCATCGACCCGCACGGCGGAAGAAGTGGTTGAGGTGCTCGACCACATCTTTTCGGCATTCGATGCCCTGTGCGACGCCCACGGGGTCGAGAAGATCAAGACCATCGGCGATGCCTACATGGCCGTGGGGGGGGTGCCGACGGCGAGTGGCCCGACCGCGCCCAGTGTGGTGCGGCTGGGTCTTGAGATGCTGACCACAGCCGATGCCATAATGGCCACCAAAGGCGAGGGGCTTGCACTGCGCATTGGGGTTCACGAAGGGCCGGCGGTGGCCGGGGTCATCGGGCGTCGGAAGTTTCTCTACGACCTGTGGGGTGACACGGTCAACACGGCGGCACGGGTCGAAGCCTACGGCATTCCCGGTCGGGTGCAAGTCACCGATGCGGTGGTCCAACAGCTCGGCTCAGAGTTTCACCTCGAAAAGCGCGGCGCCATCGACATGAAGGGCAAGGGATCGGTGACGGCCTACTTGGTGGCGAAGGCAGACCCGACCCCGTCAGAGAGCCCTTGAACGCATTCAAGCACGCCGTCCATGCCCGGCTGGCGGCCACTCGAAACTTCGAATAGCTTAGCCGCCGCAGGCTGCGGCTTGGGTGCGTGCGTTCGGGTCGCTTTCGGTCCGAGGCGGCCGATCCGATACCTGCAGGGACTGTTGAGGCGAAGCGATGCACACCCCCGAAACGTTCACCTTCCACGATGCCCGGGTCTTTGCCGGGTCGATGGACGACCTCGTGGAGAGCCTGCAGCACCGGCTGACGGACGCAGGCGATGCACCCACCACCTTCATCGCTACGCCCAACCCTGAGATGTACGTCAACAGCGTGTTCGACGACGACTTTCGGTCCATCTTGCAGAGCACGTCGTTCAACATGGTCGACGGCATGGGCCTGCACGCCATGCTCAAGCTGTTTGGCTACCGGTCGTCTCGCCTCACGGGCACGGGGCTGGTCGAAGAACTCTTGGCCCGAAACGTGGGCAGCATGTACTTGCTCGGCGGTGTGCCGGGCAACTTGGAGGTGATGCGCAAGCAGTACCCCAACGTCAACTTCGTGGGCGGCTTCGAGGGCAAGGTGAGCGCCGACAACGCCGAAGAGCTCAGCCGCGAGATCAACGAACTGAGCCCGGACTTTCTGCTGGTGGCCTTGGGGGCACCCAAGCAAGAACGATGGATTCGCGACAACTTCGACCGGATTCCCAACGTGAAGGTCGCCATTGGCATTGGGGGGGCGCTCGACTACTGCTCAGGGCAGGTCCGGCGGGCCCCCGACCGCATGCAGCGGCTGGGCTTTGAGTGGCTGTTTCGTTTGGTGCTGCAGCCCGAACGCTACCGCCGCATGCTGAAGGCGGTGGCGGTGTTTCCCGTGATGTTCTTGAGTATCGAGGGTTCGCTGCTGGTGGTGCGCACGGTCAAGCGGGGGTAGGCGGCCGGGTGGGTCGCGGGGCGACGCCAGTGATAAATATGGTTCATACTCCGAGTGGGCGCCGATAAAACAACGCGCGATGAGCGACCAATCGGCGGTACGCCGTGCAGTTGCACGCCTCGGTCATGGTTGCGATATCGAAAGTTCCCATTGCGCATCACCACATCCGGTAGAGTATGGCGCTTGAAGCTCAGGATTCTCCATGACCCTCTCCGACACCCTCACCCTCTCCCAACTCGAATCCCACCTCTGGGAAGCCGCCAACATCCTGCGCGGCAGTCCCGTCGATCGGACCGACTGGAAGAGCTACATCCTGCCGCTGCTCTTCTTCAAGCGCATCTGTGACGTGTGGGACGAAGAGCACGCACGGATGGTGGCCGAATACGGCGA
>DEBL01000206.1:0-2660 GCA_002348535.1 Deltaproteobacteria bacterium UBA2957 | reverse complement strand
ATGGTGGCCGAATACGGCGAGGACTTTGCCGACGAGCACCGCTTTCAGGTGCCCACCGGCTGCCACTGGAACGACGTGCGCGAGACGCCGGCCAATGTGGGCACCGCCATTGCCAATGCCATGCGCGGCATCGAGCGGGACAACCAGCAGCACCTGTACGGCGTCTTCGGCGATGCCCAGTGGACCAACAAGGACCGGCTGCCCGACGACCTGCTCAAGGACCTGGTCGAGCACTTCTCGGCCCTGCCGCTCGGCAACACCGTGGCCAAGAGCGACATCATCGGCGATGCCTACGAGTACCTCATCAAGCAGTTCGCCGACGCCACCAACAAGAAGGCGGGCGAGTTCTACACCCCGCGCAGCGTCGTGCGGCTCATGGTCGACATCCTTAGGCCCCAAGAAGGCGAGACCATCTACGACCCGGCCTGCGGAACGGGCGGCATGCTGCTGGCCGCCGTCGAGCACGTTCGAGACAATGGCGGCGACCCGCGCACCTTCTTCGGCAAGCTCTTTGGCCAAGAGAAGAACCTGACTACCTCGTCGGTGGCACGGATGAACCTACTGCTGCACGGCGTGGAGGACTTTCAGATCCAGCGGGGCGATACGCTTCGCCGGCCGGCCTTTGCCGATGCGGATGGCGGCGGGCTTGCGACCTTTGATGTGGTCATCGCCAATCCGCCGTTTTCGCTCAAGAACTGGGGCCGTGAGGTCTGGGAGAGCGACCCGTGGGGCCGTGCCTTTGCGGGACTGCCCACAGACAAGTCGGGCGACATGGCCTGGGTGCAGCACATGGTGAAGTCCATCGCTCCCGGACATGGTCGCATGGGCGTGGTACTGCCACAGGGAGCTCTGTTTCGTGGTGGAGTGGAAGGCAAGATTCGTCAGCATCTGCTGGAAAACGATCTCATTGAAGCGGTCATTGGCCTGGCCCCGAACCTCTTTTACGGAACCGGGCTGTCGGCTTGCATTCTGCTGCTACACATCCCAAAACCAATGGATAGAGCTAAAAAGGTGCTCTTTGTGGATGCCTCGACACTCTTTCGGAAGGAACGGGCTCAAAATCACCTCGACCCGAAGCACGGAAAAGTCATCGAGGAGTGGGTTTTCGCCTTTGAAGACGTGCAAGACCGTGTTCGCGTCGTCGACCTGAGTGAAATCGAGGAAGAGGGCTGGACGCTCAACATCTCGCGCTATGTGTTGCCACCCATTGGCAAAGACATTCCACCGCTTCCCGAAGCCATTGCCGACTTCAAAGCGGCCGTGGCGCGTTGTCGTGAGGCCGAGGATGCCCTGCGACGAGAGATGACCGAAGGGGGGTGGCTGCAATGAGCACAACCATGAGCCAACAGCAGCTCGAGTCCTACCTGTGGGGAGCCGCCACCATTCTTCGTGGGTTGGTGGATGCCGGGGACTACAAGCAGTTCATCTTTCCGTTGGTCTTCTACAAGCGGCTCTCGGATGTGTGGGACGAGGACTACGCCCGTGCCCTGGCCGAATACGATGGTGCCGAAGAGCTGGCGAAAGCCGAGGCCAACGAGCGGTTTATGGTGCCCGCAGACGCACATTGGAAGCAGGTACGCACGGTGCCCAAAGACCTGGGCAGTGCCATTCAAAATGCGATGCGAGCCATTGAAACCGCGAACCCAAAGCGGTTGGACGGCATCTTTGGTGATGCGCCATGGACCAACAAAGAACGGCTGCCCGACCACACGCTGAAGAACCTGTTGGAGCACTTCTCCAGTCAGAAACTCTCCATTGCTCGCGTACCAGAAGATACCCTTGGTGATGGCTACGAATACTTGGTGGGTAAATTCGCCGACGATGGTGGCAGCACAGCCCAGGAGTTCTACACCAACCGGACCCTGGTTCACCTCATGGCACAGATGCTCAACCCCCAAGCGGGCGAAAGCATTTACGACCCCACTTGCGGTACAGGTGGCATGTTGCTTTCGGCTCTGGCGGAAGTGAAACGAGCCGGCGGTGAGCACCGGACGCTCCGGATTTACGGTCAAGAACGCAACCTAATGACGGCATCGATCGCTCGAATGAACCTCGTGCTCCACGGCATCGAGGACTACGACATTCAACGTGGCGATACTTTGGCGCGCCCCCGCTTCATAGACGGCGATCGGCTAAGAACCTTTGATGTGGTGCTCGCCAATCCGCCCTATTCCATCAAGCAGTGGAACCGGGATGCTTGGTCATCCGACATTTGGGGACGCAACTTCTTGGGCACACCGCCGCAAGGGCGAGCTGACTACGCCTTCTTCCAGCACATCCTAAAGAGCATGGACTCTGTCACGGGGCGCTGCGCCATTCTCTTTCCGCACGGTGTTCTCTTTCGAAATGAAGAAGCTGAGCTGCGTCGAAAGCTAATCGAGGCAGACCTAGTGGAGTGTGTGCTTGGGCTGGGGGCTAATCTCTTTTTTAACTCACCCATGAAGGCGTGTGTCGTGTTCTGCCGCAGTCAAAAGCCGGATGCACGCAAAGGGAAGATTCTTTTCATTGATGCTGTTGATCAGGTCGCTCGCGAACGTGCGATCAGTTTCCTGAAACCGGACCATCAGGCACGAATTCAGGGGGCTTACAATGCCTTTGACGATGATGCTGGTTTTGCAAGCGTCGTGAGTATAGAGCAGGTGATCTCGAATGAATACAAC
>DEBL01000370.1 GCA_002348535.1 Deltaproteobacteria bacterium UBA2957 | reverse complement strand
CCGAGTGTTATCGGAACCGCAATCAGCAGTGACGGGGTCAACTGGACAAGCCAACCCAACCCCATCCTTGAACCCCAGTTCGAGCACGAAGGCGACCACATTGCCGACCCGTATGTGGTCTACGACGCTGACACCCAGTTGTGGCGGATGTTCTACAGTGCATACGATGGCGAGGTGTGGAGCATTGGCCACGCCAGCAGTGCCGACCTTCTCGAATGGACTGCGAACGACACACCTATTCTGGCCTACGGGTCCGGCGCAGCCTCGCCCACAGTACACCGTCAACTGGGCCGGTGGCACATGTGGTTCAGCACGTGGACGGAAGAGAATCAATGGCACCTCGCCTACGCGACGAGCCCCGACGGTGCACGTTGGTCCGTCACGGACGTCACGGAGGCTGGAATCGATTTACTGACCGATGAAGAGCTCCGACCACCACGGGCAGCAGTGCACGGATCGGGTGCCAGCACCTTTCAGGTGCGCGGCGAATCGACCGGATTCTTGCCGGAGCCGCTGGTGCCTGGGTACAGCTACGCGGCGCTCAACTACGGATGGACTGCCGAAATTCTCGCGGGTGCCACCATGGACCTCGGCGACTTGGGCCCGGAATCCAACGGTGGAATCCATGTCGACGCCGAGTTCATAACCAACAGTGGTTCTACAGAGACCTACTACACCGTCGCGAATCGAGCAGGCCGCCAACGGATCGCGTTCAGGCAGGATGGCACCGAATCCATCGGACTGTTCGATGGGTCAGGCACAGGATTCGATCGCGGCGGCGTGAGTCATGCCGCCCCCTTCACGGTTGGTGGTGAAGAACTCATGCTGTACGCGGGCACGCGCAGCGGTCGGCAGACAGTTGGCCTCGCCCGCTTCGATGGCGACCAGTGGATCAGCGAGGGCCGGGTATTTTCCACAAGTGCAGACAACTGGGACGGTGTGTCGGTGGTTCCGAATCGGGTCATCGAAACCGATTCGGGTTGGCAAATGTGGTACTCCGGCTTTGACGGGTCCCGATGGAGAGTGGGATCGGCAACATCGACCGATGGCCGGTCATGGACCCGCGACGATGCGCCACGGGGCTATCAGTTTGGACTCGGTGAACCCGGTGAGTGGGACGATTCGGGCGTTCGAGACGCGTGGGTCGAGATCGATGCCGACGGCGAGCACCTCTGGTACGCGGGGTCCGACGGGGACACATGGCAGATTGGCTACGCCATTCGAGCACCGGGCGCGGCGAGCTTCACCCGCGCCTCGAACCCCTTTAGCGGAGAGGGCCGACCGGTCATTCAGACCGACGCCAGCCTGTTCCACCGCACCCACGCCAGCCGCCCCGTTGTCACGAAGGTGTCCGACGGGCTGCACATGTTCTATGCGGGGGAAAGTGGGAATCAATCGAGGGTGGGCACGGCCTTTGGGATCTCAAACGATCGCTTCAATCGAACGCCACGCCTGCCCCGCGCCGGAGACACGCTTACCTTCTCGACGCAGCGTGGGGATGCAGACGCCGATGCCATTCCACTCGATGGATTCGTTGATGGACACACCACCGATGGAAACGGCGTGGCGGATCTCTACATCGACACCGAGCGTGGGATGTTGTTCGCCTCTTCCGCCGTCAGTTCCACCATTTTTGTCATCGACATCCGCGACGACAGTGACCTCACCACTGGATTCATTGACCGCAACTACCTCGACATCGAGGCCATTCTTTTGCTGAACACCTCTGTGTACGCCACTGGCTTTCGCCAACTGATGGTCCAACCGGGCAGCGACAAACTGCTCGCCTTGGTCGATGCGCCGGAGTCCGTGGTCCAGATCGACATCAGCGGACTGGAAGACGATGCGTTCGGCGATGCACTATACAACATTGCGACGGGCTATATCGCAGCACCCCGCGGTAACGAACGCGACGAGGGCGCAAACACGATGAACTCTGTGGGGCCCGGACAAATGGTCCTGCACCCCGATGGACAACGATTGTTCGTATCCAACTTCAACCGCAACAGCGTGACCGCATACGATCTCCGGATGGGACCATACGGCATGCCCATTCGGGAAATCCGGAACGTCGGGGAAAACCCCTATGCGCTCGCCATCTCTCCCGATGGCAACCACTTGGTTGTGGGCAACTACACCGGTGAAGTTGATGACCGTGTCTCGCATGCAACCATTGGCATCATCGACATCAACCCGGACAACTCTACCTATCTTGAGTCCGTGTCAGGAATCGTAAACCGATGATCATTAGCCTCCTTGTTCTTCTCAGTGCGTGCGACGACACCTTCGAGCGGACACCGTCCTTCGACGGGCCCTCCGCCGCAACTGTGTTGGACAGCCAAGAGATGGGCCCCTTCGACGAACCCATCGGGTTTGTGGCGAACGCTCGAAACGGGAGAATCGTTCCGCTCGACCTCAAGCATGCAACCCTGTTCTCTGACCAAGTCGCCGCCCCCTTCATCAGACCGCGGTGGATTGCAACAGGCAGCGAACGCCGACTCTCTGACCTCCTCGCGTGGTCGCCAACCGAACAGCAAGTAACGATTTACGCCTCCGACACCGCGAACGGTGTTTTGATCGAGGCGCCATACGTGCTCGGCATGGAGCCCAATCCCATCATCGCAGAGGCCAGTCACTCGGACCCGACCTTCGATGACCGCGATGGAAGCGGAAACACGGCCACCATGCAGAACATCGTACTGACAAACGGGTGGACCACAACCGAGACGTGGACGCTTGAATACGACGGGACGGATTGGTCCGTGGAAGGTTCTGCATCGGGCCTGCAACCCAACCGCGCCCGGTTTGGGACTCGATTCAAGAGCGAGCACCACGAGATTGCCTTCACATTGACCGGAAATGCATCCCGCGGCGATCGCATCACGATCGAAACCGACACAGGCATCACCGAACACGACCTGGGTGGAACCATTCTCGCGTTGGCGCGAGTCCCCGGCCAACCGATGATGGCCCTTTCGGTGTACGAACCCGCCACGGAACAGAACTCAATCGCCTTGTGGGACCTCGATGAAAACGTTGAAATCGGACGCTTTGAGTTGCCCGAAGGCGCTCAGGCTTGGCGCTTCGCATTCGGGGAGAGCGCCGCCGAGTTGTACGTTGCGGATGCCCGAAACCCTCAGTTTTTTGAGGTGCTGCTCAACATCGACGAGCCAAGCAACAGCGAGTATCTGGCTGTGGCAGCCGCAGGCCCTTTGGCGGACATTGCGTGGGTTTCCGACTCCCTCTCGAACGCAGAAGCCGTGCTGGAGGACGCCGATACGGGCGACCTGTTCGATGACCCATCCATCAACCGAGACTACGAACACTTGTTTGTGGCGGTTGCGGGTGAGAGTCGAGTGGATGTGTATGATCTTCAGGCGGACGACTGGATTGACGTCAATCCCCTCGATGCCGTGACAGGCGGCATCGACCTCGGATCGCCAGTCGTGGGGCTCGATGCAAGCACCGAACGCGTCTACCTCCCCGAACGGAACGATTTGGACCGCCGGGTGGAGGGTAAGGTCGTCGCGGTGAGCACCTACGGTGGTTCGCTCCTGCTCCTCAACGGGGAAACCGGGTGCGCTGCAACCGATTACCAAGGGCCTCATGTTCCGATCACCCAAGGCTTTGAGTCGGTGCAATTCACCGATGTTGGACGGCCCTCATCGCCGTCAATGCTGGTGGATGACGCAACAGGTCGCCGGGTGCAAGCCAGCCGGTGCGGCGGTGTGCTTCGCACAGAAATGTGGACCGTCACCTTCGACGAACTGGCTGGAAACTGGGAAGTAGAAGGCTCGATCAGCGGGATGCAAGTGCAGCGTGCATACGATGACCAGCGCTATGTTTCGGACAACGGAGCCATCAGCTTCACCGTCAACGCCGGGACGACGGCGAGCAGTGACGGAGACAACTTCACCTTTTACACCGACGAAGGCATCTTGCGCATCGACCGTGTCCAGCGGACCGGGTCCGTTCAGGCCGAGGCTCTCGAACTCCCTGCTGCACCCGTGTTGTTCGAATACCGAACGGGCCGTACGGACGGTGGTTGGGACAAACGGAACCAGCGGGCGATGATTATGCTCCCCGTCATGAACTCAGACCTCGTGCTCCGCGTACGGGTGAAGCGATGGGACGTGGAAGCCATCTGGAACTGAGTCGCTACATGCGTGACTTGGCGCGGTCCATGCCGACCGGGTCTTCCTTTCGCTTCCCCTTCTTCGCATAGGTCGCATAGTGCGCCCGTGCGCGCTTCATGCGATTGCTTGACCACAACAGATCACCCAAGTCCAACCAGCATCGCACAGGCGTTTTCTTTGCGTGTATGGCAGCTTCCAGTGCCGATTGAGCGAGGGCTGCATCTCCGCCATCCATCGCGAGATGGGCAAGCGCGTGCTGGTCGGCAGCAGCATCACCCACCATGGATTGAAGGGCTCGCAACGCACGAGCGGACGCCTTGGTTTGCTTGCCTACTGTTTCCCAGTCCGTGTGTATGGGATGCACCGACATTCCCGCATAGAACGTACGATCAAAGGCCTGAAATGCAGGGCGCGCCTCGGCCTCACCGGAGCGTCGCAAGAACATTCTGCGAAGCGGCGAAAACGATGCTGCAACCTTCCACCTCTGACCGTCGTAGAACAAGGCTCCGCTCGAATCAAACACCATCATGGCCCTCCCCAGTGGAGAGGTTGGATTCGACTCCCCCGCGTCTCGACCGTCGCTGAACCAAACTCCACGCAAATCATGCTCGGCACCATCCAAGATACCGAGCGACTCCAGCACCATCTCTTGATGCGTACCCGTAAGTTCAATCCTGCGGATCGGATCCGATGCAGAGCGGTATCCCGCCGCAGCACACACACGACAAATCTGCGCGACGGCATCTGGGCTGTGCCGTGCATCCGTCAACACGCCAACAACGGATTCCTCGATGCGGTCATCGCCGACAACCGCAATGCTGGTGCACAGCCGCATCAGGCCTACCGCAGCCGCTAAGCGGACATCGGCGCGCGGGTCGCGTAGGCCACCAAGAATCATCGTTAGACTCTTCGGTCGATCGAGCGTGGCGATCATGGGAAAGACCCCACCGTTGAACGTCGGATTGATCTTTGCGAACGCAGCAAGATAAACATCGCGCTGATCGTCGTTGAGCCTGTCCCGCGCAGCGCCGACTCGACACCGTGAAAGGATGTCCGCAACCGCTGCTGCTGCACTCAATCGAACGCCTTGACTCTTGTCGGTCGCCGCGCGATCGGCGAGTCCCTCAATGTGTTCGACGGTGCCCAGCATCGAAAGTTCGCGGCAGGCTGCAGCCCGTTCCGAGATGCTCTTGGACTTGAATGCTTCCGTCATCTGTTGTGTGTCCATCACGGTATCTCCAACTCTATTGTGGCCAGTCCCACTCCGTAGCTGCTTAGCACCAACTCATCGTGTTGGTCATCGTCGAGGTCACCGACCGCGATAAAATGACCGCGGTCATTGTCGACATCGACACGCAGGGCCGGCTGACCCGTTCCGTCGAGGCCGACAATTGTTCCGTCACGGCGCAGCGCGATCACACGGGGGGACCCACTTGGGCCGACCCGTGCTAGAACGATCTGCTTGAATCCTCGTCCAACCCAACTGCCGTCCGCGGCAATGAGGGCACTGCCAATCGCTTCGTCAGACAAGACAACCCGTCCGTCGGGCGCATACCGGACCCGACGCTCGCCATCGACCGCCCAGACTCCGCCATCCGCGGCCGCCGCCAAGCTCACTGCAGGAGCATCAAGCTGAACCACGATATTCCCCAGCGGATCAAATACGGTCAACCCGGAGTCGGTAGCCACCCAAAGCTGGTCTTTGCTGGTCACCACCGAAGCGATCGGGCTCGACATCGTACGGAACCAACGCGTTGTACCATCACTGGCACGCGCACGAAGCCACCACAATCCCGCTGAGATGGGTCCATCCAACCACGCAATGTGACGGTCACCGGAAGAGAGAAGAGCCTCATCGACCACGATCTGACTCCGAACCCCTCCGCCTTCTACGGGGAGTTCAATGGCACCGTGGCCTGAAAAGATCGCCGTCACACGACCATTCAGTACCGCGATTTGGCGCAGTGCATCCGCTGGCTGTGCAAATCGAAGCCCGACCTCACCGAGACTCCAACTGGCCCCCATCTGACGACGTGCGGATTGACCGGCTTCGTCGGTCTCGCCCTCGACAAGACGGTCCAACGCAGCCGCCAGCTTCATCACACTCTTCTCGGAGTACCCCGCCGATGCTGACCGGAGCACACCAGAACCATCAATCAACCGAATCGCGGGAAGGCCTTCAACATTCATGCGCGAGCCGAGGTCACGGTCGAACGCCACGGGAAACGGCAAATCCCAGCCATCTGCGAGCTGCTCTGCCTTGTCAAAATGTACATCCTTGTCGACGGACACAGCAATGAACTCAACCGGCCAATCGGGTCGACTTCGGACCAAGTGGGCCAAGGCGGGCAATTCCTTCTTGCAGGGCCCACACCAGCTGGCCCAAAACACCATTGCCACTGGCCTCCCACGCTGGGCCGACAAACGCCAAGGACTGCCGGAACGCGTGGCCAGCGCAATGTCGTCCAGTGGCTCAACTGCAACTTCCCAAGGGCTCGTCGGGGTGGGCGTCGCCATGCCAACCTTTTTCCAGAGTGCTTCTGTTTTTAACAACGGAGCGACCCGTCGGGTGAGTGCGATGCTGTCACCCCGTTGACCGGCGTCCCACATCACAGAGGCTAAGTCGCGATCAGCCCACGCCGATGCCCCCAAGCGCTCGGCCAGCGAATCTTCGACACCACTGCGAGAAGCCTTCAGGTACGCGAGGGATTTCTCCGAATCACCAAGCCACTGATAGGCCATCCCCACGACGCGATTGAGTTCGGGTCGGTCCCGAGCCGCGTTGGCGATGGCACTCAACGTCACACGCGCCTTTCTGGGATGCTCACGAGCCGCACGACGCAGCGGTGCAAATGCTTGATCGACCGAAAGCCCGTCGTAGTCTGCCCGAATCAAAGCCTCAGCCGCGGCACGCGCGTGACGAGCGGGGCCTCGACGAAGCGAGCCCGAAAAGCGAGTATAATTCCGCCGCACCGTCTTGGTGGGGGGCGGACCTTTCGCCTTCGGCATGCGGACAACCTCGATCGTTCGCACTGCCTGTCCAAGCGGCGAAACCACACCCATACGCAATGCCTCACCCGTGGGGCCCACGAGCGATGGAGTGGGTGCATCGGGTCCAATGTCTTCCCCATCTATGGAGACGATTAGGTCCCCCGGCACCATCCCTGCGGCATCCGCTGGCATGCCCGGAACCACTTCCGTCACCACCAGCCCTTCTGTCTGCTCCAGATACCGAATGCCCACGTACCCGTCTGAGGGTGACGCCCCGTAGGCGTCACTGGCGTTCAGCAATGGGGGCGCAATGGCCACCATGGTGAGGAGGATGGATTGGCGAATCATCGCCGTCAGCCTACCAGAGATGGCGATTAAAAGACCTCAAGCCATGCCATTGCGGCGGTGCCCATGAATGGGTCATCCGCGATGTCACGGGTGATAACGGCACCATCAGACCCATCGGTGGTGGGATTCGACGTACCGAACACCAATGAGCCTTGCTCGGTGACAGTCACACTGGAAAGGTACTCGTCGTCGCGCTCAATGTAGTCACCGTCGCCCTCGTCAAGGTCACCATCGCCGTTTGTATCCAGTCCTTCGGTGCAATCCTCGAAATCAAGACCGTACAGACGACCAGTGCCGCCCTCGCAGCGGTCCTCTTTGGGCACCCACGTCGTGAAATACACCACGCCTGCATACACAAGCGGGTCGCCTGTGAGGCCCTCTCCAGAGTCCAACTCGTACACCCCGTTGTCTCCACAGTCTGTAATCGGATTCACATCAAAGGAGGTGCAACTCTTGGGGCTGGAGTCTTTAACTGCAAAGAGGTAGCCAGGACTCGAACTGTAGTCCCTGTCATAGGGTGTACCCGTGCCCCAGTACACACCGAGTTGGCCATCGGAGTGCCACGACGTGGTGGCGGCGTAATAGACTTCCGGCCGAATGGATAAACCGCCGTCGTCAATCGGGTCAAAGAACTCAACCCACGTGAGGTCGTCGGGGTCGTCGGTGTCAATGCAAGCCTTGTACATCCACGTGGAACCAGGGTCCTGCACATCGCTCGGACCCGATCCGCCTTCAGACGTGGGTTTGTATGAGGCTGTGACCGGAAAATATACGGTGTCCGCATCACCATCGGAGTCGGTGTCAACCACAGCCAATGCGGCCGAGATGTATCCGTACTCGTAGTTATCGTCACTGTCATACTGAAGGTCAGAACGCTCCGTACTGGACTCGGGATGCCCATTGTCTCCACGGGCAGAGTAGATGTATGTGGCAGAGTTTTTGAAGTAGGTGTCGCCCACATGCCACATGTACAAGTTGGCTTCGCTGGACTTGTAGTAGGCCTCTTTTCGTCCGTAGGGAACCGCACGCCCCGACCCCCACATGGCGACCCAACGGTCTTTCGCCTCCTCACCAGAGTTGTCATACACGTTGGTGATCACAGGGCGGCCGACGGTGTAGCCCATTGCAGTAGGGTCTTCCTCGTCAGTCTGCTCCCACAAGAACTTGGGGTCGAGCGGGTTGGTGATGTCAAGCGCGAGCGTGACGGGACCGCCTTTGCCCTGCTGCACGACCAACACCCGATGCCACTCGCAATCGTGAGACGTCGACGTAACGGTCTCGCAGTCTTTTTGGTTGTCGCCATCGGCGTCAACCCAGACATCCTCGTACACCGGACTACCGTCAAACAGGAAGGTGCGTCCGTACAGCATCATGTCGATGGCTCGGCCAGCCCAATCGTTCGCGTGCTCACGCTCGAGGAGGTAGCCGGGCATCCACGCCCATGCTTCGCGGCCCGCCTCCTCATCGTAATGCTCGCTGGTCAGCCCGTCCGCGGGAGCGCCGACGTCTTTCAGGTAAAAGGCATGCAGGAGACCGTCATTGGCCGGGACATACACCATGTCTGGGAACTCAGCGGCCTCCAAGGCATTGAGGTAGGTCCGGTAGGTAAGGTCCATCGAGTACAGGTTGTTTCGGTTCTGCACAACCAGCGGAACCGCATGCGGCGAGTCGTACAGTTTCCAGTATCCCTTCTCGATGCCAAGGTACCGGTACTCGGCATGGGCATAGCCGCGAATGAAGTCAACCAGTTCTTGAAGGTCATTCCCGTTGACTTGGTCGGTCACGGTTTCGGAGGTGCTGCCGTCAAGGTTGTATGCAGAGTTTTCGTCGCCGTCCGCATCCAAAATCTTGTCGAGGTAGGTGTCGCTACCCGACACCGTCGTCACAAAACTCCGGTCTAAGCTCTGGCGCTTGTCGTCGTCCGACTCGCTGATCGCATCGGCCATGGGCTCGAAAAAAGTAAAAATCTCCCGGCGACCGAAGCCGTCGAAGTTCTTGGGGTTGCTCTCCGCCGAGGTGACCAAGCGACTGACCAAGAGCTCACCGGCATCCCACAGCGCTCCGCCGATGTCTGTATCACCGTCGTACTGGACCTCTCCGTACTCGGAGCTTGTGGGGTCGTCCTCAATCTCGTAGGCCCGTACGTGACCTTCGGCTTGGGGATTGATGTAACCTCCACCTGCCCCGGTCATGGTGCCGCCGATTTGGTAATAGCTGTAAATCAAGTGCGCGCCGTCTGCCGTGATGACAGGGGTCGAACGACTGAAATAGCCGCTTCGAATGTTCCGCAACATGAACATCAACACGCTGATGAGGTTGTCGCCGTCAGAGGTCGATGAGTACAGTGCGTCCCCATCCGTCACATCGGACGAGTTTCCGTACATGGCTTCGGAAAGTGAGGCGCCACCCACACCCAGCGAAACGGTGTGCACCAAGACGTTGTTGGTGCCGCTCAAGTCACTGCGAAAGTCGTTGTCCCACATGTGGTGCACAACATTGTCGTACATGCAGTCTTTATCAGAAGTGCTGATGCCTTCCGTGTCGCACTTGTAGTCGGGACTGATGTCATCGACGTGACTGGAATCCACTCCATCGTCGTCCCATGGAATGCTACCCGTCAGCACAATGACATGATTTTGTTGACAGTGATACTGAATGGGGGCCCGGTTCCAGTCGGCTGCGTATCCGTCGCCGTCGTCGTCATCGTCGTCGTCTTCGGTCGTGTTCTCGAAGTAGTCGTTGATCAACGACGAGAGCACCTCGGCAACATTTCGTGTGTCTGTATCCCAGTCTTCTACGTAATCGTCAAGGTCCTCAAGCGCCGCTGAAAGCTCGGAGTGAGAGGCGCCAAGGGGCACAATCTTGGTGAATCCGTCGTCGCTCTCGGACCGGGTGGTTCCGACCACGCCGTAACGGGCCCAGTCGTAATGCTGGGTCAACTTGTCGATCGCGGTCACGACATCGTCAATGCACGAATCCTCCGAGTCATCGACATCTCCGTCTCCCCCGTAAGCGCATGGCTCAGCCATGTGACTCGAGAGGTCCACCACAAAGAGGATATTGGGTTCAACGGCTTCCGTGATCGAAAGCCATTCCTCACCCGAAGACGAAGACGTCGCCAACGCGGCGGAACTCCAGAGCGCCAAGCTTGTGACTAAAAACGACCGCATGCCACTATGTAATGTAGACGTGTTCATCGAACCTTGCAGGTACCTTTGACAACTTTCCGCAGCAGCATCACCACCGTGGAGGAGGTCTCATTGACGTTTGAGTAGGTCGTATCTTGCATTCTGGCCTGCGACTTCATCTCCCAATAGTCGCTTCGAAATTTGGTATTTCCGATCTCTGTGGAGTACCCGGGCGGAGGATTGCCACACCGATGGTAGGTGGCCTGTACCCAATACACACCCAAGTTGTGGGCATAGTTGAGCCCGCCATACTTGTCCTCGCCCTCGGTGGCCAAAACGAAATCAGGCCACGTGTCCTCGTCAGGATTGATGCCCTCTGTCGGCGGGTCCTCGTGCTCGAGTTGATACCGTGCATGTTCGGTTCCGGCGTCGCCCGTGTTCATGACCATCATGTGCTTGCGGTTGTGCAACGCAATCCGCTGGTCCACACCGGCAATGGACAGTGTGGTCGCGCCGATGACCGCCAAAATAGCAATCAACAACATCGACAGCAGCATCGCGTATCCGCGCTTGGTCCGGAGCATCGCCATTACAAGTTGTCCTGCAGGCGAAGGTTACGCACAGCCACCTCAGTCGTCAGCACCTGACGGTGGTAGTAGTCCGACGATGATGCTGCACTGTGGTTGGCCAGCTCCGGCCGCTTCGACGTCTGCAGCATTTGCGGGTCCTTTCGCGAGCTGCGACCCACGATGTGCATCCGGACCATCCACACTCCATCCTCTGATCCGGAACTCACGTCATCGTCCCAGTTCTCAGGGTGGTCGGAGTCGCAGGTCGGTCCCGTTGAACTGTCGTTCACGCAGTACTCGAACTGCACGTCTTCGATGTTGTCCACCAATGGGACGTCGTCCGAACTCGGCCAGTCGAGATTGAGGTCCATCATCATCACTGGATTCTCGGCCGACCCCGGGCCCACTCCGTCACCGTCATCGGCATCGATGTAGAAGGTCATCACATGAGCCTTCGAGCACAGCATGGATGGCGAGAGGTTCTCGCTGTCTCCGCAGACGCTTTCGAAGTCAGAGTAGCCACTGTTCTCCTCGACACTGATGATCCCGCTCGATGCACTCACAGACGAGATCACCCAAAGGTAGCTTTCGATTCCCGTAAGGTTCGCGTAGTCCGAACACAGCAGAAGTTCGCCTGCCTCGTACTCTGAAATCTTGGTCTCATGGTCGAGAATGGTGAGATCGAACGTAAACGACTCGGTGCCACAGGTCTCGATGCTTGCCTCTGTGTTCATGCGCAGACTCGGGTCGGCATAGACCACCGTGATTCCGTCGCTGTCGTTGTCGCCTTGGGCATCCCAACTCATGATCACCGGAAGCGTGTCGTCGTCGGATGACGAACCGTGGTAGCCCGTCACTGTGCCACCTGTGCCGTACCCAGCCATTCGAATCGAGCGCGACAGCACGTCGGTAGCAAACCGAATGTTCTGGTGCATCTCCATCTGCAGGTCTTGGTACAAGAACTGGCGGCTCTGCAGGTTGAAGATGGAGTAGAGGCCAGCCACGACGATGCTGGAAACCACCACCGCGATCATCATCTCGATCAGCGTAAAGCCCCGGCGAATGGCCCTCATCAGCTATCCCTGAACCGATACGAAGAGACGGTCGTTCCCTTCCACTGATTAAAGGCCGCGTCCTTGTACTGACAGCGAACGCGCATTCGGAGCCAAGTGGGCTCCGAATCCATTTCTTCAATGTCCCACGTCACGTAGTAGACCGCCTCCCCCACCGATTCGGCTGTGGTGTTCCCCGCATCCACCGCGTCGGGTCCGCCCGAGGGATGCGGCAGGTACGTCCAAGAATCATCTTCGGAGGAATCCGACCCAAGGTCAGAGAGTGCGGTCGGGCGGCTGCTCTCTGACCACGGAAGCGCGATCAGACGCTCCATTTGGAGCTGCGCCAAGTAGGTGCAGTCGGTCATCTTGCGAGCGTGCTTGTTGGACCGGACCGCTTGTGCGTGGAACCCAAACATCACAATCAACGAGAATCCAAGCAGGCCTGTTGCGATCAACGACTCCACCAACGTGAAACCGGATCTTCCCCGCGAGCGCACGGGCACAACCGCGCACGCGCGCGAGCGGGCAGACTGCAATTCGCTCTTCTTGGTCATCACTCGGTACTGCTTGTCCCTGTCCCCACGAGATTATCGGTCAGATCATGCCCCAATGTCGAGTGCATTCGTACCGATCCTGCGCGAGACACCAAAAGATGCACCTTGTCCACCACGCCGATGCGGCCCGCGGCTTGGTTGGTCAAGGTCAGTCGGAGGTAGCCCGTGTCACCGAAATCTGCAGACGGATTACGCACCCACCCCCGCGGGCTAAACACGATGGAATCGGCTGAACCAGAGCCGGGTCCGCGCAGCGGGTCCCAAGGTTCTAAGCACACATCCTTCAGTTCACGATTTCCATCTTCGCCCATCGAAACGCGCCCTTCGCTTTGCTCCGCATCTACGCCCTCCACCGCTGTGTCGATGGGCAGAAACTCCCAGTCTGTCGAACCTCTCGAACGGTTTCCAGCCTGCAAAAACCACGAACCACCATAATCGTCTGAATCTGCACACGGCCCGGGTGATCCCATCAAAATGAGGCGCGTTTCCCGGTTTGACATCACCGCGAGATTCTTGAGATTGGTCAGATCGCCCTTCAGCTCTTTGGCGCCTCGAATCAGGCGGTACCGCGGCATCTGGTCTCTCGTACTGCCCCAACCGATGGCCGCCAAAACCACGATCAAGGCAATCACGATCCCCATCTCAACCAGCGTGAATCCACGGCGCATCATCCGGGGCATAGTTCACTCACTCGTGCTCGCTGATTGCGCACACGACGCTCCACCACTGGCAAATCAGGCAGCGCCACACCCACCGATCGGGCGGATTCGACGGCTTGCTCAGCGGCATCCAGCCATGCCCGGACGGGGGCCGCTGTGGACTCACACGCACCCGGGTCCACCCGCTTCGCGCTGGCGGCAACGAGGGCCCTCGCTTGGGTCTGCAGGAGCAT
Organism: Deltaproteobacteria bacterium UBA2957; assembly: GCA_002348535.1. Classification (GTDB taxonomy): domain Bacteria; phylum Myxococcota_A; class UBA796; order UBA796; family UBA796; genus UBA796. The sequence continues at coordinate 2,844 of DEBL01000370.1, read as the reverse complement.
CGCACGGGTCCGTTTCGGCGCGTTTCTGAGCGTCAACGCTTTCTCGATTTGGTCCAACGCTTCGAGGTGGCGTTTGGCCCGCATCAATGCCTCGACCAAGCCCAATCGATACTCGGCACGGGTGGGCTCACGGTCCACCAATTGTTCGTACCGGCGGAGCGCCTCTTCGACCCGACCAGCCGCGAGATCGAGGAGCGCAGAACTGCTCAACACACCCGAGTGTTGGGGATGCGTCTCGAGGGCTTCATTCAGCAACCGTCTCGCCTCACCCGGATTGCCTTTGGCTGATGCAACGGATGCTGAACCCCGTAAACACTCCGCGTTGATCGAATCGGCCTTTCTGCATTGAGTGAAGGCGGCATCGGCGGCTTCAGACTGACCCGCGAGCAGGTACACCCACCCAAGGCCGGCGAGAGCCTCAACGTGTGTGGGATCGCGAGCGATGGCATCGCGGTAGTGTCGCTCTGCGGCTGGCAGATCATGGGCGTCTTGGGCGGTCTTCCCCTTCGCCGCGTAATGGTCAGCCCCACACGCCCCCAAAAAGAAGCCGAAAACGGCCGCACAGAGTGCGCGAATGCTGGCGTCGGATACGCTCATACAACAAACTTATAAGGAACCACCGCCGCGGGCCCGTCGCTCGCACAACGAATCATGCCCCAACCCCTATCCATCCTGCTGGTTGCCCACGGTTTCCCACCGCAAGAAACAGCGGGAACCGAACGCCACACGGCCGCACTTGCGGTGGAACTAAAGGCGCGGGGGCACCGTGTTCATGTCCTCGCAGCCACGCGTTCACCCGGACGCGCCCAGTACGAGCTGGTTGAATCCAACGGAGTGACTCGGGTGGTCAACAACATCGCCACACGCGCACTGCGCGACGGTGAGTCAGACCCGATCATTGATTCGATCGCTGCGAAGATTGAGGATCGCTTCCAGCCTGACATCGTGCATGTGCACCACACTCAATTCCTGTCTTCAACCATGCAGTTCAGCGCACCGACCGTCGTCACCCTGCATGACCAATGGGCGTGGTGCGCATCAGGGGGATTGGGACTCAAACCTGCAGGTGACGTGTGCGACGGCCCCTCGCCCAGCGACTGCTCAACATGCCACTCGCAGTGGAGGCCCGGGCCGTCTGCCTCGGCACGCGCCATGACACGGGCCGCGGCAGCGGTTTCAGGTTGGGTGAATCCGGACAAGCTGCACCGCCTGTACAAGCGCATCCCAGCTCGGCTGCGTCCATCGCCCGTCCGTGGTGAAGGACTCACCGAATCCCCTCAAGCCGCGGCCCACCGCAACCGAATGACCATCGACTGGTTTCAGGGTGCGCAGGCGCTGATTGCACCATCCGCACACCTCGCTCAACTGGCTTCGGAACACGGTCTGGGTACCGTTCAATTGATTCGGCATGGACTGGCCGAAGAGTGGTTCGTACCCCGACCGCCCATCGCTGCGGACTCTCCATTTGTCCACATCGGGACCATCGCCCACCACAAAGGTACCGACCTCGTGGTCCGCGCGCACAGACGCTTGTCCGCCCCTTCTCGCCTCGCGTTGTTTGGACCCGTGCTCGACCCCGATGCCGCCCTCGGACACCCCGTAGGTTCAGCCCTGTCGCCCGCCGAGGTCCGCAATCAACTCGTTGCAGCGCGCGCCCTCGTACTTGGTTCCCGCTGGGCGGAGAATGCACCCTTGATCATCATCGAGGCACGGGCGGTTGGATGCCCAGTGATCGCACCACGGGTTGGGGGCATCCCAGAGTTAATCGAGCACGGCGTCGACGGACTGCTCGTGGAGCCAGACTCGGACGCAGCCTTGGCTGAGGCGATGGAGCACGTGCTGGCCTCGCCCCCGATGACGCCATCTCACCCCCCCCCGTTCTCCGCCCAAGTGGACCAAATCGAGTCTGTGTACCAACGCCTTAAGCAACGGCCCGCAGTATGAAAATTGCGCATGTCATTCATGGATACCCGGCGGAGTCGATGGGCGGCACCGGCCTCTATGTCGCCGCATTAGCGCGAGCCCTTGTGGAGGCGAATCATGCGGTCGCCGTTGTCAGCCCGGCTCCGGGCGGCGAGACACAACAACTGAGCCACGATGATGGGGTAGAGGCATGGTGCATTGCAACCGACTCCGTTCGGCGCTGGTCGGACACGTGGGACGGATCCGTTTACGGATGGCAAGCATGGTGCCGTTCATGGCGTCCGGATGTGGTTCACATTCACCACCTCTCCGGATGGCCGTTGACACTCGTCGAGCAGACCCCCTGCCGCACCGTTGTCACGCTGCACGACTACGCAATCCCGTGTGCACGCGGTCAACTGCTTACACCCGAACTGGAAGGATGCACGGGCCCAACGCCGACGGCATGCACTCGATGCCTCGGCCCTGCACTGAAGTCCCACCCCATCGTCAACGCAGTCGGCCAGTGGGTGTCCCGCGTGCCGAAGCTCTACGGATGGGCGCGACAAGTGGCCAGTCGGCGGCAACAATCTGATGGAGCGCACCCGCACGTCACCGCCCGCCTCGATGCCGCCCAAAAAGCATTAGCAGCGGCCGACTACTTGCTCTCCCCTTCCCATGACCTCGCCGATCGAATGGATCGACTTGGGTTTGGATTGCCGGTTCACACGGAGCTGCCGCTGGTACGGCCTGCCCACCCCATGCTGGACACTCACCTTGGGCCCGTACGCTTCCTGTTTGCCAGCAGCATCATTCCTTCCAAGGGCGTCGACCGGTTGGTGCGTTGCTTCGAACAACTGACCGCCGATGCAACGCTAACCATCGCAGGCCACGCACCAGCCTTCGATGGCCACCCTGGATTTGCCGATGCACTCAAGCGAC
>DEBL01000074.1:8045-18068 GCA_002348535.1 Deltaproteobacteria bacterium UBA2957 | reverse complement strand
GATGCGGACGCCGACGCCGATGCGGACCCCGACGGATTTGTCTGGGCTGGAGACTACACCGGCACCATTCAACTGATCGGTGCAGCCTCAGTGTGCGAAGGCACGCTCACCATCACCGTCGAGGCATCGGGTGAGTTCGGGGGCAGCGGGCTCTGTACTGAACCGTCACTGGGCGAGTTCGGTGAGTATACGGCAGCATTCAGCGGCACGTTCAATGCGGATGGCGAAGCCTCAGGGTCCGTATCGATGAGTTCGTTTACAGTGGATGGCACCTACTCGCTGACCGGTGAAATCGGTTCAGATGGCTTGACCTTGGAGTGGTTTGTCGATGAAATCCGAATCGATGGCCGGTTTGAATCGATTCCGTAGGGGTCTGTGCCCGCTTGAAATCGTTCCGGCAGCACACGCTCAGCTAAGGGCGTGAACCGCCTCCACCTTGTCCCCCGCGACCGCGCCGCGGTCCGCGGTTTCGGTATCGCCGACGACCGCCACCGCCGCCCCCTGCTTTCTTGGCCTTACCCGGAAGTGGATTTCGACGGCCGTTCGGAAGCGGTACTGCGCCAGCGAAATGCCACGGGTGGTCCGCCACGACCTCGAGCTTCGTCTTGGTGAGGCGCTCGATGTCTCGCAGGTAATCGGTCTCGGAGTCATCACAGAACGCAATCGCGATTCCAGTTCTGCCCGCGCGCCCGGTGCGGCCAATGCGGTGAACATACGATTCCGAAATGTTCGGCAAGTCATAGTTGACGACATGGCTCACGCCATCGACATCAATGCCGCGGGAGGCAATATCCGTGGCCACCAGCACTCGAATCGAGCCGTCCTTGAAACCAGCAAGCGCCCTTGTCCGTGCACCTTGAGACTTGTTGCCGTGAATCGCAGCGGCCTCTACATCGGCCCGGGCAAGGTCTTTGACCACACGATTGGCTCCGTGCTTGGTCCGAGTGAACACAATTACGCTCTCGATGGTTTCGTCGTCGAGGAGATGCCGAAGCAGCTTCCGCTTGTTTGTGCGCTCCACAAACATCACCCGCTGAACGATGGCATCCACCGTGCTCGATTGTTGGTCCACCTCGACCTTGATCGGATCCGTGAGAAAGCCCCGGGCCAGCTTGACGATGCTCGAGGGCATGGTGGCCGAAAACAGCAAATTCTGACGCTTGGCGGGCAGGAGCTTGAGCACCTTTCGGATGTCATGAATGAACCCCATGTCGAGCATGCGGTCGGCTTCATCGAGGACAAAAAACTCGACATCATCGAATGAGATGTACCCTTGCTGGTGCAGGTCAAGCAATCGGCCGGGGGTTGCAACAAGCACATCGACCCCACGCCGGAGATCGGCGACCTGCGGGCGCTGATTCACCCCGCCAAAAATAACGCGATGCCGGAGCTTGAGGTGCCGGCTGTAGGTCTCGAAACTGTCCCCAATCTGCGCAGCAAGCTCGCGCGTTGGCGTGAGAATGAGGGCCCGAATGACCGGCTTGCCCTGCGTAGGATGAGACGCCAGCTTGTGCAGAGTAGGAAGGAGGAACGCTGCCGTCTTTCCCGTCCCCGTCTGGGCACACCCCAGCACATCACGACCGGCGAGCAACGGGGGAATTGAAGCCGCTTGAATGGGCGTTGGATGAGTGTACTGTGCGTCAACAAGTGCACGCTGAATTGGCTCGAGCAGTTCGAGCGAAGCGAAATCGGTCACGGTGGTCCTTTGGGGGCTTCGGACTGAGAGGTGTGATCCGAACCCACAGACTGGGGACGGAGTCACACGACATCGGGCAGAACGCCGGTGTTGAATGGCGGGGCCACTAAGTGTTCCCCGCGGTGCGGTCAAACCAATGCAACTCCTGTTTGTGCTTTTCATGCCACAGGCTCCCCCCGGGGTGACTGCTATCGTTCGTGCCCAACCGTACCCGCACCGATTCACCGATGATGGTGTAGCCAATGCGCAGGTAGACGCCCGTGGATGTTGGGTTGCTCAGGTCCGCGTACAGGTTGCATGCACCCTTGCCGCGGCGCAGTTGGTCATGCGAGAGCGACGCCACAACATTGGCAGCGTACCCCCGACCGCGGTGTGCTCGTGGTGTGTACACCAGCGAAATACTGGCCGTGTTCGGGGACTCGCGAACAACCGCCGCCATCGACACCGCCTCTCCCGCCGGATTCTTCCAGAGGTAGGCCTTCTGCTTGGCAATCAAACGCCGTACGCGTCCGGAAACCTGCGCAGCGGGGGTCGGATCGGTGGAAAAGCATTCCGCAACGAAGGCATTAAGGAACTGACTCAACTCGGCTTCGTCGTTGTCGGTCGCCACCGCCAAGCTTCCGCCTGCAGCATCCGGCATGACCGGCTTTTTGACCTCGTACAACCCTTGGTTCATTTCCAGTTGATGCGGACGTCCACTGGCTTCGCTCCAACGAGCCGCGAACGGCAAGGCTGCACCCCGAGGGCCCTCCGCGATGTGGACCTCGATGCCCTGCTGGTGGAGCAGCGCCCACAACAGCCTCGCCTGCTCGTCGGTCATGGCACTGAGCACTAAAATCCGATTCTGGTGGCTGTATATGGCATGGGCGGTGCACGTACCCAATGCCCGAAAGACGCAGAACAGAAACGGTTCGGCGTCGTTCCCGCAGGATTTTGCATGCTCGATTGCCGCGAAGGCCAGACAATGCAGCGACTCGTGTTCATCGAGCACGGGCTGCCGCCGGGTGTAGAAGTCATCCGCATCGTCGCAAACATGCCAGCTCATGGCTTTATTTAAGCATGCCCCCGAACAACAGTCACACACGCTCTTGCCCACACCGAACGGCCCAAGCGCTTGGCAAACCGGGCTCGTGCGGGCTGCCCGTCAACCGGCGTCGGATCGAGGCCAAATCGCAGTGCAGCCCTTCCGGGGGCGGATCAACGCACCATTGCCGGCTGCTCGGTCCGCAGTTCACCGCACCCAAATGTCGATGTCGTAGAACACGACGCCCTCGTTTGGGCCTTGATCAACCACTTCCCACCGAAGCTGGGTTGCGGTCGGTATGGAACCGGCACCCCACTCCCACGTGCGCGACGTGCTTCCGGCGTTCCAATCGCCTCCCCACTCGCCACCGATCTTCTCCGTCCGGGTCTCGCTGCCAAACTTGGTGTGGCCTTGGCAGTTTGTGGTGACCTCGCCCCAGGCCAAGTCCGATCGGTTGTCGTCTTGGTGGGTGTCGCCGTACATGCCTCGACCCGCCCATGAGCCGCTCCACTCCGAAAACGAAAAGGGCACGGTGGCCGTCGCTCGGGCCGCCGAACTGTTGCAGCCCGAGCCCGATGGAACGAGAGTGAACTCCCCCTCGCCGGACCAGTCCATGATCTCGACGCCCGGACCGCCCTCGTGACTAAAATGAACCCAGTCTTGGTCCATCAGAACGCGACCCGTGAGCTGAGTCCAGCCGCCCCCGTCGCGGCTCATGTCGCACTCCACATCGAACGGTGCCTGCCCTGCATCTCGGCCGTCTGGATCGATGGTGTAGGCCCTGTCTCCATCGGCGCGCCCCAGATCAAGAATCTCGAGGCAATTCGCGCCCAATGCGCACTGACCGGATGAGTCCGGCACCACCGCCGAATCGGTGTCGAGGCAGTCTTCGCCCCCGTGCGCATCGCTGCGATGGCCATCGGCGTCGGCATCAAAGTCATCGTCTTCGCCGCAATCGCTGTCCACGCCGTCGTACCACGCGTCCACCGCACCGGGAAAGACGGTTTCGACCGAGTCATCGCAATCGCCGTTGCTGGCCACGTGCTCGAGCGGTGCGGCGCAGGCGTACACCGCATCGCCGGTACCAAATCCGTCGCCGTCGCCGTCGCCGTACCAAGCCAGTGCGTCAACGGCCGCATCATCAACAGCGTCGTTACAGTTGTTGTCCACGGCGTCACACACCTCCGTTGCATCGGGATTGACGGTGGCGTCTTCGTCATTGCAGTCGCCCACTGCGATCGCAAACCCATCCGGGAGCGCACAGTGCAGTTCTCCGTCGCCTGCGCCGTAGCCGTCTGCATCGGCATCCACGAAGTACCGCGTTGCATCGATGGCATCCGCATCGATGCCGCCGTCGCAGTCGTTGTCGACCCCGTCGCACACTTCATCGCTGTCGGGATGAATCAACTCGTTTCCGTCGTTGCAGTCGGTGCCCGAACCCACAAACCCTTCGGGTGCTGCGCAGGCCGCGACGGCAGTGTAGCGGTCGCCGTATCCATCCGAATCGGCGTCGGCGTACCACGCCGTGGCGTCGACTGCCCCGTCATCCGTCGTTCCGTTGCAGTCGTTGTCGGCGTCGTCGCAGCGCTCCAAGGCTCCGGGGTGAGTGGCTGGGTCGGTGTCGTCGCAATCGTCGCTGTGAAACACAAATCCGGGCGGCGCTGTACAGGCTTCTTCGCTGCTGAGCCCATTCCCATACCCGTCGCCATCGGTGTCTTCGTACCACGTGGTGCGCACGCCTTCATCGACCTCGAAGTCGCAGTCGTTGTCGGCCTCATCGCAGCGCTCCTCGGCACTGGGATGGCTGAGGGCCGATAGGTCATCGCAGTCCGAGGAATCGGCCACGTACCCACTCGGCGCGTCGCATTCTGTGACAAAGAAGCGCGCGTCGCCGTATCCGTCGGCGTCGCGGTCGATGTACCAAACGGTCCGGTCCGACGCGTCGGTGTCCGTCAGGCCATCGCAGTTGTTGTCGATCCCGTCGCAGCGTTCCTCGGCATCGGGGTTCACTGTTGGATCGATGTCATTGCAGTCCACATCAGCGGCGAATCCGTCGCCGTCTCCATCGACGGGGGGTTCGCCCGTATCGGCAGCATCCCCGGTGTCCCCGGTATCTGCAGCGGGTGACCCAAGGCCCGAATCCACTGCGGTATCGCCATCAGTGGGCGCGTCTTGACCGGGGGCTCCATCGGCACCCGGTGGGCCGGTCTCGCCCGGTGCACCGTCGCTGCCGGCCGGCCCGGGGTCGCCCTTATCGCCTTTGCATCCAAGAGAGAGTGCAAGGATTGCAGACAACATGAGATGGATTGGTGGCATGGCAGGCTCCTGTGGACCGCAATCCTACACCAAGGCGAGCATCGCGAGAGCGCTGAATTGACGACCGCCGACCAGCCGCGCCAATAGCCACTTGGGCATCAGACCCAAGAGTCGTTCGCGTAGACTCCATGACAAGCGAACAATTCGAGATGCATGGCCCCGCCGAATGCAATCGCAACCCCTCGTTGCAGGTATTGTTAGATGCCTCAGCGCGGGCCGCAGTCGGTGCAGTCGGTGCCGAGGTCGCAGAACGACCACATCGAGCCAACGCCCCCGTCATCGCACTCCCCATCGGCCGGAAACACGCAAGTGTCATCGCACAAGGCGTCCGACTCCGCGGCACCGCCGCAGTCGCCGCCATCAAAATCAAAGGCGGCGCAGTTCAGATTGATGTGGGAGGTTGAGGCGTCATCGCAGATGCCATCTCCCCAGTAGGCCTCCTGGGTGGACCCCCTCACGCAGCAGCTCGAGCAATCCATGACTTCTGAAAAGGTGTCGGGGTATCCATCCCACCCCGTGCTGCAGACGTCGCCGGGAACGCCGCCTCCGTAATCGTACACGCCATCAATCGTCTCTGCCACCAAACATTCGTCCCCAAAAACCACCCGCGCCCGGATTTGGGTCGTCAGAGTCGGGTCTTCTGCATGGATGTGACTGCCGGACCACTCCACCGCGCGACGGTCTGATTCAAATGACGATGGCCGAAAATCCGTGTCCGGATCATACCCATATGGGTCCACGCTCATCCACATCATTTCGCCATGCATCCAAGCATATGTCGAGTGGTAGTTTCGCCAGAATGTCGTCTTCTGAATCGTCGAATCGGAGACTCCATCAACCGATGGGTAGTGAGTGAGAAAGTGCACCCGATCCATCTCCTTCCTTATAGCGATTTCATCATAAGCCGAGTAGGACGGGGTCGGCGGGCCAGTCCAGTAATAGTCAAAGGGGGGGTCCAATGAGTCCGCAAAGGCGATCTCCGCAACGGGACTGTGGTGGCTCCGCGCGTCCAGGATGACGTCCCTTTCCCCGGGGTCCACGTCGGCCAAAATCGACCACTCGTCAAACACGCCGGGACCGCACGCTTCATACAGCGATGTTCGCGATGGGCCGTTCAGCCGCAGCTGATACTCACACCCATCGCACGAGCCGACGTAGCCGTGCGAGCTGCTGAAGGGTTCGCCAAAGAGCAACGCCAATCTCCAATCCAGGGTGGCGTCGCACACGACTTCCGTGGAACCGTCGGCCAGTTCCCGAGTGGTGTACACGTGGACACCGTGTAAGTCTTCGGGGGGGGTGGTGGCGCCTTCGCCGCCCGGTGCCGAACCATCGGCGGCGTCGGCGTCGGCGTCGGCATCCGAACCGCCATCGGCACCGCTCTCGCAGTCGCCGCCGTCAAAGCCGAATTCTTCGCAGTCCAAATGCGCGCCGAAGTGCGCGGACTCGCCATCGCAGATGCCGTCTCCGGGCCATGTTTCTGCCCAAGCGCCCGCGATGCATACCCCGGCGCAGTCCGCCACCAGGCCGTCGGGTCCGCAGGCCTCGCCGGGCAGGATGGAGGTGGATCCATCGGCGTCGGCGTCGGCGTCCGCGTCGGCGTCGGCATCCGCGTCGGCATCGGCATCGGCATCGGCATCGGCATCGGCGTCAGCGTCAGTGTCCGCGTCGGCGTCGGCGTCGGAATCCGCGTCCCCGTCCGCGTCGGCGTCGGCGTCGGCGTCGGCATCCCCCATCGACCCCACCTCTTCTTCAGTGGCGGCTTCATCGCTCGCTGGTGGGCCATCGTCGATGACCTCACACCCGCTTGCAGCCAACCCACACACTGCGACCAACCAGAGTTGCTTCGTTGAAAAAGCCATAATGTTTCCTCCGGGGTGCTGTCGGAGGGGGCGTGGTGTCAAGGTACCCTGTCGACTTCCCACCCATGTCAAAGTCGGGTCAACCGCTGGACGCAACGCCCGAGCGCTGCGTCGGGCAGAGAGAAGCCGCCCATGATTGGCCGGCCTTTTGGCGAGCGACTTCACCGAAACCGGCGTCCCAAACCGGTCGCAGACGAGACGGCTTTCGTGGACGGTGGGCCATCGGGGAACCGAACCGGGCACCCGCGAATTTGAACGCCTTCCCGGTGATTTCAGTCCTTGGCGAAGGTGGCGTTGATGGTGGGCCAACTAGGAATCGAACCTATAACCTGCGGATTTTCGTATTGCTCTCTTATTTATCACCTTACACCTCCATTTTCTGGTCGTAGTGATTTGTTGTGGCAACAGCCTGGCAACACAACTGCGCGTTGCTGGCTGATTACCGTGCACGTGGAAACTCCATGACGGCAAGCTTCTGCTCGCCAATGGCAGGGATTCGTGCCACTGCATCTTCGAGATTGAGAACCGTCGCGTCCAGGTAGGCGTCAGCCACCCCCATGCTGTGCCCAACCAACTTTCGAAGGGCATAGACATGGCCCAACATATCGACATTCCGGGTCTTTTTACCCCCGAGAATGTTGAACGTCGACGCTATCCCAGCGGTTCCAAAAGAAGTACCGTCAAACTGGATGCCTTGTGGGTAGACCAGTCGTTGAATGGCCGGTCGGCTTTCGTCGTTGGCCTCTTTACACACGGCGGCTGGCTTGATGAGTAGCCTGTCGGTGACGCAGCCTCAGGCAGTCTTGTCGGACATTTCCGCGTCTGTTTCTCGAAACGCCTGTGTCTGGTGAAACGGGTGAATGCACAAACGATGCATCTGCGTATGCGATTGACCGTGGTACTGTCCGCCGGTGAACACGATTAAACGAATATTCTGTTTTATGATGCTCGCCTTGGTGAGCGTACCCGCCGAAGCCGCTGAACCCTTCGACCAAACCGCGGAAATTATGCTCGAGGCCGAACGGTACTTTTACTGGAAAGAACTTTCACGGAATAAACAGTTTGGCCGCGTCGACCGCTCAAAACTCAAGATGCTTTTGGAAGAAGCGTGCACCATCGGCGACCCAATCGGCTGTGCTTATTTAGCCTTCGTTCTATCCCGCGAAAGCGACGAATCACGCGGTACGCAACTCATGCAATCCGCACTTCCAGACCTCAGGAAACTGTGTGACCAGGATAACTTTCGAGCCTGCCGAACACTGGGGCTAGCTAATCAACCGCGAAGGGGTCCCGCTCCAAGCTACGCCATTGAAGGGCCCCAAGCTTACTCGCAGACCGTCAGTCTGTACACGAAAGCGTGTGATGGCGGGGATGCAATTGGTTGCAGCCATCTAGGCCATCTGTACCGTCTCGGTTGGGGCGTTACAGAAGACCCGCAAGAGGCCGCCAGACGCTACATACAGGCATGTTACAGAGGGTCCGTCGTTGGCTGTAATAGTCTCGGATCCATGTATCAATATGGCCGGGGCGTCACAAAAGACTTACGAAAAGCCGTCGGTCTCTACACGAAAGCATGCGATTTGGGACACTGCAATGAACTTGTCTCGCTCGCTTGGCGGTACGCCAAGGGTGACGAAGGCGTCACAAAAGACCCTCAACGGGCCGTCAGTCTGTACACGAAAGCATGTCGATTTGACCTAAGCGCTTGTAGCGCCGTCGGCCGCATGTATTACTACGGCGAAGGCGTCACAAAAGACTTTCAACGGGCCGTCAGCTACTTCGCCAAAACATGCGATGCTCGAAGCGACGAATCCTGTGTCCTACTCGGCCACATATACGCAAACGGCGACGGGGTCACAAAAGACCTGCAAAAAGCCGGCAGTCTGTACACGAAAGCATGCGATTTGGGACACTGCAATGAACTTGTCTCGCTCGCTCGGCGGTACGCCAAGGGCGATGAAGGCGTCACAAAAGACCCTCAACGGGCCGTCAGCCTCTACACAAAAGCATGTGATGCTCCAGACGGGAAAGGGGTCAGCGAAGCCTGCGACTACCTCGGCACTATGTATTACTACGGCGAAGGGGTCACAAAGGACCGTCAACGGGCCGTCAGCCTGTATACGAAAGCATGTGATGGAAGGGATGCACTGTGTTCCAACCTCGGCGTCATGCTGGAAAACGGCGAAGGCGTCACAAAAGACCTTCAACGGGCCATCAGCCTCTACACGAAAGCATGCGACGCCGCTGGCGGCGGGGCGAGGCTTCTCTTTGGCCTTGACGCCAGGGGGGGGCGAGGATGCACCAATCTTGGCATTATGTATTACGGCAAGGCCGCCGGTTTGACCAAGCGAGGCTGCCTTAGGGGTTACGGAAACTTCTGTGCGATTGCCAACTACGGAACGAAAGCGCTCCCTGCGATGCACGAAAATGGAGAAGGTGTTGCAAGGGACCTGGTAAACCGTTTCAGGCTCTACGAAGAAGCGTGCGAAAAGGACGGCCCCAGAAGTTGCATCGAACTTGTCGCCGAGAACATCGGCAAGGCTGCCGGATTTTTCAAGTTGGGTTGCCTTCGGGGGGACGAAATCGGCTGTAAGGCAAGTGAGGAACTTGGTACGGAAATTGGCTTAAGGTGAAACGGAAGCCGCAACAGGACCTGCGCCTGGTGAGGACACCATGCAGTCGTAAGGCCACGGCTTGGGAATGGTTCCCCGCAACCGCTGCCACACAGTCGTTGGACACTTGAACCACCCGCCCCTCATGCCAACCCCCCTGAACCAAGAGGCTCAAAAGCGGGGTCAGATTGAACGACACTGAAACGCCTGGCCCGCCCAGGCGTGGCAACACTGTGGCAACACTTTTGTTGCCATTCGGCTCCATTACACGCACAACCATTCCCTAAACTTCCACTGATAGTGTTCTTAGAGACTGGCTTTTTACGTTGATGGTGGGCCAACCAGGAATCGAACCTGGAACCTGCGGATTAAGAGTCCGATGCTCTGCCAATTGAGCTATTGGCCCGTAAACCCATCAATTTTAAAGAAAATGGGGTGGGAGAAGGGAATCGAACCCTCGACTTCTGGTACCACAAACCAGCGCTCTAACCGACTGAGCTACGCCCGCCAAGAAAC
>DEBL01000074.1:7540-7710 GCA_002348535.1 Deltaproteobacteria bacterium UBA2957 | reverse complement strand
TAGCGGCTCAGACATTATGATTTTTCCCCGAGTTTGGCAAGCTGTCCGAAGCGGTTTGTTTACTCCTGTGCAAAGAAGCCGCTGCGGCGCCACTCCTCGAGACCCGGAATTTCAACATCCGGGGGCAGCCATGGCAGCGCCAATTCGCTCGATATCAGTGCACCGACCAA
>DEBL01000074.1:4827-7165 GCA_002348535.1 Deltaproteobacteria bacterium UBA2957 | reverse complement strand
GCACGAGCCATTCTGTGATGGGGTCATCGGTCTCAAAGGGCACCGTCTCGCGGTCGGGACCCAGCGGCGGCGAAGCACCATCAATCGATGCAGGAAGCCCCTCAAAGGCAGGGGTCATTTCGGTTACCGCACGCCAATCGCCCTCAACCACCGGCATCAGAACCCCAAGATCCGTCAGCATGCTGAGCGGATCGGACCACCGAGATGTGGGGGCCCACGGGCCCGGATCGGCAGCGTGCTGCGGCGAAAACGACCACGGCGTAAACGTCGACCACGGCCATCCCGTGTGTCCATCGACCCGTTGCCCCGACACCGGGTCAAGCGCCACTGCGCCCACCTGAATCGGACCGCCGGGAAACCACTGGACCCGTCCACGCAGCCCCATGGGTCCACCGGCTTCTTGACCGGGCAGGCCCATCGGCGTGTGAAGCAAGGTCGCCGCCCCGCCAGAACCGTCCAAAATCCATGCAGGGGTTCCCATGGCGTCGACCACGAGGCCCTCGATGTCCATCGCATTGCGGCGCGCAGCCATGCCCCCATCGATCAACGCCCACGGCACCGAAGCGTCTGGACCGGTGGCCAATACCCCCGCCATGCCCTCTGTTGACAGCGCATCGGGATGCCACAGCAACAGCGACGTGGTCCCGTTTGGGCCGGCCACTGCCGCCGGTCGACCGCGCGCATCGTAGCGAAGCGACCAACCGCTCGAGTTGGCAGGACGAAACCCTTCCAAGCGACCGAGCGCATCGAAGGTCACCGGTGCCACTCCCGAATCCCCGCTGAGCCCGTTGATGTGACCCATCCGGTCACGAAGCACCGAGATCATGCCGCTCGCGAGCCCCCACGCCGGGGGCCCTGGCGGCAGCTGGGCTTCCATCAGCAAGCCGCTCGAGTCATTGAGTTGAAGCCGTCCGCTGGGGTCGAGCACCCGCTCATTCTCCCACAACCACCCGGCCCCCTCACCCGCCGAAATGCTCGTCAGACGCCCCTGCGGGTCGTAGGACGCAGACCATGCGTCACCCCCGGTGAGAACTTCTTCGATGGGCCGCCCATCGGAATCGAAGGTCGTCCGGTTCCGACCGACCACAGTGCCCGCGGGCCCCACCATGACATCGTCCACCGCGTTGCCGTTCTGGGATCTTCGCACAATGGTGCCATCGGGAAACCGAAACCACTTTGGTTCGCCAAGCGGGTCGCGCTCTGCGCTCAAGGCAACCCCATCCGGAGCCCGCACGGTAAGGACCCTTCCCGACGCATCTCGCTGCGTACGCCACTCACCGACTGCGCCCGCGACCACCCGAACGGGTAAGCCACGCGGGTCGCGAAGCACCCTGCGTTCGACATCGCCCGTCTCTCGGACAGTCCGACCGCTGCCATCGCGTTGCACATCAATCGTGCCATCGGATCCGTTCCAGCGGACCGGCCACCCATTGGCATCGCGATCGATGTCGACCCACCAATCTCCCGCTTCGATTCGACGAATCCACCCCGCAGGGTCTCGGGCCATCTCCCAGCGCCCCATCCGACCTTCGATGGCTTGAACCCGACCGTTGATGTCACGGGTCCAACGCTGAGCACCCACAGAGCGAACCTGTCCGTCTGAGCTACGCTCGACCTTGACGGCCTCAGAGCCGAGCCGGACGGCGGTCACTTCACCGACTGGATTTCGCTCAAAATGCAGCTCGCTCTCGTCCGGCCGTGTAACCCGCGTGACCCAACCGGCTGCATCTCGATGGAACTGAGTGCGTCGCCCCTCGGCACTCACCACGGCGCTCAGCCGCCCAGACGACTCGTACTCTAAGCGCACCTCACCCCAGTCCGAGTCCACGATGCGTTCAATCCGTCCCGGACCGTTTCGATGCACATGAATCACCCTCCCCACCGAATCTTCAATTCGATCAGGGCGGCCCAATGTGTCCATCGATAGGTTCCAACGGGCTCCATTCCGCTCCAACACTGCCGATGGCCAGCCATTCGAAGACCGCTCAATGAACAGCTGATTGCCTGCCGCGTCGACGATGGTGCGAAGGTTGTTCTGTTCATCACGGATGAACTGGGTGGCGGCACCGGTTGCACTGATGAAGGCCACCACAGCCCCGTCGGCGTTTCGCTGCACTCGCTTGACTCGCCCGCTCGGAGACACGCTTACCACTCGCCCATCGTCATCGCGCTCGAGGCGTGTGACGCGGCCGGCGGGATCAACCATCCGCTGCAGCTCGCCAGCTTCATCGTACTCCCACTGCCATCGCTGGCCACCCGGCATCACAACGGACCGCACCGCACCGGTTGGACCGACCTCCATGCGGTACACCCGTCCGCCGGGGGCCGTCACGTCCAT
>DEBL01000074.1:0-4524 GCA_002348535.1 Deltaproteobacteria bacterium UBA2957 | reverse complement strand
CCCGTCCGCCAGGGGCCGTCACGTCCATCCGGTCGCCGTACCGACCAATCCGAGCCTCCAATCCGCGTGGATCCGTCCAACCGGTGAGCACCCACTCCTGTTCTCTCTGCCGGTATCGAGCGATCGCTTGCCGGCCGAGGGCATCCGATACGGTAACCGTCCGCGTGGGCCCAACGTCCACTTGGGTTCGCTGAAGCGAGCGTCCCAGCGCATCCGTCCATCGCAGACCGTTTACCCACGACAGTTGCAGCCGGCGCGTACCGGGCCCCAAAATCTCATCCACACGCCCATCGTCTCGGTATCGAACGACCATTTGTTCACCGTTTGCCCACCGCAAACCGGCCAACTGGCCTTCTGAAGAATAATCGTACTGAATCGTGGACGATAGCAAGGTCTCGGATGCCAACAAGCGTTCAGCGTCCATGCGATGCCCCACCGCGGGCTCATCCGCATTCAACGCTTCCCCATCGACCGTCCACTCCTCGCCGTTCCAGTTCAACGTCCGGCCATCTGCGCCAACCGACTCCACAATCAGATTGCCCGACTCGGGGTCCACCACCGCAACAACGGCCAAGCCCGATCCGGGCGGCAGCGTGCCCACCCAGGTCGGGCCATCCGCGCCCAAGAGGGCCGGAGGCAGCGCCAGCGCTGCCCCAACGAGCCAAGCGACCACGGCGGGCCTACGGCTTACCGAACAGCGTAAAGACACCCCACATCGCAGGGTCGTCCATGTTCACACTGGTCATGCCGTCATTGATCATGCGGTTTCGCCCCTCGCTCATCGCGCGGATCGGAGGACGCTCTTGATTCATCGAGTCGTAAATGTTGCCGAGGTACCGCACGCGGAACCGGTCGGGAAGGCCCCAGTTGGTCACCAGCACCCACTCCGATCCGGCATCGAGAAACGCGCGCGCCCGTTGCTGCTGCTGCGCCGGTGTTCCGCGTGCCGTGATGACCACCATGTCGGCATGGAGCTTGGTGTTGCGCACCTCATCCAGGCTCAAAGCACCATCGGCGAACTTAAACCCACCGTTCATCGTCGGTGTCAGCTCTGACAGGTGAATGTATCGGGCGGCAGCGGCCTTTTCTCGCCAGACGGAAAGAACCGCATCCGGTCCGGTCAAGACCTCATCGATGCCCGACTGAAAGTATCGTCCAGAAACCTTGAGCTCGTTGGGCGTCTCGAAGTCCGTCAATTCATTTTCATTGGGCGCCTTCTCTTCCCCACCGAACGCCAAGAAATCGAGCTTGAACGTATCAGGATTCACCTCGCGGAGATCGCGGACGAGCGTGCTCACCGTGGGTGCCGACGCCATCTGGCGGATGTCTGCCAGCCAGCGCAGTCCCTCCGCTTGCTCCGGCAGCGTGGTAAACGGGAACGACGTCAACTCTGGAGGACCAACAATCACGTACTTTCCGACGCCAGTCAGTTCGCCAATGAACGGGTCGATGATTTTGGTGCGCAGAAAGTGCCCCGAGCTGTGGTCCGTCTGCACCTTTGAGTCTGGCGCCGAGACTCTCATCGCGTGCAGGTAATCCTCCGCCAGCTTGAAGATCTCTCGACTGGACCCGAGGTCTTTGATGCCGTTGCCCTCTCGGGACAACGCGATCGCCTGAACGCTGCCATGGGCAGCCCGATAGGAAATCACCGCACCCCGGCGGAGGTCGCTCAGCAGTTCGGCGGCCGTCGCGCCTTTGATCGGCATCAATGACTTGAACGCCTCTGAGCCCTCTGATGCCTTCGCCTCGGCGGCCGCGACCGCCTCTATGGATGCCGTGGGGAAATCACCACGCCCAACTTGCCACGCAGTGATGTCCGCACGGGCCTTCGCGATGGCGACCAACAGCGCTTCTTTGTCTTCGTTTGGAATCCCAAACAACTGGTTGCGACCCATGCTGATGTCAAGCAAAGCCACGCCTTGGCGATGACCGATGTCATGGGCAGAAAGCGCGAGACCCGTTGCCGTTTCACCGCCAATGGCACTCAGCAGACGAACATCCGTCTCGAGGTCCACGCCTTCCGAACCGTCAACGACGGTGCCCAACGCAAGGCGTCCCTTTCGATGCAGCGGAAGATTCGACAGCGACGCGGGGAAATGCCCATCGTGACCCTCCAATCGTCCCGATGCCGCGGCGGCTCGGCCTCGGGCCCATTGCAGCAGGCCAGTCCATGTGTCGCCCTCAATTTTCTGGGGCATCGAAGTGCTGGTCAACGCCTGCCATACGCCGGTCGCCGGCCCGGCGTCTCCGCTCACTCCACCCGGTGACCCCGCGAGGAATCCACGCACCGAGAGTTCGCCCTTGAGCGCAGGCGATGCGTTGATGCGTGAGGTCGCTTGTCGCAGCTTGGCGGCGCCTCGGCGGTTGAACGCTCGGAGCCAGCTCTCCTTCGCCAGCCGAGTCGACACTCGCAGTGCATCCACACCGCTGGCATCAGCGCCCGCGATGGATTTGTCGTACCACGCGCCAGCATTGGCCGCGTCGATGCTTGCCGCCACTCCGTACACGTGCGCCGCCGCTTCGCCATCCAACCCACTCGGGGGAAACTGAAGCCGAGCCGTCTCTACGTCGCCGCGATGAACGGCGGCCAGACCTTTCAGGGCATCCTTCTGCGGACCGGTTGCAGCCGCAGAAGCGGCGTCCAGCGCTTCTCCCCTACCCAGCTGCCATGCCGCAAGGCCTGCTGTCCAAGACGCAGACGCACGAACCGCGTCGCCCGCCTCGCCTTCGATGGCCAGTGCCGCAGCGGCATGGTCAGCGGCGAGAACTGGAGACCCCGACAGAAGGGCAGCATCTGCGGCGAGCGCAAGCGCCAAACCCGGGTCAGTCCCGGCTGCCTTCGCCGTGTCGAGGTGAGCCTGCGCAATCGCGAGGGCACCTCCAAAATCATTCATGCGTTTGCTCGCCTGTACCGCGTGCCCAAGCGCTGACTTGAGTTGCTGGAGAGACCCTTCAGCTTGGGCCAACGAATCGGCTTCGGTGGCCATCGCATACACAGCGTCGCTGGACAGACCCTTTACCGTTCCCGATTGATGACCATCGAGCTTCCCAAGCAAGCCCCGCAGCTTGATCTGGGGATCAGCAGATTGCACGAGAACTTCATTCGCCGCGTTCAGCGCAGCGGAATCGCCCCATGCCAACGCCTTGTCCGCACGAACAAGGTCGGCAGCGGCCCCCGTCAAGAGTGTCGCCTGCGCGGCGAACCCCCGTGCTGACCGAGCATCCGGGCTGGCAATCCACTTCGCCATTGCTGCCACCGGGCGAGGCAACTCCGACTCCTCGGGCAGTACAGCTCCTGCAGCGATGGCACGGGCCACCACAACCGCGGCATCACCGAGGTCATCGCCCAAGCTTGGAAACAGTGCATCGAATGCCGCCTGCGCCTTTCCAGATTCAAGGGCCAGTTCAGCGTTAAATACTGCACTGGCGTCAGTTGGGACAGGTCCACCCGCACGCGCAGCCACGCGCTGCAATCGGGCACCAAGCGCTCGGTCTTCCAGTTTGGCTGCAGCAGCCGACGCCTCTGCAAACTGGCCCGCAAGCATGAGGTCGTGGGCCGCCTGGGCCGGAGTACGAACCGGTTTTTCGGGTTCCTGCTCCTTGGTCTCTTCGGCAGCCTCACCGGTATCCGCCTTCTCCACCGCCACAGGGGGTGGTGGCGGCGGCGGTGCCTCCTCTTCACAACCAACAACGAAGCCAACAGCAAATAGCAATCGACGCATGCGCATCCTCCACGGTGCAAGGTGTACCACATGCGCGGCGATAAATGGAGGACTCGCGCGTGTGCTCGTGCGCGGGCGCGAGGATCGGAAACGCCACCCAGTCCGCTTCGACTACTCGCAGATTCGGCTACCATCCCTGAAACAGGTGTAGCTTTTTGGACCCTTTAAAACCGCCGAAACCGAAAGTTTAGACTCACCAATGAAACCTTCAACGCGGCAGGGACCTTTAACGGCGCGATCGATAAACACCTCTTCAATCCCATCGACTGGATCGAGCGTATGGCAGCGAACACGCATGCGGTCGACCGAGCCGGGCTCCGCGCGAAATGTGACAGCGAAGCCCTCTACCCCGTCTGCACTGGGGTCTGACTCATCGGCGGATCCGTCGCCTTCGGGCGCTGACGTCTCGGTCGCTGTTTCCGCATCCGCGGTCGTTCCGGTCCCGGGCGCAGTCGATTCCGGGGACAGCCCCGTGGTCGCTTGGGTGGACATCGGCTTCTCTCGATCACCGGCGAGCGATGCAGACGCATCGTCGGTATCCGAATCATTGATTGGCTCTGTGGGCGCCGACGCGGGGGCATCAGCCGCGCGCTCCGTCGCAGCAGACGCTTCCTCTTGCAGGTCCGACTCGCCCCGCGGGTTCGCCGCGCGCACAGGCGTCACCGGATTGACCACCGGGGGCACAACCTGATCCGCATGCCGGCTCCCCGTCATGTGGTTCACCGCAACGGCCCCAACCGCGGCAGCCACCACCATACCAATCAACGCACCGGCGACGAGCGGCCAGCCACCCATGCGTGCG
>DEBL01000116.1 GCA_002348535.1 Deltaproteobacteria bacterium UBA2957 | reverse complement strand
GCATCCGCATCGCCGTCGGCATCGGAGTAGCCCGTGTAGCCGCAAGTGAGCGCATCGGTGGCTCTGGCGGGGCTTGGTGCGATGGTCACAGTGGAGATGCTGGGCTCGGTGTTGTCGATGGGCACCGGGTTTGAGTCAACCGGCTCGCCAACGTCGGTGCCGTCAAAGGGCGTGACCGTGCAGATCACGGTGTCGCCGCGGTCGAACGACGCTGAAGTGAGGGCAGCGGTGGTGGCGGCCAGCGGTTCGGCGGCACCTTCAATGCGCCAGGAGAAGTCGAGTGTGACGGTATCGCCGTCGGCATCGACGGTGTCGCCCGGGGTGCAGGTGAGCAGGTCGCCTTCGCGGGCGGGAAAGGGGCTGAGCACGGCACCGATGACGGCGGGAGGGGTGTTGGTCTCGATGGGGTCGGTGATGGTGCCGGTGTCGTCGTCGGGAGCGGCTGTGTCATCGGGGGCTGCGGTGTCGTCAGGGGAGCCGGTGTCGTCAGCGTCTGCGTCGGCATCGGCGTCAGCGTCAGCGTCGGCGTCGGCGTCTGCATCACTATCGGCATCGCTGTCCGCATCGGCGTCCGCATCTGCGTCGGCGTCGGCCTCTTCGCAGGCGGGTGCGCCATCGCAGCCATCGTCGTCGCAGTCAAAGAGTCCGTCGCCGTCGTTGTCGGCGCCGTCTGAACAGTCACCGGCCTCGGTGCCTTCGGTGCGGTCGCCGCTGGGCGTGTCGTCAATGGGGTAGCAATTGCCGTCATCGGCGAGGCCAAAGCCCTCAGCGCAGTCGGATCCGCTCGGGCCCTCGCCGCCCTCGCTATCGTCGGTTTTGTCGCCGCAACCGAGGGTCAAGGGAATCATCAAAAACGGAACAAGCCAAGTGCGCATGGAACCTCCCGCCGGGAGTGTACCGGATCGCAAGGCGCCGCGCAGACTCGATTGTCGCAAGACATAGTGTGGGGCAAACGTGACGTTTGAGCCGGTCACATCGGGGCCTGCGTGGGCAACCATTTCGCGAATCGACCGGTCGGGCGCCGAACACCATCGGCAACGGTCCGCAATCGATTGGGCCTCAACTGCGTTGCAAAGATGCGGTACACTCCGGTCGCTTCACTCGGTGTGTGAAGCCAAAGGACACAGAATGAAATCGAACGGTGGAGTGAAGGTGCTGTTGGTGGCTGCGGGCGCAGTCACGGTTGGCTATTTCGGGCGGGGCATTGTTGCGCCAACGTCGGTGCCTGAACCGGTTGTCGAGCAGCCCGCGACCCAACTGATGAAGGTGGGCTCCGATGCCTTGCCGTCGATTGGTCCGGTCACCCCTGGGTTGTTGCAGCCTTTCTCGGGCGCCAAATCCGGGACCGGTGTTCAGCCCGTGATGGTGGGGCCACAGGGCAAGCAGCGGCAGCCGAGCCAAGCCGTGGTTGTGTTCGACCGGCCCATGGTGGCGTTGACCGACCTTGATGCCCAAGTCGAACTGGCCCCGCTCGAGTGCGGCCCAGACATCGACGGCGTCGCCCGTTGGGCCGGTACCAGCACGGCCGTGTGGGTGCCGACGGCAGGCCGGTTTCCCGAAGCACACTCGGTCCAATGCTCCATTCCGGAAGGGCTAACGGCCCTCGACGGCGCCGCGGTGACATCCGCCATCGACTTTCGGTTTTCGACCGAGCGACCCAAAGTGGTCAGTGCGTGGCCCCGGTCGAACAGCAATGTGCTGCATCCCGACCATGCCATCTACGTGGAGTTCAATCAGCCCGTCGATCCGGCAGCAGTCGCGCGCAACGCGGTGCTGCGTCCTGCCAACGGGGGCGCCCCGGTCGCGCTGGTGGGCAGCCGGCCCGAAGGGAACGAGGCGTACATCCCCAACTGGATCCGGGGCAACGACGACACCCACGCTGTGCTGTTGTCGGGCCCGATAGCCAAGCACACGCCGTATGTGTTGTCGATTGACAACGTGAAGGGCGCAGTCGGACCGCTGCCCATGAATGTGGCCCACACCATGGCCTTGGCGACCATTCCCCCCGCGGGCGTCAAGGACTACGGTCCGGGGGGCGGCGACGTCGAACCCTATGCCCATCTCTCCATCGAGTTCACAACCCAGGTGGAGGCCGCCGAGGTGGCCAAGCGATTGCGCATCGAACCGGCGCCGCCGGACGGGTTCAATCCTCCCACCGAGGGCAAGTCCCGCTACTGGAGTCACGGGCTGCGACTCAAGCCCATGACGACCTACACCATGACCCTCGCCTCGGGTCTCACAGACATTCACGGTCAGGTGCTTGCTGAGGGCGACTACCCGTCCACATGGCGCTTCACCACGGGGCACCTGTCGCCGCTGCTCGATGTGGCGGTGGGGCCCAACCTGTTCCCGGCCAACAATCCAGACACCCTGCCCATCCGAAGTCGAAACCTGACCGACCTCTATGCGGCGGTGGAACCAGTCGACCCGGCATGGGTCGCGGCGAACCTCGCCCGCAGCTACCGGTGGTCGACGGGCAAAAACACGCGCAAAACGCAGGCTCAACCGGTGGACTATTCGGCGGAGGTCGGGGTCACCGATGCAGTTCGGATTCACGAGATCGATCTGAGCGCGGGGCTGAATCCTGCCAATGGCGAGGCGCCGCGGACCGGCATGATGATGATCGAAACATGGTCGTCGCAGGTTCGGGATTATTGGGAAGAAGAAAAAGTTCTGATGCACCGGACCGTGCTGCAGAAGACCAACCTCGGCACCACCTTGAAGCTGGGGCCTCACTCGGCCTCGGTCTGGGTGACGCAACTGTCGGATGGCACGGCGGTCTCTGATGCGGCGGTCGAGTTGTTCCGCGGGGGTGAGCTGAAGTGGAGCGGTTCGACGGATGCGACCGGCATGGTGCTGGCACCCGATGTGGTCCCCGTCGACTGGAATGCCTACAAAGACCCCATCGCTGTGATGGTCACCAAGGGCAGCGATGCCGCGATTACCGTCAGCGGCTCGCCCAATGAGTTGGGCACGTGGGAGTCCGGTGTGTATGCATCGACACCGGGTCGCGACGGCGAGGTGCGGGTGCACGCCTACACCGACCGCGGGGTCTACCGCCGCGGTGAGGTCGCGCATGTGGCCCTGACCGCGCGGGTGGCGGACAAAGACGGCCTTACGGTTGCAGACGCGGCGGACGCATCGTGGGCGTGCACCGACTACGCCGACGCTCCCATGCTCAGCGGGGAGGGTCGGCTCGACCGCCACGGCGCCGTTAGCTTCGACGTCGAGATCTCGACGGGGGCCGCGCTTGGCAACGGGGCCTGCACCATCACGCTGAAGCACGAAGGCTACACGGCCACCCGAACCGTGCTGATCCCCGTGAAGGCCTATCGGGCGCCCACGTTCCGGGTGGATGTGTCGACCCCGGATGCCATGGTGGCCGGTGATGTGCTGGATGGAACGGGTGTGGGTCGGTACTTGTTTGGTGCGCCCATGACCGGGATGGACGCCCGCTGGACGGCATTCTCGACGGTGACCGATCCGCAGCCCGAAGGGTGGGATGAGTTTGCCTTCGGCGCGCTGCCGAGCGGAAACTGGTGGGAAGAAGAGTATCGTTCTCAGGAGCGGATTGCCTCGGGAGAGGGCCTCCTCGACAGCAAGGGAGAACTGCCGTGGTCCTTTGATGTGCCGGTCACCGAGAATCCGGAGACGCGGACCGTGATGGTGGAGGTTCAAGTCACGGATGTGTCGCGCCAAGCCTTGGCCAACCGCAGCGAGGTGTTGGTGCACCCCGCCGATGTGTATGCAGGGCTTCGATTTGCAGACGGCATTGGCGTTGCCGAGACGCCCACAACCGTGGAGTTTGTGACGGTCACGCCGGAAGGCGAGTCGGTGGATGGCGTGGCGGTGGACTTCACGGTGGTGCGGCGAACATGGGACTCCATTCGTCAGAAAGATATGGACGGGATGTGGGCGTGGGTCAACACCATCAACGATGTGGAGGTCACGACCGAGCAGCGGCGATCGAGCCGGGACGCGGCTTCGTTTGAATGGACCCCACCGGAAGGCGGCTACTACGTGGTCAAGGCCTCGGTCCGCGACGACCAAGGACGGACCTCGGTCACCGAGCGTGCGCTGTACGTGACGGGGGCTGGAGCGACCTGGGCGCGAAGCGACGGCAATCACCTGAGTCTTGTCCCCGACAAGCGCAGGTACACGCCGGGAGAGACCGCGACGATTTTGGTGAAGGCGCCGAGACCCGGTCTGTCCGCGCTGGTCACGGTCGAGCGTGAGGGCGTGTTGAGTCGAGAAGTCGTCACGCTCGAGTCGACGGCCGACACCATTGAGATTCCCATCACGGAGGACGCGGTGCCCAACCTGTTTGTCTCTGTGGTGGCGGTGGAAGGGGCCCCGCCATCGGACTCTCCAGAGGGGACCATCCCCAACTGGTACATGGGCTATGTCCCCCTCGAAGTGGACCCCAACGGGCGCCGGCTTGCGGTCGATGTGAAGACGGACTCGTCGACCTATCAGCCCGGTCAGACGGTCAAGGCGACGGTGAGCGTATCGCGAGGGGATGAAGCCGTTGGCGATGCCCATGTGGTGCTCTACGCGGTCGACTACGGTGTGTTGTCGCTCACCAACTACGGCACCCCCGATGCGTTCAGCACCTACTACGCGAAGCATCCGCTCCGCGTGAAGACCGCTGACAACCGCACGCGCGTTCTGAATCGCGGTGCTTTTCTCGCCAAGGGCGGGGATGTTGGCGGTGGCGGTGGGGACGGCGGGTCTGGAACCCGATCGCGCTTTGTCACCACTCCGCTTTGGATGCCGAATCTGACCACAGGGAAGAATGGTTCAGTCGAGGTAGAGTTTGAACTGCCCGACAATCTCACGACCTTTAAGTTGATGGCGGTCGTTGATTCTGGGGCCGACGGGTACGGAAGCGGGTCCAACGAACTGAAGGTCGCAAAACCGCTGATGGCTCAGCCTGCGCTCCCGCGCCTGTTGCGCGTGGGTGATTCCGCCTTCGCTGGGATTGTGCTGCACAACAATCGCGACGAAGCCCGAACCGTCGAGGTCACGGCGGAAGCCACAAACGTCACCATCGGTGACCCCATGGTCTCGGTTCGTGTCGCCGCCAACAGCGCCAAAGAGGTGGCCTTTTCCTTGACCGACCCGCAGCCGGGTGACGCGGTCTTTCGCTTCGAGGCAACCGCGGGCACCGACCGCGATGCAGTAGAAGTCACGCTATCGGTCGAGCGGCCTCAGCCGGTGGAGTTTGTAGCCAGCATGGGCAGCACAACCTCGACCGCTCAAGAGGCCATCTCACTTTCGTCGGTGATGATTCCCGGGGTGGGCGGGTTGCACGTGCAGGCCTCGCCAACGGTGTTGGTGGGGGCCGATGCATCGCTTCGATACATGATGGACTACCCCTACGAGTGCCTTGAGCAGACATCAAGCCGACTCATTGCCGGCGTGCTGGCCAGCGAGTTGGGGGATGCGGCATCGCTCGAAGCCAGTGAGGCGTCCATCCAGCGTGTTGTCACGACCAATCTCGCCCGACTCGGTGACTTTGCGCACCCCTCTGGTGGATACAGCTTTTGGCCTGCTGCCTACAGCGGCCCGCATGCATTGGGGTCGGCGTACGCCATGGAAGCGCGCGCCATGGCAGGCCAAATGCCAAAGCCCGAAACGATTCACTTTCTGCGCGGATTCCTCGGCGGCAAGTGGATGCCACGGTGGTGGTCAGAGGCGCAAGCGCGGGAAGCGCAGGTCCGGGTGGCCCTCGCCCTCGCTCGAGTCGGTGTGGGGGACGGTGGTTTCAACAGCGCATTGTTCGGGGTGCACGCTGACCTGTCTCCGACGGCACAGGCAGAGCTGCTGGAGGCGATGGTGCTGACCTCCGGCCGGAACGATGGTCGCCTCGGACGGTTGGCGAGCCGCATTCAAGGGCAGATGCACGTGGAAGCCTCGACTGCCGTGGTGCACGACGAACAGTCCCGATTTTGGAATGGACGAATGGCGGCGACTGCCGCGACCCTGAGCGCATTCATGGCCTTCGATCCGGATCACGCCATGGTTGACCGCCTTGCCAAAGGGCTCATGCACGGTCGCTCCCAAGGGCGCTGGAGCAACACCTACACTACCGCGAAGGCGCTGGTGGCGTTGCGGGACTACACCGCGGTTCACGAGCGTGCGGATGGAACGGCATCGGTGGCTGTACAACTCAACGGCTCACCCCTTCTCGAACAAGCCTTGAAGCGAGCCCCGGCTCGCGCGTTTGTCCCGCTGGATGAGCTCCGCGATGGAACCCTCGACATCACCAGCACGGGCGGCACCGTACATTATGAGACTCGCCTCGAGTACGCGGCCGCTGAGATGCCGCCGCGGGATCAAGGGTTCACCGTGATTCGCACGTATCGGATGTTGGAGGGCGCCGATGGCGACAACTCTGGGGTTACGCCCGGCGCGCTAGTTCGGGTCAGTCTCCGTGTGGTGACGCCCGTCGATCGCACGGATGTGGTGGTGCATGATCCGTTGCCGGCGGGGCTGGAGCCAGTGGACACGTCGTTCAATACCTCGGCCACGATGGTGACTGAGGACGGAAGTCGGTCGTCTGGATTGGGTAGTCGCAGTGTTCGGAATTCGCTGTATGAGGACTCGGAAGCGATGGATGACATCGGGTGGTCTTCATGGGTCTTCAACCACCGTGTACTCGATGATGCATCCGTGAGCCTATTCGCCGATGTGATGCCCGCCGGTGTGCACACCTACAGCTATGTGGCTCGTGCCACAACGCCGGGGGTGTACGCCAAACCCGCGGCCTACGCGCAGGAAATGTACCGACCCGAGGTGTACGGTCGAACGGAGCAAGGTGAGTTTGTAGTCGGAAACCCATTGATCGCGATGGATACCCAGTAGACCCATGACCCCGTCTCATGGGCCAACGAGACGGCGAGTCCGTCGACTTATGCTCTTGACCATCCTCGGGTCTGTCGCATCGCTGTGGATTCCTATAGAGATTCCGGAGCCTCCCGTTGCGACACGGTTTACAGATCGCAACGGCGTGGTGCTGGCCGACCGGCCAGTACCGGAGCGTGCGCGAGGACAGTGGCTGGATGCGTTTCCCGAACGGGTTACCCCCGCCATGATCAACGCCGAAGATCACCGGTTTCGGGACCATTGGGGGACCGACCCGGTCGGCATCGCTCGGGCCATGCGGATCAACCTTGAGTCGGGGACCATCCGGCAAGGAGGCAGCACCATCACCCAGCAGCTGGTGCGCAACATTTGGGACCGCCCCTCCGGATTGGTTGGGAAGGCATGGGAAGCATGGATGGCGGTTCGACTGGAGAACAGCCATTCGAAAGATGACATTTTGACGGAGTACCTAAATCGTGTCTATTTTGGCAATCACGCTTACGGGATCGATGCGGCGGCTCACGTGTATTTCGATAAAACCGTCGCCGGGTTGTCCATGGCTGAGGTGGCTCTGCTGGTTGCCTTGCCGCGGCGGCCGTCAGGGCTTGACCCATGGCGGCATCCCGATGCGGCGGTGGAGGCACGCGAGCGCGTACTGATGCGCTTGGCGGGACTCGGGCAGTTGAGTGTTGCCGATGCGCAGGTCGCTTCGAAGGAGCCGCTGGGCCTTCGCCCCCGGTACCCGTGGTCCCATGCCCCACACTTCATTCGGCGTCTCGAGACGGGACGCACCCGAGCGGTTCAGACCACCCTTGACCTGCGGATTCAACAGATGGTCGTGGAGGTGGTGCAGGACACGGTGACGTCGCTGAAGCTTTGGAACGTCAGTCACGCGGCAGTCCTCGTAGTCGACAATGAGTCCGCCGATGTGCTGGCGTACGTTGGGTCTGCGGATTGGACCGCGACGGACGGTCAGGTTGATGGCGTGTCTGCGCTGCGCAGTCCGGGGAGCACCCTCAAGCCGTTTCTGGTGCAGCAGGCCTTAGAGCGGCGACAGGTGACCCTCGCTACGATTCAACCCGATCTCCCCAAGAGTTGGTCCACGACACACGGTACGTGGAGTCCACGGAACTACGACAAAACCCACAACGGCCCCGTGCGGGTTCGGAGTGCGCTCGCCCGAAGCCTCAACATCCCTGCTGCGGACCTATTGAATACGGTCGGGGTGTCGAACTTTTTGGAGCGGCTTCGCGGGCTCGGGTTTGAGAGTCTACAGAAGCGTCCCGATCATTACGGTCTTGGGTTGGTTCTGGGAGACGGTGAAGTCCGGCTCGATGAACTCGTCGGTGCGTATCGCACCATGGCCGATGGGGGGCGCTATCGTCCGCTGGTGTTCCGTCTGGGTCAGGACACGCAGGCCGACGGGCGCGATGTGGTTGACCCGCGAGCGGCATGGATGGTCCGTCACGTTCTCGATGATGCAGCCGCGCGAGCCCCCGCGTTTGGCGTGGACTCTGTGCTCGAATCGGATGTGTCCATGGCGGCCAAGACGGGCACCAGTGTAGGCTGGCGAGACAATTGGGCCGTCGGGGTCACCCCAACCGTGACTGTGGGCGTTTGGGTCGGCAACTTTGATGGCAAACCGATGAACGATGTGAGCGGAATTACGGGGGCAGCACCGATATTGCGTCGGATTGTCGATGCCATAAACACCGCTGACCTGCCGCTGGAAGACCCGCCGGACGGTGTTGTACCGGTCCGCATTTGTCCACTCTCTGGGGAGCGGGTGAGCGAAGCCTGCCCGGGCGGCATGACGGAGATGTTTCTTGAGGGGACAGAGCCGCACGGTGAGTGCACGTGGCATGAGTTGGTGCGATTGGCGGATCCGACGGACGGAGATTGCAGCACAGCGGTCGACGCCTTGAGCGTGAACTGGCCACCACGGTTTGTGTCCTGGGCGGCGGAATCGGGGAAGGGGGCTCGACGAAGGGCGTCGATTTGCCGAGACATGCCCGAGTCCCCATCGGGTGCAGCGCCACCCGTTGTGGGCATCTCTTGGCCCGATGACGGGATCGTTGTCTACATGGATCCGCGCGATCCGGTTGAGCAGCAGGCACTTCATCTTCGAGCGAGTGCACCGCGGGACACAGAAGGACTCGAATGGGCGCTCAATGGAGAGGTGCTGGCGCGCGTGGAGTACCCGTTTACCCATCGTTGGGTGCCCACCGTTGGCGACCACCGAATCGAGCTAAAGCACCGGGGGTCGGTGGTTGACTCGATTCGCTTGCGTGTGGGCGGTGAGGCTAGGGACTGATCCGTCGAAGCGGGCCCGTTTGCAAGGTGTGGGTGCCATCCGTCGCGATGGTTCCGGCGCTCAAGTCGAGTGGGCTCATGCAGCTTACGCTGGTGGTCATTCCGCTGGTTGCTGTTCCGCCCGAGGCACACCAAGTGGACCCTGCGGTGGGTATGGACGCGGGATCGGGTGGCGGTTCGCCCGTGTCATCCGACGAACCCGTGTCGTCTGCGTCGGCATCTGCGTCGG
>DEBL01000038.1 GCA_002348535.1 Deltaproteobacteria bacterium UBA2957 | reverse complement strand
CGCTACCGGGCACTGTGCTGGGGGCATGCAAAGACCAATTCGGGCACGGTGGATGCGTCGTTGGCGCGGCACCCCAAGGACCGCAAGCGCTTCGCGGTGGTCGGTGGGGGCAAGCGAGCCATCACGCACTGGGCGGTTGTGGAGCGCATGAAATTCTCGGTGCCCGGCGGCGACGGCTGGTGCTCGCTCATCGAGTGCCGCCTCGAGACGGGCCGCACCCATCAGGTCCGGGTTCACTTGGGACACTTGGGGCACCCGCTGCTCGGCGATCCTGTGTACACCAAGCCGTCCTACAAGCCCCGCACCCAGGTGCCGGCAGCCATTCGCGAGGCCCTCAAGGGAGTGGACCATCAGCTCTTGCACGCCGTCGAACTGGGCTTTGACCATCCGGTGACGGGAGCGCGTGTCGAGCGATCGAGCCCCGTTCCAAACGACTATGCTGCCGTGTTGACGGCGCTCCGGTCCTAAAACGAAATCAGCCACCGACCCGAAGGGCGGTGGCTGATGGCGAACGCGACGGGCCGATTATTCAGCGTCGCATCCTTCGTCGCAGGCCTCGGGGTCGCAGTCGTCTTGCGCAACCAATGTCTGGTCGTCTGAGTTTGCGGTGATCTGGTCCACGTAGATGCTCAGGCAGTACGCTGCACCGTCGCTGGAGCAGGCGTCGCAGGACACGCCGAATGTGCCGATGAGCTCGCACACGGCGTCGGGATCTTCTTCTTCAAGCAGACCACCACCGACCAAGGCGCCAACGATTTCACGGGCGTCAATCTCACCGCTGAGGATGGCACCGCCGATTTGGCTGCCGTCCGAGGTGAAGTCACCCGCGACGTTGAGCTGGTTGATGGAGATGTCGTATCCAGCGGCCGACAGCGTGGTGTTCTGTGGTCCGATGGAGAAGAAGGGCGAGCTGGTGAAGTCAGCCGCTTCGGGGAAGTCGATGCTGGGCTCGCAGCGGTCTTGGGCCGTCGAATCGTCGCGAGAAATCGCACCGATCATCTCGATCTCGGTGTCGCTGACTGCCGTGACGCCCAGAAGGATGTCTTGCTCAAGCAGTCCGAGAAGCAGAGAACCCACGCCGGCAGGCTTCACGAAGCGTGCGCCGTCGAGGCCGACCACGTAGGTCTTGCCGACCAACTCAACGCCCTCATCGAGCGGGGCACCCAAGGTGCCGGTCCGGAACTGAACGCTCGAGCTTCCGGCGCAGTGGGTCATGGTTGCTGTGAAGTCCGCGCTCGCCGCGAGAGGGGCGGAGGGTTGGAACACAAGGTTGGAGTCAACCCACGAGGTTGAACCGTCGACTGCAGCGCCCGAGGCGTCGGTCAGGGTCAGGGTGGCGTCTTCGTCGATGCCGTCAAAGACGAACTCGACGGCTGCGCGGTAATAAAAGTCGGTGGCACCGTCGGTGGTGGGGTAGCCAAGCGCGGTTCCTTCCACGTCGCAGGCGGGACCGACGTCGCCGGCGTCGCCGCTTGTGTCGGCGTCTTTGCTGCTGCATGCGGTCAGGGCGAGCAGGCCCATAATTGAGATTGTACGAAGCATTGCGTTCCTCCAAGAAAGCATTCGAGTACTGCCGTAGTCGTGTGGCAGGCAGCGCAGCGTAAACTCGACAACGGCGATCGTCAACGCCGTTGGTAGGTTCCCGATGCGGTGAGGAACTTGGTTCGGACCTCAACAAGCAGTCCGTCAATCAGCTTTCGTTCGTCGTCTGTCAGGTTGCCCGTGGTTTTATTCTTCAGCATTGTCAGCACGTTGATGGTGTCTTGCGCAAGCTCAAGGTTCATGCGTTTTTGCCCCGTGTCGGGGTTTTCGACCTCGCCCAAGGCCACCATGGTGGACTGCACCAAGGTGATCACAAACTGAGAAAAACTGATGGGCACTTGGTCGGCGGTGGGCTGAGAGAGCATGAATTCGTCCTTTCAAGGTGAAAACCAGTGTACTGCAAACCGGCAGGGTTCTGGTCACATGTTAAGCACCAAGCCGAGGACGTCCAATGCTTCGTTTGTTCATCATTGCTGCTTTTCTGTTTGCGACCCCGGCCGACGGTGCGCGCAAGGAGCGCAAGCGGCTAACCGTGAAGGAACAATACGATTTGGGCGTGAAGTACATGAACCGCGGCCGGTACATCAAGGCCATCGAGCAGTTCAACCGGGTGCGCAACTACCACCGCGACGATCCGCACTCGATCAAGGCCGAGTTGGCGATTGGCGATGTGTACTTCAAGAAGGCCGAGTGGGACCAAGCCAAGATGGCCTACGACGAGTTTGCTCGCATGCACCCGCGGCACGAGAACATGGACTACGTGACCTTCCGCATTGGCATGACCAGCTTCAAGAAGGCGCCCAAGCGCGTGGGCCGTGACCAAACGCCGACCCGGTATGCCCTGAACGCATGGCGCGGGTTTGCCGCCAAGTACCCGGACTCCGAGTACAAAGAAGAAGTCGAAGAGTTGCTCACGCTCTGCCGAGAGCGGATGGCGCTCAAGCAGTTGTGGATTGCCCGCTTTTACAAACGGCGGGGCGCGTGGGCGGCGGTCGAGAAGCGTGCGGCCGGCATGGCCACGCGGTACGCCGACTCCGAGCACCTGCCGTTGAGCATCGAGCTCATCGGCGAGGCGAGCGCGTGGCAGGGCAACGACGATGCGGCCGATATGGCCATCAAGCGGCTCGAGGAAGACGCCCCCGAAGTGGCCAAGCGTTTGGCCAGCGAGGTCGAGAAAATCCGCGCCAAACGCGACAAGCCAGGCGCCTAACTCAAATCGATTTGGACACGCCGGGGCAATCCCATTAGAACGGGAGCCCTGAGCGGGAATACCGTTTCAGACGGGCGATTAACTCAGTGGGAGAGTGC
>DEBL01000122.1 GCA_002348535.1 Deltaproteobacteria bacterium UBA2957 | reverse complement strand
GGCTGCGGCGACAAAGACGATGACACCGCCGACGGCAGCAAACAAGTCTCCATTGATTGCGAAACAGTCTCCTATGCGCAGCGGACGTGGGGCGGTACAACCAGCGCCTGTGGGCCGTTTTACAGCGTCGTCGTCGCCCGTGATGGAACCGTGACGGCGAGCTCGTCCACCGACCCGGAAGACCCTTCGGATGAGTGCGACCTTCAAGCGGTCGTTGACAACACAGGTTCTGACGCCGCCGCGGGCTTGCTGCTCACCATCTGCGAAGAGTTCAACGCATGCGTGTATCAGGAGGCGGAGATGACCGAGGGAGCCTTCGATGCAACCGTCTTGATGGGGGAATACACGTGGGAAGAGCTCGAGGCGGGTACCGCAGAGCCCCTCGTCACCACGGCCGAAGTCTACTGTGAGGCAGGCCTCCCGTCCCTTGCCGAGCTCAAAACCCTTTGGGAAAATACATTAGCGGCGGAGTGATTCAGCCACCCCTCCGGCCGACTCAACTGCCCCCGCGGTCGTCGCTGGGTCGACAAGACCGGTCACTGGCAGCCATGGTCATCCTTCGGTCAGGACGGCCTCGAATGACCATGCGTCGAGCTCGATTTGATCGCCACCCTCCACAGGCGTGGTCTCGAAGGTCGAGCTGTTCATCGACACCTCGACAAAGCGAACGGGCGAAACCGAACCGGACCAAGTGTCGCCGGCACCGGCACCCAACTCGTCAAAGGTGATCCGGCTTCCGGGCTCGGGCATGTAGGTTGTCGAACAATGGGCGTGGTCGCCGTGGGGCGAGCAGCCGGTCTTGAGCAGCACGCACACCCCACAGGTGGCGTAGTTCACCTCGTCTGAGCCCAAGGTGCGCGTCTCGGCTCCGGTGGCCCCACCGAAGCGCGGGTAGTTCTCGATGTACACCCATGTCGATCCCGATTTGGCGGTGAGCACCCAGACAGGGTCTTCTTCGGGGTAGTAGAACGCCTCGATGGAGTCGGGTTCAAACGGGTCGCCATCGATGTCAGGGAGTGCATCGTACTCGCCGGTATCGCCTTCGTCGCCGCCCTCGTCTGCGGCGAGGTCGCTCTTTCCGGGACCATCGGCTTCGGTAGCGGATTCATCGTGTTCTTCGCCGCAGGCCCCGAGCAGGCCCGCCAGTACAAGGGTGCATGGTAAACGCATGGTTCTGTCGTCCGGATTGGAGTGAGCCGGGCGGGTAAGGCGTCCAGACCATTATTGCAAATGAATTGCGATAAGGAGCGAGGGCCAAGCGAGTGTGGGCCCTTCTTGACGGGTTAGAACGGGTTCACACGAGGTGCATCTACGCATGACGAATCTCTTGGCCACGGTTGTCTTTTTGGTTGCCTGCGGAGGCGCACAGACAACAACGCACTCACCCGAGGCAGTCCCTTCAATCGCTCCGGGACCCAGTGAGCCCAGCAAAGAAGCGCTCGCCCACTTTTGCACTCAGATGGCCACCATCACCCGGGAGTCGGTCGCAGATGTACCCCCCGCACAGGTCCAAACGGTGATTGCTCGTCGGATGGCCACAGCGGCCGAGGCAAACCAGATTTCAGACTGGGCCACGTTTGAGGCGTGGCTTGCAGACACTGCCGCATCGGAACGGCAGGCGAAGCTGGACCGGCTCATTCGTCGGTATGACCTTCAACCTGTGTGTCGTGCTGTCAGTCCGGCCGCACACCCTTAATGGAAGCGGCGTCAGAGCAATAAAATGTCCGCCATGCGCCGTACTCGGCCACCATGGGGCAGTCGCAACTCGGTGTTTTTCGGTTCCAGGTCACGGTGTGCTCGCCCGCCGAACATTGGGGCTTGTCGTCGGTTCGGTATCGATCGGGCAGGTCCGGTGCGTGCCCACCTTCGTCGCAGGTCTTTAGCACTCGAAGATCGGCGACGAAGCTCGTCAAGCGGTAGCGAACGTGTCGCGGTTCGAAGTGCACCGCGGTGGCTGAAACGGACTCGAGGTAGGCGTCGGTCGACCGGGCATCGTCAGCGAGCACAGTGGCTTGGTGTAGCCGTTTCGAGAGCAGCCCCGCGTTCTCGCTCAGTCCAACGGAACCCACTACGATCGCGAGGACGACCTGCCAAATCTTGTGTGTTCGGATCGAGGCCAGCACACCGCCAACCACCCACGGAAGACCAAACAAGAACGCTCGCTCGTGGACGGGAATGATCTCGAGTCCTGTGGCCACGCCCACCGCTAGAATTGTGAGCAAAGCGGTCTCGGAAATCCATCCCCGGCGTCCCCTTCGGAGCACGCCGGGCAGCACCACGAAGCCTGCAATAATCAAAACAGTATAGGTCTGACTGCGGACCTGATGGGCAAGGTTTCCGTGCATCGAAATCGCCTTGAACACCATGGGCCCGCACGCACCAATCATCAGCATGATCGCCGCCCAAGACCGACCCGGAACCGAGCCAATCCCATACCGCCGAACCTTGGCCACGATGGCCGCGAGAGCGACGAGTATGCAGATGGGGTTTTCCATGCACGCGAAGGCAGTGGCCAGCAACATGCCCCCCAGTTCCGGGGGTTCATCTCGCGAGATGTTCCGCGTGGCTTGCCAGAGCGCGAGGCAAGAAAACGCCAGAAACAAACTGTACGATCGAGCGTACCAGTTGTAGCGGAGCCACGGCTCATAGGTAAGCAGCAAGAAGGTCCCGAATGCTCCAACGGTTCCGGCAAGTCGGTATCCAGCGCTGGTCAGCAGTACCGTCGACAGCGTGGACATGAGCACCGAGAAGGCATGCAGAATGGCCAAGCCACCGAGCGGCACCACAAACCAAGACAGGGTCCGGTAGAGCCGCGACGGAAGGCCGGAATCGCCGCGAATGTATTTGATGAGGTCCGTGCCGTCGGATGCCAAGCTGACGCACTCGTCGGAAGTGATTTGTCCAAACTGAAATGCAGTCCAGTACAACGCCCATAGTCCACAGATTGCGACCGCCGTGGAGGCCTTGGGGATGTCTTTCCACGACGGCAGATGGACGCGCCTCCAAAGCAGTCCCACCAACACCAGCAGAAGGCCGAAGGGCCACGCGACGTCCACCATCCAGACTGTTGGTCGGCTCAACGATGACCAAGCCTCGAGCACTCGAGTCGTCCTCCGGCATCAGAATACATGACTCGAATCGGTGTGGGTGTGCCATTGTTCAGTCCGAGTTGACCCGATGATTGGGAGGTCAGAATCGATGTCTGTGCTTCGGTGTCGGCGACTGACGGCGCCAACAAGTCCAGTCAAATCAAGCGCATCGATGCGCTCGTTGCCACGCCGATCGCAACACAGCACTGACGTGTCGGATAACGATGCGGTGCGAAGCCTCGCTGGGCTGCAGCACCGCAGAAAGCCCGCTAAAGAGGCAGAGCATGCAAGACGACTTCAAAGGCTTCGCTAGGCTGATCGGCCAGAACAAAGACTTCCGTAGAATCTGGATCAGCCACATGATCTCGATGCTGGGCGACTGGCTGAGCTACATCGCCGTATCGGTGATCTCGGTTCAGCAAGGCGGGGGCGCCTTCGCAGTCGGCATGGTGATGTTCGTGCATTCCATTCCGTTGGCCCTCATGACCCCAATCTCAGGGCCGCTGGCGGACCGGCTGGACCGGAAGTGGTTGCTCATCGGTGCGTATCTGGGGTCTTCATTGCTGACGATCGGCATGTGGGGGGCGGCCAATCAGCAGTCTGTCTGGTTGCTGCAGACCGTTCTTTTTTTCCGAGTCTGTGTGTCGGGCATCGGCATCACGGCGCGGTCCGCTGCGATTCCGGCGATTGTGGGACGAGACGACCTGCGGCTCGCCAATTCACTGCTCGGGCTTACCTGGTCGGTCATGTTCACTTTGGGCCTTGCATTGGGGGGGTTCGCCAGCGAGTGGTTGAGCCCCAGTGGGGCGATACTGCTTGATGCGCTCACCTTCTTGATGGCCGTTGGGGTGGCGCTGGGTTTGCCGAGTCTGAAGCCCGATTTGGGGGACCGCAAGGCGCCTCGACCGGGTCTTGCCGACCTCATGACCGCGTGGCGTTACGTGAAGGCACGTCCAACGCTCCTCGCGACCGTGCTGGCCAAGACGCCGCCAACGGTGGCCAATGCCGGTGCATGGGTCACGCTGAATCTGGTGGCCGGGGCACGGCTGAGCTTCACCAGTCTGGCCATTGCCATTGGGATCATGCAGTGCACGCGGGCCATTGGCAGCGGCATTGGCCCCTTGCTCCCCGAGTGGATCATGCCCCGAAACACGCTCATTGGTACGCTGGTGGCCTTTGTGGGAGTTGGGTTGCTCGCAGCCTTTGACTCGGTGGCAACGTCCTTTGTGGGCCTGTCGCTTTGGGGAATTGGCATGGGCCACAACTGGGTCATATCGGCGGCAAACCTGCAGGCTGCGACCCCCGACCACCTTCTCGGGCGGGTGACGTCTCTCGACTTCTTCATGTTCTCGGTGGGCGGTGCACTGGCCGCGGTGCTTGCAGGGTTTCTGTGCGACTTCTGGCAAGACCCTGCGGCAGGCACGTGGGCTGCGACCGCCATCGGCCTAGTGATTTGGTTCTATTGTTACCGGCTCACCAAGAGACCCGACGCGGTTGATGCGGACACAGGGTAGCGATTCCCGCGTGCGCTGGACGGTTGGGGTGTGGGCAGGTCCCGATCAGCCGGAGGGAAGCTGGAGCGGGTCGAATGTGTAGCGGGTGGGCACAAAGTTGTGGGCTTTGAACATGGCTTGAGTCTCGGGTTTGGCTAGCCACGCCCCCAGTTTGGCCTTGTCGACATCAAAGAACAACTCGATGAGGTTCGTGTCGTTGACCTTTCCGAAGGCACAGCGGGAGATGTCACACCACTCAGCGAACTCTGGTTTGACCCGGAGGTAGTCTTGGTAGAAGGCGTCTGTGTTGTCGCAGGTGGCGGTCAGCATAAGGTTCATGATTGTGTCCTGTTTGGGTGGTGGCTTAGCACGTATCATGAGTCGCATTCACGATCTATCGAAGATGGGATCGGCGAATCGGTTTGATTGGGGCCAAGGGAGGACCGTATTACATCGTTCATAGTGGAGGGAAGATCGCATGAAGGGATACTGGATAAATCAAGTGGTTGAGGTGAAAGACCCGAATCGCTTCAAGGCCTACGCCGATGCGAGCCTGCCGATGTTCTCAGGCAACAACAGGTATGGGGCGACCCTCAAATTCTTTGCTCCCGTCGAAAAGACCGTGGTCGGCGACGGGGTTCAGTTTGTTGCCGTGGTCGAGTTCAACAGCGTTCAAGACGCCATCGACTTCTGGGACGACCCAGAATACGCCGCTGCGCGCGCCTTGATGGGAGACGACGAGTCTGCTGTGGTCGAACGGAGGGTGTGTTGCATCGAAGGGGATGAGTTTGACGTGTCGCCTGGCCAAGGGGTCTGGGTGAACCACGTGCACGAGATCGTGGAACAAGAAGCCTTTTTTACCTATGCCGATGCGAGCATGCCAAACTTCGAGGCGGTGTCCTACGGTCCAGTGGTTCACCAGCATGCCGGTGCTCAGGCGACGCAGCTTGCGGCCGTGTTGATTCTCGAGAGCAAAGAAAAGGCGCTCAGTGTGTACGATGCCGAAGCGTATCGGGCGGCACGCACGGAAGGTGGAATGCTCGACGATGAAGCCCCGGTGGTCAGGCGCACGGTGTGCGCACTCGGTCTGTAGCCGCGGCCGTCCGAGTCTTACAGAACGACCCGCTCGCCCGTTTCGACTCGGGTCTTGAAGTCGCCGGACTGATTGGTTCGAACGAAGGTCTCGACGGCCTCGACGGTGCCGACAATGTCGACATGGGTGGCGTACTGGCCGGGGACACGGCCCGATCCGCCTTGGTAGCCGAATACTTCGCCGCCCTTGATCTCGCCGCCCTTCTCAATGCCCTCGGCGACGGACTCAAGGTGGTGAACAGCGACCCGCAACCCTGAGTCAAGGTACTCCAGCACCACAAAGCAGCCGTAGCCTCCCGAGCCTTCGGGGGTGTAGTGAACATCGTAGACCTTCGAGTCGACGGGGACGTACAGCGGGAGTCCATGAGCTGTGCCGTCGATGGGGCGACCCCGGCCGTCCAGCCGTTCGAAGGTGAAGTCGTAGGCTTGGAGATGTTCGTTTTGTTCATCACGGATGTTGTTGGCGGCCCATCCGGTAGACCGGTCTGAGTGATGCGCCAAGAAGTTGGTCTTGGTCCACTCTCCGTCTTGGTCGAGCAGGCGCGACTCAACGCCCGCAACGGGGTGGGCCCGTCCGGTGGT
The DNA here is from genome assembly GCA_002348535.1 of Deltaproteobacteria bacterium UBA2957. GTDB lineage: Bacteria > Myxococcota_A > UBA796 > UBA796 > UBA796 > UBA796. The sequence goes on along the minus strand of DEBL01000122.1, from coordinate 6,016 downwards.
GAAGGCTGCGTACGGATCGCGCAGACTACTGGATTGAGTCTGCCACTCGGTGGAGGTCACCGTCTGCTGCGCCATCTGTTGCTGCATTCGGTACTGCAGGTCGGCGTTGCCGAGGCCGGTGTGCGGGCTGGGTGTGTGCTGCACCGACGGGCTTGATGCGTTTCGAGTTCCCTGCGGCCTGCGGTGGCTGTATGACGACAATGGTTCCCCCGGTTCGTATCGATCTATACACGCTGAGCAGTGGTTCAATGACAATTTCAATGGTGTGGCTCAAATTCGGTAGTCGCCGGAAATAGCCGGCGTGGTGAATTCGCGACGGGTTGTTGCGGTACACTGCGGCAATGAAGCCGCTCGACGAACAGTTGCAAGCGCTGGAAGTTCGTCGTCGTGCGGGTGAACTCAGCGATGATGCGTTTGAGTCAGAGCGAACGAGGCTCTTGGTTCAATGGGCGCACCCAGACCTTCCAGACCGGGGTCCTGCGCCCGATGAAAAACAGCAGGCGCAACCCTCCGGAATCATGGGCGTCAGTCGAACCGTTGGCGCGCGCATCTTGGCAGTGGTTCTGGGGTTCGTGGCCACCATGGCGACGGCGGGAATCATCGCGATCGCGAAAGAGATGCTGACCTTGGGCGCAGAGCCGGTGACGGGCCCGGCAGCCCAGGCCGCGACTGGCATTGAATTCGTCATCATGATCTACATTTGGTACCGCATCAGTCGCACCTACTACCAGTCTCTGCGGACCATACTTGACGATCGGACCGATGATGCCCAGCAGGATCGCATGGACGTCATCGAGGCTCACGTGCAGCGGCCCGACAACCCACGGTTGAGAAACGCCGTTATCGTGGGCCTCGTCTTTGCTTGGATTGCGCTCATGAACCAAGGCTGAGCAAAGGTCATGAACGGCGAGTGCACGCCATTGAAAATTCTGCTCAAGAACGAGCCAATGCGTACGAACAGCCCAGTTGGTCTTGACCGCGCACCCGGGGGTTCTTCTTCCTCCTGTTTGAATCTCCGTACCGCTGTGATGGGTGAGTTCGGGCTCACGGCGGTTTTCATCATGGCCATCCAACTAAGCCAAGTTGTCGTCTGATTGGACCCCCGTAGCGGAGGGTTGGACGGGTCCACACCCCGTGTGTAAACGTGACCCGACGGGTCGAGAAGCGCCACCGAGCGAGCCGCAAAATTCCCTTCCAACAAAGCCGTGGCGCAGCGTTGTTTGACTGGGGTAGTGGATTGAGAGGGGACCGGACGACGCTTCGGTTGTGTGGCATGATGAGGGGGCGAGGAGCGGCGATGGTGAGTTTGTGGTTCATGGTGGTGATGTCGTGCGGCAATACAGGCACGACCGATAGTTCGGATGCAATGGCCGACACGGTTGCTGACTCACCGAATGCCGCTGACACCGCCGCGCCCACCATTCCCACCTGTGAGCGAGATGGCGATGTGTTGGACCTGCGCCCGGACATTCCCGATGCACCCGATGGTGGCATCGCCATTCGACCGCCTCACATCGAGGTGCCACCGTTTAGCCAAGCTTTCTGGTGTTACTGGGGCACGTACACTGGCCCCACGACCGGCGTAACGGTGTTCCAAGCCATTCAGTCGCCCGGCGGCTACGACCACCACAACATGCTTCGGGCCGTCCCCGACCAAGGGGAACCCGACGGCTACATGGATGTCTGCCCGGACAGCAACGACATGTTTCACTACGGCCCGCTGGTGCAGGCCACGGGGATTGAGCCCAAGCCAGGGGCCACAAACTGGCTCGATATGCCCGACGGGGTCGCCATGAAGCTGCGGCAGAACCAGAAGTGGGTCCTCGACATGCACTACATCAACCCCACGGCCTGCACGCTGCTGGTGCAGAACGGCATCAACATTGGCATGGTGCCCGCCGAGGAGGTGGAAAACTGGGCTGCACCGATTCGATTGGATGCGGGAGTGATCGAGCTCGAGCCACAAGAAGTAAAGACCGTCGAGTTTGACTGCGAGTGGCCCACGGACCTGAACATTTTGTCCGTCGGTTCGCACATGCACGAACACGGCACGCACTACGTGGTTGATCACGTCAAGCGCGACGGTTCAGCGGAAGAAATTTATCGGGTCGACCCGTGGCAGCCCGAGTACCGAGACTTTCCAGTCATGGTCAACTACAGCGATGGCGGCATGCCAGTGCTTGCCGGTGAGGCGTTCCGGACGTCGTGCAACTACCACAACCAAACCGATGAGCCGGTCGGGTTCCCCGACGAGATGTGCACGACCTTTGTGGCGGCGTACCCCATGGCGGACCCGCGGACCTGCATGCTCGGTGAGTGGGTCGATCCGGAGAACATGCCTACGGGGCGTTAGGGCCCGTCGCCGAACCCGCGGCGCCGCAGCTGTTCACGGTACAACGAGGGCGGCCAGAGCGTGTCGGCCTCGTCAACCCCTTCGACCCAGTCTTCGGGGGCCGTGCCGGCCGAGTCATAGAAGTCGATGACTTCGGTTCGCAGTGACAAATCCTTGGTTCCAATCACATAACCGCGGCCGTATTGGAGGCTGACGAGATCACCGTCACCGCGCATGTTCCAGAACACGCATTCGGTGGAGGTGTGGCCTGCCCCCGAGGACCAGTTCATTCGGTTTTTGGCCGCCCAGCCATCGTGCGCGGTGCTTGAATCCACGAGGTTGGCCATGGCGAGAGCGTGGTGGTACTCGCTCAAGCCGGTGGGTCGGATCCACCCCGAACTGTTGGTCCATGACTCCCCGAGTTCGGAGAGCGTCTCCAGAAACACATTTCCCGTTGAACCAAAGTCCCAGTTCTGAATGAAGTTGTGGCGGCCCGCTCGGCCGACGGCGTCATGGATCAAGATCTCATCGGACCGCTTGATCTCAAACAGGTAGCCGTTGCCGCCGCCACCCCGGTTTTGGGCGTGTTCCATGGTGGTGGCGGTAATGGTCATGCGCCGGGAGTCATCGACTAAGATCCCGCCAGACTGCAGGTGATGCGTTTCATCGCCGGCGAGGCCCGGCCACGATGCCAGATGAGACGCCCAGCAATCGCGTGCGTTCTTGAAGCCCAGAACATGGCTGCGGTCATTGCTCCACGCCGCATCCCAACCGACGGCACTCGACAGCGAGAGCTCGGTGATGCCGCACTCTGTGATCGCACCCGTCTCAGTTCGGATATCGGCCGTGTCCCGCACCAGCATGGGGTAGCGGATGGGAACGTCAACGGTCACCGTTTGGCGAGATGGGGTGCGGTCGATGGCAACGATGGTGCGCTGGAAAATCGTTCGGCGGGCACCCAATGAAAAGCCCCAAAAGCCGTCCATCTGGTGATCGGTGACCCACTCGGGAGTGATCACCATCCCGATGCCCACCGGGTCGCCCACCGATAAACCATCGGCGGTCTCCACGACCAGCTCGACCGCACCGACAGGTGTATCCTCGACCAGCGCGATGGGTTCTCCGGTGATGCGAGATCCGCGGAACTGGAGATGATTCACTCCCGTCATGTCCGTTGATCGACTGAAGGAGAGACGCGCGGTCTCAGTGGACTCGCCCACGATAACGGTGCCCGAACGGGTAACGGTGAGCAATCCGTCGATCCGATATTCACCAGAGGGCACAAATACGACACCGCCGCCGGCTTCGCCTACGGCATCGATGGTGGCCTGAAAGGCCGCTGTGGAGTCGATCGCCCCAGAGGGATCAGCGCCCTGATCAACCACCGAAATCAACACGCTTCGGTCAATCGTGTCGGCCGAAGGGATCGGCGACTCCCCCGCTCGGTATCCGGCGTAGGAGTAGTCTTGCAGCCCGGCTGGAGGCCCCCCGTCATCCATCTCGATCTGAAAGCCCGCAACCCAATCGTCGGGAAACAGGGCGCTGCGCCATGTGTCGTCTGGGGGGTCGTCGGGAGCCTCCCCGGTGTCGGGAGCGGGGAGTGCAGTATCCACCGGGGTGGACGAGTCATCGAGGGGCGGCTGGTTCGTGTCGGGATCGGGGGCCGGCAGGTTGGCGGTGTCGCGGTGCGGCTGGGTGTCTTCGATTTTGGTGGGCTCGCAGCCGATCAGTGCGGCCCCGCTCCAGAGCAGAGAAATGAAGTTCACGGTGGCCCTCTCCTCACAGTGAATCGCTACGGAAGTTCAAATTCGTAGCGGAGGTACTGGGTGTTCAGGTTTACGGGGAAGTGGTCCCATATCCATCGCGCTGGACTGGCATCGGGAAACACGCTGGGTGCAGAGCCCCACGGATTGCTGGGGTCGCCAATCGGACCGATGTCGAGGGCGGTGCCCCATTCCGTGTCGTTAAACCCAGTGGTGCACCATCCAACCTTTCCGGTTCCCGATTGATCGGGGTCCGGGTCGTAGCGCCAAGTGGCGTCGGTGGTCCACATCTGACCGTTGGATAGTTCAAGATGGGCGATGGCCGCGGTGATCGTGAGGCCGGTATCCCACCCGTGGATGCCAACGGTATGCCACCCGCTTCGCAGCCAAATCTCATAGGTGACGCCATCCCGCCAACCGCCGGTATCGCCAAGAACCTCATTGTTGATGCACAGTTCGCCGGCATCGTCGACGGCCACAAACACGGACAGGTTCCAATCCTTGCGACCGTCACAGTCACTGTCTTGGCCATCCATGCGGTGCGCACTCCACGGGTGGACAAGGGGATCGGTGTCGTCGCAGTCTCCATCCACCGCCACGGTGCCATCGGGACCCGCGCACGCGTGTGCGGCGAGCGTTCCTCCGTAGCTGTCCCCATCGGCATCGGTGAACCAGTCCTGAGTCAAATCGTCATCAATGACCCCATCGCAGTTGTCATCGATGCCATTGCATTGTTCTTCAGCATTTGGGTGAATCGTGTTGTCGTTGTCGTTGCAGTCATCGGTCGCCGGCCATCCGTCGCCGTCGCTGTCTTCTAGGTCTGCTGCAGCGGCAGCGGAGTCTTCGGCCGCGTGTGGAAGTCCGGCGAAGGGCGACTTGGGGTCGCCGCAGCCAACAAGCCCAGCGAGACCCAACCACGTGAACGGGTTTTGAGCATTCATGGTTCTGTGTCTCGAGGGTGGAGGGTCAGAGGGGGTGGTGTGAAAGAGTGTAGCTGAAGAGGGTCGAGGCGTTAGGGGTCGGCGTCAGTCCGGGAGGCACCGATGAACAACAACGATACCCTGCGACGAATTCGCTACGCACTCGATTTGTCGGATGATCACATGATCACGATCTTCGGGCTCGGCGGCGAGCGCGTCACCGCACCGCTGGTTCGACGCTACATGAAGGGCGAAGACGATGACGATGCAGTGTACTGCTCGGATGCCATCTTCGGACGCTTTTTGGATGGACTCATCATTGACCGAAGAGGGCCTCCGCCCGTGGGCTCTCCAAAGCCCCCGACTGTGACGGAATTGACCAACAATGCAACCCTCAAGAAGCTGAGGATTGCCCTCAACCTGCGGGAGGACGTCATGCTCGAGACGCTCAAAGCCGGTGGGCATCCGATGTCGCGCGGCGAACTGACGGCCTTGTTCCGCAAGCCGGAGCACAAGCATTACCGGCCCTGTGGAGACCAAGTGCTTCGGAAGTTTTTGAACGGCCTGACCAAGCGTCTGCGCCCGAAGACGCCGGTCGATTCCGCTCGATGACAGCGGGTCAAGGCGTTCAGAAACACTCGGCTGCGGGGAACTCCGCTGGGCACTCATCGGCTTGCGTGGCCACTCGAAACCCGAGTCCAGAATCGCATGATCCGAATCGAAGGGGCAGGTAACGGTGGTCGATTCCACCGCACTCCCGCCCTCCCGTGAACGCGTGGTCATCGCACTCGGCAACGCCGAGACCCGCGCACAGTCCGGAATCGGGCTCAATCAAGCGGTACACCGAGCCCACAGGGTGGAGCGCCAAGGTGCTGCATCGGGATGCGTTCGACTCCAGCATGAGTCGTTGACCGGAGTCGATGCGAACACACCGCGGAGGGCTGTAGCCATCGAACCATAGCTGGCCATCCCGAAGCGTGATGCGCTGGTCGGCAAATACA
>DEBL01000274.1 GCA_002348535.1 Deltaproteobacteria bacterium UBA2957 | reverse complement strand
GGATGCTTGCGCTCGAGGAGGCGATCATCTCGGTCAAGGCCATTCCAGTTGTGCCGCCGATGATCTCGAGATCTTCATGGCTCGGAAGCTTCTGTCCGTAGTCCCACATGCCGTAGCCGCCCAACGCAACAAGGCCGAGCAGTACCATGGCGACGGGGGTGCGGTTTCGAGTCTTAGGAAGGTCCCATTCGTCGTCATCGTCATCGGTTTGGGCACCAAACAGGCCTTCAAGCTCCGGCAACTCCGTCGCATACAACCAGTCTGAGGTGCCGGGAGGCTGGACCATGTCGCCCGGTCCCACCGTACCAGCTTGCGCCAACTGCTTCAGCTCGCTGAGGTCTGCAGCTGAAAACTGGTGGTCGCCTTGTGTGACCAACCATCGTGCCATGTGTGCTCCAAATGCGGAAGAATTCGAACGAATTTGCTTCCGATGTACCTTTGGAGCTTCGTCTTGGTCAAGGCGAAAGGACCGTTGGAGCGAACAGTTGACTGTCAACTGACAAGAAAAGTCGGATTGCACGTTTGAGGGGCGAAGTCCCGTTGTTCCGACCGCTGACGGCTTCGATTTCGACCACGGGGTGCGAGGGATGCATCCACCGATTACCAACGCCATGGGCGCACATCGAGTGGATGCCGTGACCGGGGATGGTTTCGTCGGGCATGACTGCTGGATGCGATGCCCCTGACCCCACTTGTGATTGCTGGGTTCGCTCAGCAAGAGACATCGGTGGCCGATCCGGACGCGTAAGACGCAGCGAGTACAGCATGAGCACAGCGACATCATCCGAAGAATTTGCCGCCTCACTCCGTCGAGCCGAAACGCGATTGCGTGCTGTGGGATTGTCGGGCCGGTCCGCCTACGCGGCCTTGTGTCGCAATCTTGCAAGCCGCCTCAACATACCGACGCGCCTGTGGCTTGACGGTCCGGATGCGCCGGCCGAGGCGCGCTTAGAGCGCATCCAGCTAACCGCGGAACTCGACATCTTTGGACTGGCATACGAGCGATTTTTTCCAGAGGTCTTCAAGGCGGAGCACGGTCAGTATTTCACGCCCCGTCCGTTGGTTGAGTTGATGGTGGATCTGGCGGATGTCCGGCCCGGAGACCGGGTTCTCGATCCAACCTGCGGATCGGGAACCTTCATGGTTGTCGCCCAGAACCGTGGCGCTGAAGTTGATGGGATGGAGATTGATCCCGAGTTGGTTGCCTTGTGCAGACTGAATCTGGCGCTGCACGGTACCGACCCCCGGGCCGTTCGACAGGCCGACCTGTTTCGGGATGCCCCAACAGACCAGTGGGATGTGGTTCTCGCCAACCCACCCTTCTCGGTTCGAATCAATGACCCGGATGCCCTTCGTCACTTCAGCCTCGCGCAGGGTCGAGGGCGAGTGGTTTCCGATACGCTTTTTCTGCAGGCCGCACACGACCGTTTACGGCCCGGGGGACGCCTCGCGGTTGTGCTTCCCCGTTCGATTCTCACCAACGACAGCTATCAATGGCTGCGTTCTTGGTTGAATGCGCGCTTCGAGAGACGTGCGGTCATTTCGCTGCCGGAAGGCATTTTTCGACCCTTTGGCGGGACAACCGCCCGGGCATGCATCGTGGTGTTGGAGAAGCATCCGGCCCGCGCCGGTTCGTTTTCCGTTGGGATGGTCGAGGACCCGGGGTACGACACCAGCCGAAAGTCCTTTCGTCGGACCGAAGGCGACGATCTTTCAGCGCTCCGAATTGCGCATGCCCAGCAGAGCCTGCCGCAAGTGGCGAGCACAGCGTTTTCTTGGGTCCCAGAGCAGTTGCTTGGAACCTCATCGATTCCCGACGACGTCCCCGTTCTTACCCTCGGCGAAGTGGCCCCATTGGCGACACAGCAGTCCTTCCGGCCGTCCGATTCGGGCCCCGACGGTTTTACGGAGATCGATCTCGCAGATGTGGACAAACAGACTGGAGAAATCTCCTCGGCACGCCTGCGGCGCGGGCGAGACTTCAAGGGGAGCAAAACACCGTTTTCCGAGGGGGACCTTCTGTTTGCTCGGATTCGGCCGAGCCTAAACAACGTGGTGATGGCTCAGCGACCTCACCCCGATCTTCCTGACCGAATGGCCGGCAGTTCTGAGTGGATCCGGCTGCAACCCGCTGCTCATGAATACTTTGCGCTCGTCGCAGCCCGTTCGAGTTTCGTGCGCGATCAACTGCAGGGTACCGGCGGACAGACCCGGCCGCGGATAAAAGCAGAGGACCTGCCGGGGTTATTCATACCGGACCCGGGTCCCGAGAACCGCTCGAGAATCAATGCGATTGTTCAGCGAGCGATGGAGCTGAGGCTCCAAGCCCGTCAGAACATGGATGCCGTGGTGTCGATGTACGAGTCATTCGGGCGCGGCGAACTAACGGCCGCAGAGTTGGAAGCCGCCCTCGACCAATACGACACCTGACCTATCCGGTCTTTCGGTCGCCTCGGAATCGGAGTCGGTTCAGTACGCGCGTGAGCGCTCGGCCCACAGCTCGGGCATCGGCTGCGTTTCCGATGATGGCCTGATTGATTTCCAGTTCAAGGAAGAGGGCGTCATTTGCTATGCCGTGCCGATGGGCGCTGTACATCAGACCTTCGCGTCCAGAGTACGGCTCATTCAGCGCAGTCACAAAGCCTTCTGCGGCCAGTTCGTCTCGGAAGCGATGCGCCACAGGGTCGTGTCGATCGAACAGCACGCCCATCTCCATGGTCCGCTTTTCATCACCGAGTTGTGGCGTGAACGAGTGGACGGCGAGCAGGAGTACATCCGAGTCTTGCTTCATTCTGTCGGCCATTGCCCGGTCGACGGCAGCATGAAAAGGAGCATGGTAGTTCTCAAGCCGCCGGTCTACCTCTTCGATTGTGAGGTTCTGATTGAAGCTCAACACTTCGCCCTCTACCGCACATCGCACGAGGTGCTCGTGCTCTGGGTGACGATTGGCGTCGGCCAAGAGTCGCGAAAATCGAGCAAACAGTCCGAGACTTTCGGTTTGGCGAATCACCTCGCGACAGACAGTTCGAGCGCCGATGTCCCATCCCCAATGGGTGGCCAACCACTTTCGATCAGAAGGCGTGGTACGAAGTGGAGAAGGGATTCGTTTCGACGCATGCTCGCAGGTCAGAATCATCGGGGGTTTCCCCGGGTATCCATACACTTCGTGGCTTTCGTAGACCTCGTGAATGATCGACATGGGCACCATCCTACTCGGATCGGATCGGGCATCGTTGAAAAGCTGCGGTGGACGAATGGGCTGCTTTGCGCAACACTGGCTTTCCCGATCACTTAAAGACGCGAGAAGGTTTCATTATGTGGGCGATGGTTTTCCTAATCGCATGCTCGAACGGTCCCGGTGCAGAATTACCCTCCGCGGGTGTGGAGGCCCGGGACCGCCTCGCCTTGGCCTTGCGGGATCGTGATCCAGCGGTCGTGGGTCAACGCGCGGAGCAAGCATCCGCTTGGGAAGGCCAAGATGCAGCACTCGACCGGCTGTTGGGTGATGCCCTTGCCAATGTCTTGATGAGTCCGTCGGATGGCCTCCAGTTGTTGCGGTCATCGCCCGACCTCAACGATCCGATTTGGCGCGAAGCGACGCGCAGTGCCGCGCTCCGGACGGGCGATGTGGAGACGATTCGCGCGGTATGGGCCGAGCTGGGCGAGTCGCTTATTCCAGTTGGAAATCCAGTATTGAGTCAGGTTGTACAGCGGATGCTGGCAGAACCGGCAATGGGTTCCGATGCAGCGCTCAACGGCCTGTTTGGGTGTCAGTTGCTGGACGCACAGCCGGCCGTGGGTCGGAAGGAAATGGACCATCCCATTGGGCCAGAAGTGATGAAGGTCATCGAACTGCTCGGCGTTGAGCAGATCACCCTTGGTCGCCCCATGTACCGGTCTGATCCGGACCCGCAGGCTGGACGCGGCCCGCTGCAGTGCACCAAGAAGGTGCTGCTCGCGGATGGCTGGCCAGATCCGATGCCAAAAACCTTAACGCTGGCACTCCGGCAGGGTGACCGGACTGCGTTCATAGACATCCGCAGCGATGCGGGCCAGCCGTGGGCCTATGCTGCTTCCGATGCAAGGGTGGGCGACCGCGTTCTGAAATCGTGGGTTGCGTTTCAGTCGGGTAAGGTCGACGATTTGAGCCGGCGGTACCCCGATGGGCTGTGGGCGTCGGCGCCCGAGGCCGCCAAATGATGTTCGCCTTGTTGCTCATCGCTGCGTGTGCGGAGTCGCCCGGTGAGCGAAAAGAGCTTGGCGCAGCCAAGCGGGACCACTATCCATTTCCGAGCATGCACCACATGGCCGATGGCCGTGTGGTGCTTCCCGGTGACCTTCCGACGCCCCCGGATGGAACGCCAATAGCCATCGAAAGGGTCCGATGGAGAACAGGGTTCTCGGTGGTCCAAACGTCGGTGATCGATCTCGACCAAGCCATCGATAGTGCCAGCCTACCGGGCCAATCCTCGCCCGAGACAACGGGGTCCGTTCAACTCTGGGATCTGACCGCGGGCAGTCCGGTGCTGAGTTTCGCAGAACTCGATGCTGCGGCCGAGATGGATGGTGAGTATCCGGCGCTCATTGTGCGTCCGCAAAATCGACTGCCTCCTGGGCATCGAATCGCCGTCGTCGTCACCGACTCCGTGACCACGCCCGATGGCACCTCGATGGACCCCGTCGGGTGGTACGCCGATGTGATCGACGGGAACCCCGGCCCGGGGCTCAGTCCGTGGGTTGAGCATTACCGAGGGCTTCAGCAGGAGTTGCACGCGCTCGGTGTCTCTGGCATTACGCTCGCCTTCGATTTTCTCGTAGCGGACGGTGGGCAGCCGATGCGCAGCATCGCGGACCGGGTCACCGTGCCCGCTGCGTACGCGATCGACGAGATCCGATCGACTGACGATGGAATTTTGATGGCCGAGGGTGGCTGGCTCGAACTCAAGGGTACGTTTTTGGCCGACAACTGGTTGGTGGATGATCAGACGCATGAGTTGGGCCTCGACGGCCTCCCTGTACATCAAGGACGAGTGGACGCAGAGCTTCACATTTATGTGCCCGAGTCGGTCCGCGAAGCTGAGCCCGGAACGGTCCCTGTGTGGATCTTTGGACACGGTCTGTTTGGGAAACCCGATGTGTATTTGGGTGACCGCGACGACCCAAGCAAGGTGATGAAACTCGCCGATGAGGCGGGCGCCATCGTTTTCGCAACGGTGTGGCGAGGCTTCAAGGACTCAGACCGCATCCACGCCATCCAGATCGCCGAAGATTTTGGACGAATTCACGAAATCACCGAACGCCTCGCGCAAGGCGTTTCCAATGTGATTGCGCTGAGTCGCCTCATCGTGGAGGGACACATCCTTGACGATCCGGCACTGAGGGGGCTGCCGAGCTCGAATGGTGAACTCCGCTATTACGGAATCTCGTTGGGAGGGATCGCCGGTGCTGTCACGGCCGCAAACAATCCATTGATTCA
>DEBL01000337.1:1393-6782 GCA_002348535.1 Deltaproteobacteria bacterium UBA2957 | reverse complement strand
CGTCGATGCCGTCGTACCACGTCTCCACTGCACCCGGGTAGACGTCGGGCGCGGTGTCATCGCAATCGGTTCCTCCAACGTCGGATGCGTCGTACCCGTCGCCGTCAACATCGGACAAGTCGCTCCCGTCGCAGTCTTGGTCGACTCCATCGTAGGGCAACTCTACGGCTCCAGGGTAGATTCCCGCATCATCATCGTTGCAGTCGGTAATGTCGTAGTGGCCATCGCCGTCTCCGTCATCCGCATCCGCATCGGGTCCACCGTAAGCACCCATGTCCGACCGGGTGCCGTCCACGTCAACGATGGATGGGTCACCGGAGTCGATACAGGGGCTTCCAACGATCAAGTAAAGGTTGTCGTTGTCTTCATCGCCGTCAATTCCGTACGAACGAAACATGGGGTCAATGCTGATGTTTCCGCTTCCGGAGGGCGCAGCGAGCGTCCCCGTGTAGTCTCCGCCGGAGTTGTTGCCCACATCCGAATAATAGAAGTCCGAGCCCGCCGCGGACGCGGCGTCCGTCGCGTGGATTCCACCCCCGTCTTGCCCGGACCACGCGATATTGTTTTTAAAGTCGACCGTTGCGGCATCAAGGTGGATGTGAGCGCCCGATGTAGAGGCGTCATTTCCAGCAAACGTGTTGTTTATCAGCGCCACTTGTTCGGAGGTGTTCTTCAGGTGAACCGCTCCACCGGTTGCACCAAAGTTTTCTGTGAACACACAATTCTGAGCTGTTCCTTCCCCATCCGAGTCCTTGTCATACAGCGCACCACCTTTTCCAGCAGCCGAGTTTCCATGCAAGACATTTCGGGTCAGAAGGTACTCTTCGTTGCCATCCAGCTGAATGGCCCCACCGTCTCCACCTGGCGCCCGATTTCGAAGGAATCGAGAGTCTTCAATGGTCACCGCATCGGCACCCTTCGCATACAAGGCGCCGCCGTCGTCCTCGGCATCGTTGGCCTCGAACCGTGTCTCGGACACCGTCAATGAGTATCCTGAAGTCACCGGGTCGAAGGCAATGGCGCCTCCGCTACCCAGCGTTGTGGAGTTGTCTTCAAAGGTGCTCGAACTGACGGTCAGGGCGGCGCCCAAGTCAGCGAGCACAGCGCCACCGTCGCCGGACCCGGCCACGTTGTTCTGGAAGCTGGAGCCAACCACCATGGTCGTATCGCCCGGCTGATACAAATACAGCGCACCGCCCGCCTGCTCGGCTTCATTGCCTTCAAACGTACTGGTGGTGAGCGTAAGTTCGCCATCCTCGGTCACCCGAATGGCGCCTCCGTCTTGGTCTGTGGCCTCATTGTCGGTGTACACGCCGCCGTTGTCGGCAAAGGTCGCATCCACGCTGACGTCGACAGCGCCGCCCCGGTCGGCATTGTTCGAATCAAACTCACAGTTCGTGCAGGTCGCCTCGGAGCTGTCGTAGACGCGAAGCGCACCACCGGCGCGGTGGGCCGTATTGTCAGAAAACTCCACGTCCAACAGGGTGGCCGTACTGCCATCGGTGAGTTCAATCGCACCCCCATTGTAGGCCGTGTTGTCGCTGAACTCGAGGTTGGTTCCGGAGAATGTCGACGAATCCGCCAAGTAGACAGCGCCACCAGTGTACCCGGATGTGTAGGAGGCCGCGACGGCGCCGGAAACACCGCCGCCTATCCATGCAACGATACTGCGGCCGGTTGCGTAGATCCCCACCCCATAGGTCTGGTCGCCTTGCGGATCAGAAATCTCGAAATTGGTCGCAGTGAACGTGGCTCCATCGAGAAAGGCGAAACCACCGGAATAGTCACTGATGGTATCCGTAGCCGACGAGTCGGAAATCGTGAGCACCGAATCGAGCACAAAAACACTGGCGCCGTATTTGCCTGAGCTGCCCTCAATATCGGCATTGCTGATCGAAACATTCGATGAGGCCGCGATGTAGAGATCCCCACCTTTCGCACCTTTGTTGTCGATGAAGTCGACTGCATCGAAGGTGGGGGATCCGTTCGACACCGACACGGCGCCACCCCATGTCGAGTCGAAGTCGCCTGCACCCTCGACGCGGCAATTCGAAATCGCAGGGCTCGAGTTTAAGATGTAAATCCCCCGCTCTCCTGACGATGGTTCGATACCGATGTTTTGCAGGGTCCCCGCCTCACCTTCGTCGTAGATGACCACGCCAAACCCGGAGGTTGGTGGGCGGAGAATGGTCGACGAGGGTCCGGCACCAACGATATCGAGGTCTTTGCCGCCCGGGTCAACATTCTCGGCATAAACGCCGGCAGCGATCTCGATTCGGTCGCCAGAAGCCGCCGCAGCGACGGCAGCCCCGATGGTGGAATAGGTTCCTGAGGCCCCACCCACCGTAAGAGTGGCGGCCATGGCGGGAGACAACATCGAGGACAAGAGAAGCAGCATCATCGGCACCAGCGGATCGAATATGTTTCTCATCGGCCATATCGGGTCGAGCTTGAGACGACGACGATTTAGTCCCGCGCCCGCGCGCACGCGAGAAGACCACATTCTCACTCCCCTTCTGCCTCCGTTTCTTCCGCGCCATCGGCGACCATCTGCGAGTACAAATCCCGCTTGGGCTTAAACCGCGCATCAGGGGCATCGGAAGAGGTGTCGGTCATCCCGCTTACGACCTTGCCGCCCACGCGGTCCATCAGGCGTGTCATCGCCTTTTTTGCCATCCCTTTCGCCATCCTGCCTGCGAGCGACCCTTTGCCCATGATTGCGCCTCCATACCGAAATAGTGTGCAGCACCCTAACGCCATCGGCAAGCAACATCCGCAACGAGGCTGAACCTCCGGCCCTAAACGGTTAGCACGCCTGTTCAATCCGGAGAATCAGAATGAACATCACTCTGCCTGATGGAACCACACGTCAATACGATAGACCCGTCACTGGTGCTCAGATCGCCGAAAGCATCGGTGCCGGCCTGCTTCGTGCCGCAGTGGCCGTCGAAGTGGATGGCGTACAGCTGGACCTATCCGTCGCCATTAGCGAAGACGCCTCGGTCAAAATTTTGACACTCCGCGATACCGACGGACTCGATGTGATGCGTCACACGCTCACCGCTCAAGTGTTGGCGCGCGCAGTGCGCGATTTGTTTCCCGACTGCAAGTTGGCGATCGGCCCCACGGTTGCGAATGGTTTTTACTACGACGTGGAGTTTACTTCTCCGTTGCTGGAGGACGATCTCGAACGGGTCGAAGCCCGAATGCACGAGATCATCAAAGAGCAGAACTCGATCACGCTCAAGCACTTGTCTCGCGCCGACGCCATTGACCTGTTTACGCAACGCAACGAGCCCTACAAAATCGACATCATTGAGCGCGCGGAAGGATCAGAAACATTTCAGATTTACTTCCAAGATGGGACCGACTTTGTGGACCTCTGTCGCGGGCCGCACCTCCCCTCACTGCGCCACATTGGGTCCTTCAAGTTGACAAAGCTCGCCGGGGCGTACTGGCGAGGCGATAGCAACAACACGATGCTGACGCGGATCTATGGAACCGCATGGCCAGACAAGAAGTCGCTGAAGAAACACCTCAACGCCTTGGCGGAGGCAGAGAAGCGTGACCACCGTGTGTTGGGTCGGCAGCTCGACCTCATCATGTTTCACGAGTACTCGCCTGGCAGCCCGTTCTTCCTGCCCAAGGGAGAGGTTTTGTACCACGAGCTCAGCGAGGCCATGCGGTCGCTGCTGCTGGACAAGGGGGGCTACGTCGCTGTTCGAACACCCCAAATGTTCGACTCTGCGTTGTGGAAAACGAGCGGCCACTGGGACCACTACGACGACAACATGTTTTCGTTCGGTGAGGACGAACCCAGCGAAGAAGAACAAGAGGCTCGCATCATGAGCCTCAAACCCATGAACTGTCCATGCCACATGCTCATTTTTGGATCTCAAAAGCGATCGTATCGGGAGCTGCCTCTCCGAATCAGCGACCAAGGCGTGCTGCACCGGAACGAGCTGCGCGGTGCTCTGGGCGGACTCACCCGAGTCCGACAGTTCTGCCAAGATGATGCGCACCTTTTTGTCACGGAAGACCAGATTGAATCCGAGGTCACTGACCTGCTCGCGCTGGTTGGAAAAGTGTACAACGCCTTCGGCTTAGGCTTTCACGCCAAGCTCTCCACTCGACCCGCTAAAAAGCTCGGCAGTGACGACCTCTGGGACCGAGCCGAACAAGCGCTCGAGAGTGCATTGAAAGCCAACAACTTAGCCTTTGAAGTGAAAGAGGGAGATGGAGCCTTCTACGGTCCGAAGATCGATTTTGATGTCGTCGACGCAATCGGTCGAGAATGGCAATGTGCCACCATTCAACTCGACTACCAACTTCCGGAGCGCTTCCAGCTGAAGTACGTGGGACCGGACAACGAAATGGAGACGCCCATTGTCATTCACCGGGCTATTTTTGGTTCACTCGAGCGGTTCATCGCCATCCTCATCGAACACTATGCCGGTGCCTTCCCAACTTGGATTGCGCCCGAGCAAGTCAGGCTGCTCACCGTCTCCGAGAAATCTCGGGCTCACGGCCGAACCGTCGAAGCCGCTCTAAAAGATGCGGGCTTGCGGGTGCACTTTGACGACCGCGACGACAAAATTGGGTTCAAAATTCGGGAGGCCCATCACGCGAAGGTGCCATGGATGGCCATCATCGGTGAGCAAGAAATTGAAGACGGCACCGTTTCACTGCGATTGAGGTCCGACTTGCGAGGCCAAGGGCTTCCCGAGCATCCAACCGTGAACGAGTTCGTCGCACTGGTTCAGGCCGCAGCCAAGCGGCCCTTTTAGAGGATTTAAATTATGTCTGCGCTTCGTGCTTTCCTGCTTGTTCTGATCGCCGCGTTTACCGCCCCGGTCGCCAACGCCCAGTGCGAGACACCGCTCGCAGCGACCAGCCAGTTCTTGGACAACCTTCAGGCGGGTGCGGACTGGCGACCCTCCGAGGCTGTGGCATGCTTCCCCCCATCTGAGGGCATTCAAGAAACCGCCATTCACTTAAAACAAGTTCTGGATGCCAAGGGCGTGTTCATCGACTTCGATGCCCTGTCCACCGATGCCGACTACACCGATGAGAAAGGGTCTGCGAAAGCCTACCTCTCGCCCCGACTGACCAACGTCTTCTTAACGAAGACGGGTGACCAGTGGTTGTTTTCCGAAGAGACAGTGGCGAGTGTGCCAAGCCTTTATCGGCAGACCTTTTCCGGGGTGTCGCAGTCCATCCGCAGCGTGCTGCCCGCCCAGTTCCACAAACCGTTGCCCGGCGGCACTCAAGGGTGGCAGTGGGTTCTCTTCAGCATTTTGATTTTGCTGTCCCTGATGGCCGGCCGCATTGCGCACAACATTGTCCATGGCCAAATGGTGCGTGTCGCAAAACGGTTGAAGGTCAACGT
>DEBL01000337.1:0-992 GCA_002348535.1 Deltaproteobacteria bacterium UBA2957 | reverse complement strand
GACCTTCAACTGGGTGTCCGCACATCGTCGTATTTACACACCGTTGCGCAGGCGGTGCTCAGCGTGGCGATCATGGTGGTCTTCCTCCGCGTGGTCGATGTCATCACCGACTTGGCCGTTGCACGGGCCGAGAAAACCGAGACCAAGATGGACGACCAACTGATCCCCTTGGCGAGTCGGGCCCTGAAGGTGGTGGTCTGGGCGCTGGGGCTGTTGAGCATCCTCGACAATCTCGGCGTGGATGTCACGAGCCTGCTGGCGGGCGTCACAATCTCCGGCCTCGCGGTCGCGCTGGCGGCCAAAGACACCGTTGAAAACCTCTTCGGATCGATGATGATTTTTATCGATCGGCCCTTCCAGATCGGCGACTACATCGTCGTGGGCGGCAACGAAGGCACCGTCGAAGAGGTTGGATTTCGATCCACGAGACTCCGCACCGTCCTCGGCACTCTTGTGACCATCCCCAATGCATCCATCGCGACCGCACGGGTGGACAACTGGGGGCTACGGAAAGCCCGAAGGATTCGATTCACAGTCGGGTTCACCTATGACGCACAACGCGATCAAATCGATGCCTTTTGCGACCGAGTGAGCGCCCTGTTCGCTGCTGATGAACGAATCAACGATGGGCATGAGGTCCGCTTCACCAACTTCGGGGACAGCGCCATCGAGGTGATGATCCACGCGTTTTCACCCGATGCGGGTTGGTCCACCGAGTTGGCGGTCAATCACGACATCCGCATGAAGGTATGGGCAATCGCCGATGAACTCGGCCTGAACTTTGCCTTCCCAAGTCAGAGCATCTACATCGAGTCAGGGTCCGACGACGCGTGACCCTGATACTTGCGGATCGGGACCGTGCGCCCTTTCCATGCCGCCGTCCCTCGTTTTGCGCGAATGCCGGAGTGGGCCAGCAGCGCGACCAACATCAGCACCCCCAGCGGCTGTGTGGGCCCGTATCGAGGGTCCTGACCCACTTGGATATCGAGCCA
>DEBL01000384.1 GCA_002348535.1 Deltaproteobacteria bacterium UBA2957 | reverse complement strand
CGGCGGCAACGGTGGCAACGGTGGGGACGGAGCAGCCCCCGGCTGCGGCGGCAACGGCGGCAACGGTGGGCAGGGCGGCAACGGCGGCGAAATCACGGTCACCATCGCAGGCGACGCTTCATTTCGGTCCGCAATCCGAAGCAATTTCCGATTTGTGAGCGCCCCCGGCCAAGGCGGGGGCAGAGGCCTCGCAGGGCGGCAGGGGCGGCCGGGAACGGCGGGATCCGCTGGGGCCGCGGGTCTTGGCGGTACCGGAGGCGCCGCGGGCTACGGCGGAGGCTATCCAGACGCGGGCAGTTCGGGTTCAAACGGCAGCGCCGGTACGGCGGGAACTCAGGGCTTCACCCCAGCCTGTCGAGCCAGCAACGGACTAAATGGGTCAAACGGCCGAGCCGTACGGGTGGCATTCCGATGAAACACATTCTGATGGTGATGCTCATGTTCGTCTCAGGTGCAGCTACGGCTGCCAACGTGCATGGAAAATCAACGCCATGGCTGATTAAAAAATTGCAGCGATCCCAAGACACCGCCCTCCGTGTAGAAGTCGTAAAGGTGCTCGGTCAACGCCGCGAAGCCGACGCCCTGCCCGCCTTGGAGGCTGCGTCCGACGACGCGAGTCTGGCCGTGCGTCGCGCATCGTTGAAGGCGCTGATCAACTTCGGCCCCGACCTCGACCATGTGGGACGCGACAGGGTGTACATCGACCAACTCAGCGATGTAGACACCGCCACCCGAGACATGGCGATCCAAGGCAGCTTTGAGCGCATCGACGCGGGCAGCGACCGCATGCGCAGAGGGGTGCTCAAGCAGGTCAGTGCCGGAATGCAGTGGCGCGCTCGACACTCCGCCATGAAGGTGCTGCAGACCGTGTCTGGCACCGACATCGATGCCGCCATGGTGGCCGCCATCGAAAACGAGCGAAACCCCATGGTTCGCGCGCTCGCCGTCGAAGTGGTCGGGAGCCGCAAGATCGCTTCGGCAGCCCCCATTTTAAACACGATCCGCGTCCAAGACCTCGACGAGATGGTGCGCCGAACGGCTGAAGACGCCCTTCGTCGAATCGGCAGCCACATCAATGAAGCGGTGGTCGCCGTCATGCCCATCAAGGCCACGCCACGCTCCCTCGCAACCACCGTATCGGGCTTCGACACCTACTTGGCGGCGCGCCTTGCCTCATCGGGGCTGATCAAGGTCGTCGAGCGCGGCGAGGTGGACCGCGTCATGAACGAACTGGCCTATCAAGACCGCAACATCTTCGACGGCGACGCCATCCAAGTTGGGCGCGCCCTTCGGGCATCGAGAGTTGTGCTTCCATCGGCTCAACGACAGGGCAACACCATCACCGTGATTGTGAAGCTGATTGACGTATCGTCCATGGAGATTCTTGCGAGCGCAGAGGCCTCGGGTGCGATCGATGACCTTGACGCCCTCCGCCGCGAAGTGGTGACCCGCTTCATCGGAGGCATGTAATGGTTTTCCTGCTCTGGCTGCTGGGGTCGATGGCGCATGCTCAGGTGAGCCCCGCGCTGTGGAACGCCAGCCGAATTGGCGCGACGCAAGGCCAGGTCAAAGACCAACTCACAGCGGCCGGCTACGAACCCCGCACCGTGAAGTGGAGTGAACCCAAAGGGCTGGCCGCCGGCACGCTCGACAAACCCGGACTGTTGGCCATGCTCAATCACCATAGGGTCCGCAATCGCCTGATGGACGGACTCCCCAAGGCCGGACCGAGCTTTCTACTGGTGCAAGACGACACCGCCACCGTGGTTTACGCCTTCGTTCGAAACCGGCTCTGGGCCGCCGCTTTTGGCGTGACCCACCAGGCCATGAAGCCGACCTCAGAACCCTTTGACCCGAACCGGCTCACGGGCTTGACCGCGATAAAAAATGACCTGCGGGCGCGTTGCGGTGGACTCGCCGTTAAACGCCGCGACCCATACGGAAACGCCCGCGAGTGGCGAGCCGGATGCGGCACCGGAAAGGCCTTTGCACACTACACGCCAGAAGCCGACACCCCAATGCGAATTCTGCTGGTGGGTTCCGGTGGCTGAACGCACCACGGGCCGCGGGTTGCCGCCCCCTTTTTGCTTGCGCACAACCGGTGCGGCACTCAACAGGAGTTGCGCACAACTGGCGCGGCATTCAACAGCAATTAGTTAACCGCATGATGCACCGCCAGTTCACAACCCTTTTGGCGATTGCGGCCACCTTCGCGTGCCGCACTCAGCCCATGCCGCCGCACCTCATCGACCCCGGTGCGAGCCCCCATCCCGACTACCCACAGACCCGATTTATCTGCGGACTCGGGATTCACAGCAATGCGCCCGATGCGATTACCGTCGCAGCCGACAAGGCAAAAGCTGCGGTCGCAAGCCAGGTGCAATCGTCGATCGTCTCTGAGTTTCAGCGGGTCGAATCGATGGCGACCCGGAGCGACCAACCATCCGCCACGGCGATGACTCGCTCCGAGTCCACCATCGCCATCGAAAGTCAGTTTGAGCACAACGAACTCATTCGGATTGTGGACTCGTCGACCGCACCCGACGCAGCACGCGCCCTCGCTTGCCTCGACCGCCAAGAAGCCGCCCAGATGCTGGAAGACGAGATTGCCCCCCAACTGCGCCGGCATAAAACCGCCGTGAAGCGGGCGCAGCAGGCCCGCGACGCAGGCGATACTCAAGCGTTCTCGTCGGCCTACCTTGAGGCCGTCGATGCTCACAGGCGGGCGCGGCCGGGGCTGGTTCAGGCACGCACGATTCTTGGGGGTGTCCCACCCGAACATGCTGAACTTGACCGAGACCACACACGCCTCCAACAATGGGCCGCCGCCGTGCGCAGCGAGACCAAATTGTGCGTGGCGGGCACGCGCAACGAAGACACCGCCGCGGTCGAAGCGGTGCTTCCGAGCTTGGCGAGATTGGGCCTGTCGGCCACCGCCGCAAACCGCTGCACAGCCGGCTGCGCCGCCGCACTAACGCTTGCATGGAACAGCGGGTGCCCCGACAAGCGCAGCTCCTTCGGCCTGTGGGTCTGCAAGCCCAGTCTCAGTGTCGAGGTGACCTCGTGTGCTTCAGACCGCACGCTGGCGAGTGGAACCGTCCAAGACAAGGCCATGAACGGATCGGGAAATCGAAAAGATCTCGCTCAGCGTCAAACCCTCGACCGGCTCAACAGCGAGCGACTCGACGCACCGCTGGGGCGAGGTCTCTCTAGCGTGTTGCCCATACAGTAAGCCCTGCCAAACGGGTTACGTACATCGCTCAGCCGCTCAGGAAGGAACCCGCTGTATGCTTCGCATTCTCACCATGGTCTCCGTCATTGTTCCGCTTATCGGAACGGTGATGGCCGATGCCCACGCGGCGGGTGCCCAGTCCACCGAGAAAGTGGACACCCTCGGGCCTGTGCAGA
>DEBL01000330.1 GCA_002348535.1 Deltaproteobacteria bacterium UBA2957 | reverse complement strand
CTCGGCGACACGTTGTTCCCCTCAACCACCCTCGCCGAGGGCTTCAAGGCGGACATGGCGGTGGGCGCCCATTTCTTGCTGCGTCTTCGGACCCTCCATCCCGTATTCGCGTTGGTGGTGGGGTTCGGATTGATCGCGATGGCGCAGCCACTTCGTCAGAACGCCAGACTCAACCGCGCAGCGACCCTTGTTGTGGGCCTGACCGCACTCCAAATCGCCATCGGATTCATCAACCTCGGCCTTCTGGCACCAGTCTACTTGCAGTTGATTCACCTGTTTATGGCGGATTCCGTTTGGGTCAGCTTCATCATCATGGCCGCGATTCAACTCGAGACGAACGCCGCGGATGCTGGACTGCGCGTGCCCGCCGCACACCAGAAATCCGCAGCCCGCACCTGATGGGCGAACTGCGGATTACAGGTACGGTCTCGATTTAGAACCAGACGGTGAAGCCTGCTCCACCGATCAGGCCACCACTCAGGTTGATGGCCATTCCGCTGTAGTCGTTGTCATCGTCGGTATCGTCGTCGCCGTAACCCTCGAAGGCGTCCGCTTCCGCTCCGTTGAAGGAGTCGAAGGTGAGGCCGACCTTGGAGTGAATCGAGAACTTCTTGGCCAAGAACACTTCGCCTTGGAATCCGACACCCAAGATCAAGTCGGTGTTCTGAAGTCCTCCCTCTGCATCATCGGTGATGCTGCCTATCTTGTACTGGTGGTAATCCACCGAGCCGACAAGGCTCCCCGAAGCGGTCTTGGCTTTGATGACCTTGTACGTCGCCGCTACCCCGACTCCGAGGTTCTGCGCTGTGCTGATCGTGTCTCCATCGTCCACTGAGGCCGTGCTGTTCGACAGTCCGATGGTGGCTTGAAGCGTAGCGGCGGACGTCGCACCGTAGCGGATTTGGAGTCCTTGAGTACCGCCGAGGGTGGTGTTGGCACCGATGCCGACCTCGTCCGACTTATTGGACCAGTTGTCCGCCATCGCGGTGGATGAGAATGCCAGAGTTCCAGCGCAAAGAGTTGCTGCAATCTTGTTCATTTTTGTTCTCCATTGGAAATACATGCTGAATGCTTTGGTAGGCTACCGAACTTGATATAGAAGTAAAGGCGCCCAGAAAAATCGAATTGAAAAATCAGTTTGGACCTCTATTTATTCTTTTTAACTATTGACGTGTAAATAGATTTTACTGGGGCAATCGGCTTCCAGGTTCCCATACGTTTGGTGACACAAACGCATTCGAACACATCCAAGACACCCCCCACCTTGTCCGCGCCCGGGTCGCTCCGTTATGACCCCGCTACAGGAGCAGTCATGGCTGATTTTATTTACCAAATGCAAGGCGTGGATGTCGTTCTGCCCTCAGGACGAACCATCTTGAAGCCCACCCACCTGAGCTTCTTTCCAGACGCCAAGATCGGTGTCATCGGGCACAACGGCGCCGGAAAATCGACTGTGCTGAAGATCATGGCTGGATTGAATGAGCCCACAAATGGAACCACCTGGGTCAAACCCGGTGCCCGCGTGGGCTATTTGCCGCAGGAGCCGCAGTTGGACCAACGTTTGACGGTCCGCGAGAACATCGAACTCGGAATGGCCGATGTACGAAGCCTGCTCAAGCGTTTCGATGAAGTCTCCGAGGCGTTTGGCGATCCCGATGCCGACTTCGACAAACTCTGTACCGAGCAGGCCGAACTGCAAGACAAGATTGACGCAGTCAACGCATGGGATCTCGACCGAACGCTTGAAGTGGCCATGGATGCCCTCCGAGTCCCCGACCCCGAGTCGTCCGTAGAGCACCTTTCAGGCGGAGAGAAGCGCCGCGTGGCACTGTGCCAACTCCTGCTCAGCAAACCCGACGTCCTTCTCCTCGATGAGCCGACGAACCATCTCGATGCCGAAACCGTTGGTTGGCTGGAGCGACACCTTGCCGAATACCCCGGCTGTGTCATCGCCGTCACCCATGACCGGTATTTCCTCGACAATGTCGCAGAGTGGATCCTCGAACTTGACCACGGGTCCGCAATTCCGTTCCAAGGAAACTACTCGGGTTGGCTCGAGCAGAAGACCGAACGGCTCCGAAAAGAGGAAAAAGCCGAAAGCAAGCGGCAACGAACCCTGAAGCAAGAACTCGAGTGGATTCGAAGCTCGCCAAAGGCGCGCCAATCCAAACAAAAGGCTCGAATCACCGGGTACGAGGAATTGGTGGCGCAAGCGAAAGAAGCCCGTCGGGCTACGGGCGCCCGAATCCGAATTCCAATGACCAAACGCCTCGGCGATGTGGTGGTCACCGCGGACAAGCTCACCAAGGGATTCGGCGAGCGCCTGCTGATTGATGAATTGGACTTCAACCTGCCCCGAGGCGGAATTGTCGGAGTCATCGGCGCCAACGGTGCCGGTAAGACGACGCTCTTCAAGATGATCACCGGTACTGAAACACCCGATGAGGGCGCGCTCGAAGTGGGTGAAACCGTCGACCTCGCCTACGTGGATCAATCGCGGGATGCTCTCGATGATTCCAAGAGTGTGTGGGAAGAAATATCCGGCGGCCATGACTTGGTTTCGATCGATGGCGTGGAGATGAACTCGCGCGCATACGTCTCTGCATTCAACTTCACCGGGACAGACCAGCAGCAAAAAGTTGGAACCCTCTCCGGCGGGGAGCGGAACCGAGTCCATCTCGCCAAATTGCTCAAGACGGGGGGCAACCTGATGCTGCTCGATGAGCCCACCAAC
>DEBL01000277.1 GCA_002348535.1 Deltaproteobacteria bacterium UBA2957 | reverse complement strand
CTTCCATGCATTTTTGCCGGATTATTGGGCCACCAGTCTGTAGCTGCGGCGTGTCCCGCCCCCTACACGGCGACCCAGCTTGGGTCGGACCTCACCGCAATGTCAGAGGCCCTTCGAAGCGGTGACATGAACACGCTAAGGCTGCGAGCCCCTGGGGAGGCCTTGGTCGCTGGTCTGCCCTGCATGGACGCGCCGGTTGCGCCAGTGGTGCTCGCGAGCATCTACCGGTACGCTGGTCTGAGTTTCTTTGTTTCGGACGACACGGTAAATGCCGAACGCTGGTTTCGGTCCGCCTTGGAGCTTGACCCTACCTTTGACTGGGACGTCGCTGAGGTTCCGGTGGGCCACCCCGTTCGCACCTCCTTCGAGCTTCAGCGAGAGCAGGCGGGAAAGCCTCCCGTTGATGCTGCAGGCGGAAAGCGCCTTGCGGTACCCGAGGGATACCGATTGACGGTTGATGGGCGCCCGTTGCGCGAACCGATGCTGACGTCGGACAGGCCGCACTTTGTCCAGCTGATAAAGGTGGAAGGGAACGCTGTGGAGGAGGTCTGGGTCGTCGATGGCGCCGCATTACCCCCTTCGCTGTTGACCGACGCCGACGCACCTGCCGGCGAGACCACATTTGCCGGTTCGAGCTTGATCGTCGAAAAAATTGAGCGGACTCGCCCGCCAATGAAGACACCCGCATTGATCAGCGGCGGCGCCTTCATCGCAGGCGGGATTGCCCTCTATGCGATGTCGTTCGGCGCTCACGACCAGTGGGAAGCGGCAACAACGAGCAAAGCATTAGCAGAAAAACGTTCGTTGACCAACGGCCTTGTGCTTGGCGCCGCCAGCGCACTCACGTTGGGTGCAGGGATGACCTGGGTGGGCGTGTCGCTCGATGGCGGTGGCGTGCTGGGCTGGAACCTGAAGTTTTAGCGTTCCCACAGGAATTCGGGCTCGTCGTGGGCTTTGGCAGCCCAGCGTCCAAGAACGAAAAAGTAGTCGCTTAGGCGGTTGACGTAGGGAAGGCTGCTATCAAGCGCTTCGGGCTCGAGGGCGCCAAGTCGGACCAGCACTCGCTCGGCTCGACGACACACTGTCCGCGCTTGGTGAAGAAAGGCGCCCACCGGACCTCCGCCGGGCAGGATGAATTCCTTCAACGGCGGAAGTTCTTCATTGAGGTCGTCGATCCAAGATTCCACTTGCTTGATGTCCGCGGTCGTGACGCGCTCCATGCCCTCCCAGCGGTCACTCGGCAACGTGGCGAGATCGGCCCCAAGACAGAAAAGCTTGTTTTGAACCACCTTGAGCATGTCATCGATCCGCGTCACAACAACGTCACCTGCATCGGAACGGCCGTTGAATGTCCGCGCGAGGCCCACAATTGAGTTTAGTTCGTCTATGGTCCCATAAGCCTCGATTCGAGGTTCACCCTTGGAAACTTTACGTCCACCCACTAGTTGAGTGGACCCTTTATCTCCGAACTTCGTATAGACTTTTGTGATCCGCATTTGGCCCCCCGGTGATTCTAAGTCTGCTGATGGCGCCCATGTGTGATAGGTTCACACACCGGCATGCCGTTGGAGGTAATAACATGAGCGAACAAATAAAACGCGTTTCTGTTGAGGGGCTTCGTGGCGCCGACGTGGCGACCATTCAAGTGCTGACGCAAGACGTACTGGGTCTGCCGGTCAATCAGATCAATCCAGAGACTGTGTGCGCGCTGTTCGCCCTTGCTGAAGTGTCCGACCAAGTGCCTGAGCAACTGGCTGCTGATTTGTCTGCGTTTGTGGGCCGAGCAGGCCGCGAGATGGGCGATATGGCGGATCTCGAAGCATACGTTTCGCTGTTGCTCGATGTGGACGCCGCAGCAGTTCCCGAGACGTTCCGTTCTGCGGTTGCGACGGCCGCTCCGGATAGCGAGGTCTCGTCGAAGCTCCACAAGCATGTCGATGGCACCGCGGCGGACCCGTTTGAAGTCAGCGAATCAGCCAGTGTGGCTGCCGAGGCGGCTGCCAGCCGAACCAAAGCCGTGAAGCCGAAGAAGTCGGCAGCTGCGGTGAAAAAACAGAACGACACGGAACGGCGAGAGTGGATCGGGGATTTCGTGATGAGTCGATTGCAGAACTACGAGACAGGCTTGAAGGAGTCACTCTTGGTCGGTGCAGCTCGTCACAAGGCGCCTTGGGACGACATCACCGACCGCGAGGTTCGTTCAGTTTTGCGCGCCATGGGCCGAGATGGCAAGCTCCGAACAACTGTTGGACGGTGGCTGATCAACCGCTAAGCTTGCGGTAATCGCGGCCCATCGCCCAGCCGAGCACACGGCGCACCAACCATCGCGGCGCCAGTCGGCCAACAGCCGTGCCGACCCAGTTTCCGAGGCCGGGGCGCGTCACGTCGGATCGACCTTGGATCGCTGCCATGGTGCTGGCAATCACCGCATCGAGCGAAACAGTGACGAGGGGAACCCCCGCCATCTCCGAGAGGGGGATGTTGCCTGCGGCGCCAAAGCCAGTGTGTACTGTTCCTGGACAGACGGTAACGACTCGAACGCCGGTACCGCGAAGTTCTTCGGTGATACCCTCGCTCCAGTGAAGCAAAAAGGCCTTTGACGCTGCATAGGTGCTCATAAAGGGCATGGGTTGGTACCCCATACCGGAGGCAACATTGACGATGCATCCCCGGCCGGCTTTTCGCATCAATGGAAGGGCCGCCCGCGTGAACACAATAGGGGCCACACAGTTGACCTCGACCATTCGCCGTTGCTGGTCAGGGTCCGCTGAATCAAAGGGACCGAATGACCCAAATCCCGCGCAGTTTACGAGCAGATCGATGCCATGCATCTGATCGAGAACGCCGGCGCGGCCGGAGTCCGTCGCGATATCTGCGATGCAAATTTCGGTAGGGCAGTCGAGCTGAGCGGCTAAGGTGTGCATGGGCTCTGCACGACGGCCGACAAGGACCATTCGGTCCGGATCGAAAGCAGCGATAGCCTGCGCGAGTGCCGCGCCAATTCCACCCGAAGCACCGGTAATCAACACACTCGAATAGGCTTCGGACATGGACAATCTCCAAAAATCGATTAACCCGGCGCACCGGCGATGGATGCGCGACACACTGCATCTCGCCATCTGTGAAGATTTTAATGCTGCAGCATTGGAGACAACATGCAATTTCGACCGAATATCGCCGCCTTCCTGTTGACCGTGGGTGTTCTTGGGTGCGACCCAAAAGACCCATCTGATACCAACGCCACCGTGGACGAAGACACGGCCAACCCCGAAGCCGACGCCGATGCGGACGCAGACGCAGACGCGGATGCCGATTCAGATTCAGATGCCGACGCGGATGCGGATGCGGATGCTGACGCGGACGATACCGGCGGGACGACCGGACCAACCGTCTCAGATGTTCAAACCCATGTCATCACGACGGGCGAGACAGTGACACTGGATAACGTGGTGGTGACCTCACCCATCTCAGCGGGCAATACAGGATTCTTCATCGGTGACGCAACCGGAGGCCCCAACAGTGGCCTGTGGGTGTACGCTCCATTTGTTGAAGGTCTTGCGGTTGAGCCCGGACAGCGCATTTCCATTACCGGTGTTGTTGGTGAGTATGCACCGTCCATCGGGGATGCGGAAGAAGACACTGGCGGTGGGGTCGAAGAGGCCCTCCCGGACACCGAGACTCAGACCCAACTTTCCATTGGTTCAGCAGACGCCGTCGTCTTTCGGGGCATTACAGAGTTGCCTCCAGCAACGCTTGTTGGTGGGGCTACGTTGACCGACCCCAGCCTTGCTGAAGCGTACGAAGGAGTGCTTGTGCGGTTCGATGCAACGACGGTCACCAGTCCATACGGGTCGGGTTCGTTCGGAGTCGATGGTGGAGCCTATGTCGGAAACATGTTCATCGATCTCGAATATGTCCGCATGGGGGACACCTTCGAGAACATCATCGGTGTCGTGTACTTCCAAGAGGGCGTATACAAAGTTCAACCTCGGTCAGCGGCAGACCTTGTGGGGTATGCCGATACATGTGGAAGCTGCGAAGCGGACAAGTGCATCGGTGACCTCGGGAGCGGAGACCTCGCCGTCACTGAGTTGATGGTTGATCCTTCATTTACCAGCGACTACGTCGGTGAATACATCGAAGTCATGAACACCACGGGCGGTTCTGTGGACTTGAACTGCCTGATGCTCAGCGATGCTTCCGACCATGTTGCTTATGTAGAAGCCAACACCGTGGTCGCCGCAGGTGGTGTTGCTGTGTTGACGCGCCGGAGCACCGATGGGACGCCCTACGGGTCAGCCATCACAGAAGCGGGTGCAGCATCTGCCGACTATCGGAAGGCTGTAAGCCTCAACAATGATGCCGACACCATCACACTGAGCTTTGGGGACGTGGTGATTGATTCGGTCGAGTACGATGACTCGTGGCCATACAGCGCTGGAGTTGCCATGGAACTCAGTGGAAGCCATAGCGGTGAGGGCGCCGCCACCGCGAACGATTCGGCGGATGCATGGTGCGCAGCATCGGCGAGCATCACGGACACATCCGACCTTGGAACCCCTGGTACGAACGCCACATTCTGCACGGGGACAGTTCTCGAATAACGGGAGCAGTGCATCAAAAAAATGCCGCCCGTAATGGGGCGGCATTTTCGTGTGGAAGCGTTTCAGGACGTGCGGCAGACCATGCGATCGACGGCATGGACCGGTGCTGCGTCACCCGCCATAAGATGGGCGATGGCGCTGTACACCAATCGTTGCTGTTCGAGGATCCGCTTGCCGGCGAAGATCTCCGAGACCACTTCGATCTCAAAGTGCCCACCCCCACCGCTGACGGTGGCGACGGATCCCTCGATGGCTTGCTCGATTGCGGCTTTCACTTCTTCTTCGATGGACATGCTCCCTCCAGTGGAATGGCTAACCAGCCTGAGGCACCACCGACCATACTCTGGCATCAATTTTCAGCCGAAGAAGTTCGTTTAGCCACCACCGCTGTGCGTCGCGCAGGGTATCAGTTGGACCTTTGACCTCAATGAGTTTCACGGAGTCAGACTGTGGCTTGGGACCAGTTCGGTCGAGTACAACGAGGTCTGGCCAGCCGCGTGCTGCATCCCACCAATTGGTTGCAAATGCTCCCATGAGGGCCACCAACGTCTCTGATGGCAGGGAATCAGCGAGCCAGCACAGCGCATCCAGTGGCATTGCAGACCAGTGAACACCGATGATGTCTTGGCCAAATGAGTGCTGCCAAGACGCGGTCAATCGGCGCGATGCGTTTCCACCGTGAATATCCGCCTCGATATCTTCGATGATATGGCGCCGGCGTTCCAGGAAACTGGGTGTCCCGAGATCGATTGGGCCTCGCAGGTGTGGCGTTGGAAGCATTCCGGGAATCGATGCAAACAGCGCCTCCGAGTACAGGAGGCCGAAGAGGGTGGTCCACGCAGCTGATTCAACGTGAAAAGCCTCAAAACCATCGGCTGCTAAAATCTCCATCACGACTTGCTCGACGGAGCAGCAATGGTCACCATCTTGCCATCGTCCACGATTCGGCCTCAGACTGGTCGTTACTTTGAACGTCGGAGGCGCCGGGGGTAGGCTGGGTCCGTCCCATGCGGTATCGCCCTGTTTGGCGAGTCTCTTCCCAGTACGAATTTGGGCAAAGTCCGTGCAGTCTCCTGCCCATTCTGTTTGGCACAACGCAACCCCTTCGATGGGGCGCCCAGAACGGCCAGCGGTCAGTGCGGCCCGATGCAAGACACGGCCGCGTTGTACTAAATCCTTTTGCAGGTGTTCTGAATAGCGTTCGTAGACTGCTTCGGCGGGCTCGACCCGCTCGGCATGCCGAAGGCAGCGCGCGGCCAGTTCTTCCCACATCCGACGAGCAGAAAACCGCCACCGATGGGCGGGAGGTTTTTCGGCAAAATCCAGTTCCTGGCTGGCTGTTGTGAGCACGGAGTCCCATTCGGTTTCATCGATGTGCTGCATTCGCGCCCTCAGTGCGCGCTCATACTCAATCAGCCCTTTGCGATTCCTAAATCGGCCCACTCCCTCGGTGGGCGTGTATACCGCTGGCTTCCGTCGACCCATTTGAGAAAGGACAACCCCCGACAAATCGCCATCATGGGACCGCATGTACGCTCGAAACATGCGCCGAAAGAGCCCGAGGTGTCGGGGTCGCACGAGATCGGGAGCGGCATCGCCGAGGGGTAGGTGCTGGGTCCTTGTGATCAGTTCGGCACGATTTCCAGCGGTGGGCAGTCCGTGCGCGTGTGCGAGGTTTTTGAACTCGGCAACCGTCAGCCGCGACAATTTCATGGCTCGCGGCAGGGGGGAATTTCCATCGATAAAGCCGTCGCTCAGAAGGCGGTTTAGCGATGAGGTGAGGTCATCAACACCAGGCACGAAAAATGTGTCCAGCCGAACTGGTTGAACCTTTCGCCAGACCAATCGAGCCAACACGTGGGCGTCGTCGTCGCCGAGGCCGTTCCATCGCGAGAGTATGGACTGTTCACCGGATGTGAGCAGGTGCCCTTCCAGTTGCGCCGCAAGACACACCGCAGACCGAGAAATCTGAAGGGGGTAGTCGTGGTCGAGGTCAGCGGGTTGCATGCAATTCACTGTAGGTCGGTTGGGTTGGGGCCGGCGGACAGATTCTGGCGTTTGTGCTGTGATGAGGAATGCTGCATCAAAGAATGATCCGCCGTTGGATGCTTTACGTGCTGCTCGGCGGAACTTTAGTGCTCGCCGCGTGGGCTCGCCTTCGCAACATCGGTTCGAGCACGGTGCTCCAAGACTCAATTGGGCCGTTCTGGGCTGCTTTGCGAGGCGATGGGCGAGCGCATGCGCCGGGATACGGTGTTGGATTGTTGGCGCCGTACTGGATCATGTCGTTGACGGCCACCAGCCTCTGGGGAGCGGTGTGCGGATTGGCATGGCTCCACGCTGTCGTTGCGGTCGTGGGGGCATGGATAACTCGGCTTCGTTTGCACAGCTCCCTGTTCGCAGCCGGCGTCGTAGGGGCAACCCTTGC
>DEBL01000383.1 GCA_002348535.1 Deltaproteobacteria bacterium UBA2957 | reverse complement strand
TTCGCGTTTGAACTGGCTGATGGCGAGCAACTCACACTAGAAAATGTCGATGTCGAAGCTGTCGGTGGTTCCCTTGAGCATGTTGAAGGGAAGTTGCGTCTCAGTGGACCGGGATCGGGATCGGTCCGGATTACATCCGTTGGGGGCATCGCGGTACCCGACAACGCCCTCGAGGAGGTCAATCGTGGCAGCCGAGTACAAAGCATGCCAGAACCGAGCATTGGGCTTGACTTCAAGGGCGTTGAGGCGGAGGCTCGCGATCTTGGGGCAGTGCTTGACTTGGTGAAGAGTCAGGTGCACCGTGGACGCCTGCCGGGGTCGCACCCGTTGAAACCGCGGTCGCTCATGAAGGTCAGAAAATCGGGGTGGGCAACGCCTTACGAATCGGCCTTGCTCCTCACACGGTACGTTGAGCAGTTGGGGTTCAAGGCGGAGGCGATTCCCGTCCGACCCAGCGGGGCTGGCGCAGTGGTCGATGGTGCGCCCTTGGGTTTTACGGGCGCGGTGGTTCGCGTTGCGACGGAGAACGGTTTCGTTTGGATGGATCCTTCTTGTGCTGCATGCGCAGTTGGTGAGATCGACCCCCCGTTGTGGTCGGGCATGACCTTTAGTGACCTTCTAAGCCAACTGCCGGAAGCTCCCGAGTCCAAGGTGGAACAGGTGCTGGTCGGTCGTAGACTTGATGTCCGTCTGGTGGGTCCCGCCGCGACACGCTTGCGGCAAACCATCATGTCCATGCCGCGTGATGCGACCCGAGGTCGCCGGATTGCCGAACTGTTCGGTGGTCTGGGTGCGGAACTGGCCAGCATTGAGGGAACGAGTCGCCTTGGAGAGCCGATCGTGGTCCGTGTTGAGACTCAGTCGCGCAAGTAAGGATAGCCCTGCGGTTTGACAACGAACACCGAGCAGGCGGCGCGACGAACCAACTGTTCCGACATGCTACCGAGCAGAAGGCCTTTGATGCCTTTACCGCCATGGGTTCCCGTCACGATTAGGTCGAGATCGTGTTCGTCAATGAGACCGATGCTGACTTCCAGCCAGTCACCGCCGGTGACGATCATTTTCAGTGGCGAGTTTTTCAGCTGCTTGCCCGCATCTCGCGCCCGGCTGCGCTCGAGTTCAACTGCATCGAGAATGGCGGTCTCACCGCGTCGGATGAGGTTCTCAACGACGTCATCGTTCGGAGCGCTGACCAGACGTTTCTTCAACTCGCGGTCAAGGTCATCGACAACATGCAGAACGAAAAGTTGCGCACCGTAGTCGCTGGCCAGTTGAAGGGCCATTGAGAGAGCCGCGTGGGATACTTCGGAAAAATCAGTGGGAACGAGAATGCGTTTGATGGCCTGCATGGCGCCTCCAAGGGTCAACGGATGAGAATGTACACCATGGATTAAGAATTGGCCGGTCCCGCAATGTGAAACTTCTGCTTGGGACCACGTGTTCCGAGTGCATAAACGGACAGCGAGCCATCAAATGTAGCGATGCCCACTGTCGGGGTGTCGCCGGGAGTCTGGCTCGCAAAGTGAATCGTGTACGCGTCCTCCTCGCCTTGATGCAGAAGTTCCGGAGTGCCGTGGGGCAATGAGACGACCCAGGCCGGTGAGGGGTCAGCAGCACTTTCGGACTCGCGCGTGAACACAACCCATGCTTCGTCCTCCTTGCTGATCATGTCGAGCGTGCCGATCTCGACTTTCGGCAGGATTACATGCTCCTCGGGAGCATGTCCCGGACGCGCAATGCAAAACCGGAATCCCTTGCCGCTGCTTGGGATCCAGGCGAGGGCCAGTCCTTCAGCCAAGGGTGCCGCGACCTGAGCTCGACCGGGAAACGTGGGTGGAACACGCATGGGCTCGCCCATACCCCGGTCTGTAATCGGCACGATAACGCCGCCTTTGGACAACACATGAGGGATGGGGCCGGGCACAAATCCGCGAGCCGTCGGCATGGCTTTTCCGAATGTCGGCACAAGGCCTTCGTCCGTAAGTTTATCCACGCGGATCGTTGGTCCATGCCGCGAGATGCCGTACAGCAGGATTTCTCCGTTCACCACGCGGACTTCCGGACGGACAATGGGGGCATAGCCAAGCTTGACGGACCGCGATTCGGTGACCTTTCCGCCACGTCCGAGAGTTGAAAACTGCATGATTGCACCGCCGGGCCGGTCCAACAAGGTGGCGCCCATGAATCCGTCACCAACCGCGACCAAGGCATTGGCAACAGCAAGGTCTGCAGGGACTGGAAGACGGTCAGTCTTGCCAGACCACCCCTTTCCGGATGCACCCGAAGCGATGCGAAGACTTGGCTTGCCTTGCCGGTCAGGGTTTTCCCATGTGATCGCGATTTTGGTGCCGTTGACTGCGATTTGCGGATCTTCAACGTGGACCGAGGCGACACCGATGTCCTCGGTGTGGGTTTGGCCACCTGCGACACCGTCATCTACTTGGGCATCGGTCATCTTTGCCTTGCCGAAATCAATGTTCTTGAGGTCTGCCCCGGTGAGGTCTGCCCGTGTAAAGTCAGTGCCTTCAACAATGGCGCCGGACCACTCAGACTCGGTCAGATCAGCGGAGTTGAGGCATGCGCCCGAGAGGTCAGTGGCTGTAAGCGAGGCGCCAGCGAGTTTGGCTTGGGTCAGGTCCGAGGCTGCAAGTTTTGCGCCGCTCAGGTCTGCACCGGACAGGTTTGCCTCCCGCATCTGAGCCCCTGAGAAATCGGCGCGCGAGAGGTCGGACTCCACCATGTAGGCCTCGGCGAGGTCGGCAGCAGATGCATCGGTTCCCACTAAGATTGCTCGTTTGAGTCGAGCGCCCGTAAGCATTGCACGAGCGAGGCTACCATCGGAAACGTCGGCGTCAGTAAGATCGGCTCCCGCGAGGTCTGCATCCGACAGGTCCGCCTCACCGAGGTAGGCATCCCGCCAACGTGATCGCATCGCCGATACATTTTTGAGCACGGCACCGGTCAAATCAGCGCCACTGAGGTCGGTTTGGCTCAGCTCTGCATCGGTGAGGTCACACCCCGAGAGGTCTGCCTTCTGGAGATTGACACCGGTGAGGTTTGCGCCGCGCAGATTTTTATCTGCGAGGTCGGCGGCGAACAAATCAATCCGAGTGCTCAAGCCGCGGCTTGCGTTGAACTCTTCAACCTTCTCTTGCTCAAGCAATTCGAGCAGCTCCATGAGGTCCTCCAAAAGTGGTCGACTCAGTTGTTATCGCGCGCGCGGCTGAAAGCCATAGAGAAAGCTTGAACGTCACACGGTCGATGCACAGCCATAAATGCGGCCCGCATCTGGTAGGCTGAGGCCGTGTTGAACTGGACGCCAAAGACGCGCGCATGGGGAGCCAGCCGCAAGGGAGACCAGCATTCTCGGAATGAGGATGCCTTTGTCTTGCTTGATCACCCGGTCCGCACCCGTGGCGTAGCCGATCGAGGATGTGTATTCGCCGTAGCGGATGGTGTGAGCACCGTCTCGGATGGCCACTGGGCGAGTCAACTCACCATTAGTCGCCTGAGTCAGTTTTTCGACTCGTACATTGAACCAACGCCGACCTCGATGGTTTCCTTGATTTCCGAAATTGATTGGGAGATTCGAGGGGAACGTCAGGGAAAGGCGGCCTGTACCGTGGCTGCGGCGTGGGTGTACAACGGTCGAGTTCACGTGTTTCAGGTCGGCGACTCCCACGTCTTTCGAATTCGGGGAAACGCCGTCCAGCGTCTCACGGTTGGTGACGAAGACTCGGGCAGGAAACTCGATAACTTCCTTGGGATGGGTCCGGAAGTCAGCGAGGTCATCGAACTGGTGGACCATGAAGTGATCGCTGGTGATGCGGTAATCTTGGTCACGGATGGAGTCACTGCTTTCGTGTCCGCTGATGAACTGGGGTCCTTCTGGGCCCATGCTAACGGAGACCCAGCCGCGGCGACGCAGGCCATTTTGGGTGCGGTTTCACGCAACAAGGGGCCGGATGATGCGACGGTGGTCGCGGCCTTGGTTCTTTAGGGCAACGACGGTCGGCTGAGACCGATCATCTGCGCCATCAATCGAATGCACTGGGCGCTGTAGCCGTACTCGTTGTCGTACCAAGCGTAGACCACGGCTTTAGTGCCGTCTGTTTGTGTTGCCGTGGCGTCGATGATGCTGGCATGATCATTTCCGACAAGGTCAATGCTCACCACGTCGGGCGCAGCAGTCCAGTCGATTTGGTCCTGCATTTCCCCCTCCATTGCGGTCCCGCGAAGGAACTCATTGATCTCTTCTCGAGTGGTTGGCCGAGCCAAGTTTAGGTTCAGAATTGCGAGCGATACGTTGGGTGTTGGGACACGGATCGCGGAAGCAGTGAGCTTGCCTGCAAGGTCGGGCAACGCCTTGGCCGCCGCCGTGGCGGCGCCGGTGGACGTAATCACCATATTCATCGATGCACTTCGGCTTCGGCGATCTTTAGGGTGGTAATTGTCGGTTAGGTTCTGGTCGTTGGTGAATGCGTGTACGGATTCGATGTGACCGGACTCAATACCGTATTCTGCATGGATCTGAGCCAGCGGAGGCACCACGGCGTTGGTTGTGCAACTGGCTGCGGAAACGATGGCCTCGTCTGCAGAGAGGCTTTCACTATTTACACCGAAAACGATATTTGGAATGTCACCCTTGCCGGGTGCGGTGAGCAATACTCTGGACGCGCCGGGTGATTTGAGGTGCTCACTCAGTCCTGCACGATCCCTCCATTTGCCTGTGTTGTCGATGATCACTGCATTGCGGATCCCGTGCGCGGTGTAGTCGATCTCGCTCGGAGAGTTCGCGTACAACAGCTTCACGCGATTGCCATTAATAATGAACTCGTTGTTTTCTCGATCGAGATCGATGCTCCCTTGAAAGGGCCCGTGAACAGAGTCGCGGCGCAAAAGGCTTGCCCTTCGAGCCAAGTCTTCGCCGCCTTTTGGGCGCACCACTACAGCGCGAAGTCGGGCTTTTTGGCCACCGCCAACTTTGTTGATCAACATGCGGGCCAATAGGCGTCCGATTCGTCCGAATCCGTAGAGAACAACGTCGGTTGGATCGGCGTCCGCAGTGTCGGAGAGCGAAAGATCAGCCAATGATTGGTCGACAAACCCCACGAGGCCAAGCGGCGACGATCGTGCCATGCTGACCAGTTTGCCCACATCGATGCGGGCTGGACCGAGTTGAAGTTCCGTCATCCGCCGAAGCACCGCCTCGGATTCTGCCATGTTGATGGCGGTTTTTCCGTCGAACTTCCGGGCATACTTGTGGGCTTTTATGATCTGAATCGGGGTCTTGTGGTGAAGCGGTTTCCCGTAGATCGTCGTAATGACGCTGCGTTCTCGGTACAGCATGCCGATCAGTGCCACCATTCGCTCGGCGTGTTCCTCTCGTTTGGTCCAGTCCAGAAAATGCGAATCCGTTGTCATTGCTTCATTATCCTCTGCGTAACCGCACAGTTAACGCCTTGCTGGCCATGTGGGTTGGTCTTTCCTGCATCCCTTTGAGCGGCCCCGGCTGCGATGCCACGGAAAATGGATGTTCAAGTTGGAGGCCACAGTCATCCGTCTGAACCGTACGGTGAACTCGCCACGATCGCCTTCAACGCGACTGGATTGCACGCCAAGCGCCTTGGTGATTGCGGCTGCTGCTCGATCGACCGGTGGACCGTAGTTTCAGACCCGACAGTACTGAACCTCTATCGGAATCACGATTGTTCCCACGGCTCCGAAGCGATGGTGCACTGCTGCATGGGTTCAGGGTTGGGAATGGGCCAGGTGTCACCCCAATGACTCCGGCCACCATCGACAGCCATGATTTGCCCCGTGATGTAGGAGCCTGCGGGCGAGGCGAGGAACGCGACCAGCCAAGCGACTTCATCTACCGTTCCCAGTCGCTTTGCCGGTATTTGCTGTTGAGCCTGTTCGATCATTGTCGCGGCATCGGGGTAGGTGTTCAGGCCTGATGAGGCGATGACCCCAGGCTGGATTGCATTGACCTGGATTCCCGCGAACGCCCATTCGACTGCGAGGGTTTTCGTGAGTCCTTCAACGCCGGAACGAGCAGCAACGGAGTGCGCCATTCCGGGAAACCCGCGGTTTGTATTCATGGTGATGTTGATGATACGACCGCCACCGTTTTCAATCATCCACGAGTTGGCGACTGACTGCGTCATGTTCCAGGTGCCGGTGAGGTTTGTGGCGACGACCGCATCGAAACCATTGGGCGTGATGAACTGTGCTGGGCTGAAGAACTGGCCGCCTCCATTGTTCACCAGAATATCGATGCGGCCGAATCGGCTGAGGGTCTGGTCAGTGAGTGCGGCCACTTGGTCTCGATTACGGATGTCGGTCGCAATGCCGTGAACGGGTGACTGGAGTTCATCGGTGAGACCCGCCGCTGCGCGTGCAATGCGATCCTCATCACGGGAGGCAATGACGACGGTGGCCCCCAGTCGAGCCAGCTCGCGACTGCAAGCTGCGCCGATTCCAGAACCCCCACCCGTGACAATGGCGACCTTATTCTGGAGCAGGTTTTCTCGAAATATCGCGGATGGCATAGGGGTTCGTAGCGCACCGCGTTCTCGCGTGCCTTGCTTGATGGTGCTGTTTTTGTGTCAGGATGAAGCATGCGCTTATTGGTTACAGGGGCTTCAAGCTTTGTGGGAGCACATTTTTGTGTGCGCGCATCGGCGGTACATGAGGTGGTGGCCTTGCATCACACTACGGCGTTGCGCCTGAACAATGTTACGCCGATCAAGGCCGACCTTCGTCATCGGCGTGATGTGAATAAGGTGGGAGATCAACCCTTCGATGCTGTGGTCCATTTGGCCACGAAGGTAAAGGGAAAGGGCGCACGTGAAACGAATCAGGCGCTTATGGATGCGGTGCTGAGCTTTCACCGTCCAGTCGTCTACGCCTCGAGCACAGTCGTTCATTGGGATCAGGAAAGTCCATACAGGGAGAGTCGGCGTCGGGACGAGCAGCGATTAAAAGATTCGGGCTTACCTTACGCTGTGCTTCGCCCGAGTGCGCCTTATGGACCGGAATTGGTCAATCATCGGCCGCGACACAAAGAGAGCTTTCATACGCTCGCGGGGTGGGTTCGGAACTCACCCGTAGTTCCCGTGATCGGGAACGGGGAATACCGCAGGCAACCGATTCACGTGGATGACTTCTCGGATGCAATGTTGTCGTTTTTGGACAAGGACCTGCCAAGCCGAGCATTTGATGCGGGGGGAGCCGAGGCGCTCACAATGAACGAGATTGTGGGGACGATTGCCTCGGCCATGAATCGAACGGTTCGCCCACTTCACCTTCCCAAGGCTCTTTTTGTGCAGCTGGCACGAGTTGCTCCCGACTTCGACCCCGATCTCATCGCTGCGGTGGACGAAGATGAGGTTACCGATAACCGTGCGTTGGAGCGATCGACTGGAGTGAAGTGCAGGAGCTTTAGTGAAGGGGTTCGCTGTCTTCTGTGAGTTCACGTGCTCGAATGGCGAGGCTCACGCATAAGTCCCGCGTCCGACGCCACTGTTGTCGGCAAGTCGATGGATTGTTGTGCTTGTGTTGCGCTGCAAACGCGATGCCTCGCGGATCGTCAGGCAAACCGGACGCCCCATTTTTCAAATTGCCGTCTCGGTTATAGGTGACGCCAGTCAGCAGGAGTAATGGATGCGCATTTTTGTTTTGGTGACGCTCTCGTACATGGCTTGTGATTCAGGTGAGGATGAGGAGGGTCCAGCGATTAACTCACCTCCGGGTCCGTTGGCTGTTCAACTCCATCCCGACAATCCAACTGCAGC
>DEBL01000334.1 GCA_002348535.1 Deltaproteobacteria bacterium UBA2957 | reverse complement strand
GAAGGCATCGACCAGTTTTTCGGCGAGACGGTCACCACTCGATGGTGCCTCGACCACGATGGTTCTGTCTGGGAGTCGCACCATTCGTTGCGTTTGGCCCTCCGATTCCATGACAACACCCGGGGCAGTTTGTGCACCCCAAAAAATCGGTGTCAGTTCGAGAAAAGGACGACCTCCCAGCACCCGCTTGAGGCCATCGACCTCTTTGAAACGGTCTCGGACCCCCATCGGATCGAAGGTGCTGACTGGCGGCAGCACGATCACGAGTCGAGCCGGCGCAATCGCTGCTTCGGCCACTTCGATTGCGCGCTGGTAGTCCACGAAGGGGTCGGGTGCCGCCCAGTGCGGTCGCGCTGCAAGGATGACGAGGTCGGCGTCGATTGCGTGGGCATTGATTTCGAGCCAACGCGCCATGTGAGATGGCTTTGAGGCCGGCATGCCTGCGTTCAGGACTTCGACATTTAGCGTGCGCTCGAGATGGGCCGGGTAGCTCTCGTGGTCGGGAACGCCCCACCCAAAAGTGACGGAATCGCCGATGCAGAGAATGCGATACCCCGGGGCGGGCATCTCGAAGGCGCGGCCTCGCATACCCAAAGCATTGGTCGACGCGGTGAATCGACGCAGACGCGAGAATCGATCGAGCCTGTCCGCAGCATTCACGTCATCGGGGTGGTGCGGTCGATTGGGAACCACGGACTCAGCGTCGGTGAGGTTCGGAATCAAGGCTTTACCGCCCGGTCCCAATTCGGGTGCGGGGCGGATGAGATCCTGCGACAGTTGGGTTGATGCCCGCAGGTCGAGCCCGGCTCTGACACTCAGCCCCACTGCGACGAGCCCGCCGATCATCAATGAAGATGTCCGAGCCTTACGCACCGACAATCCGATGCGGACGCTAGTCCAGAGAGCCCCACCGGCTACGAGGAGCGAAATGCCCGCCACCATTGCGGCAGTTACCCCCGCGGGAACGCCGTCGGGGGCCATCCAAACCACCAACGCAGTTGGGCATGCAACGCATACGAGCAAGAGGAGCACAGTGTTCAGTCGCGATTCAACGTCCATGGGGCATCATAGCCTTGCGAGTGATACGTGTTGGGAATGGACATGCACTGGCGTTTGGCATCGAAGTCTCTGAACGAAGCGGCACTCCGCACCGCCGGCGAGCAAGTGGCGAGCAGCTATGAGGGGGTCTCTGTTGCTGTCGAGAAGGAAGACCCTGAGTTCATCACCTTATTTTTTGACGTGCCGTGGGACGAAGCGTCGGAGGATACGGCGCTCGTCGAGATCACGGTCTATGACTTGGGGCGAGACGGGATCGTCATGAGTCTCGAAGCGGACGCGGGAGACAACGACGCAGCCTTCGATGATGCAGCGCAGATCGCTGAGGACCTTGCTGACGCGCTTGACGGGCACTCCATCGAAGTCTGAATACGCTCAGCCGTTTTGCTTCCTGAAGGTCTCGATTAACGGGTCACCATCCCAGTGACCGGCCTTGACCATTCTGCGCTGCACGCCCATATCGAGTTCCAGCCAGACAGTTTCGGGGATTCCGTGGCCTTTCCACCAGCAGTGAAATTCCTCGGCATTCTTGTCGCGAACAAAATCAATCGGCCCGGTATGGACCGCAATGTTCATTTCAGTATCGACGACCCGGACGCCGCCGAGTGCCGTAAACTTTCCATCGTGCGCCTTGGCGGCCCGGGCATCCTTCGGTGCACGTGCGCGCTGGAAATCCAAGGCCACGTTGTCGGCGGCAAGGCCCAGTCGAGGGAGGTCGTTGACGAGTTGCGTGTGTATGACACGCCGCAAGTCCTCGCCCCATGGCTCAAGCACTTTATAGGCCTGTCCAAGATCGGCCGGGTGCGGACCCGGCGTGGGGCGTGCATACACGGGGGGTGGTTCATCGCGAGGGGGAGGCTCGTTTGAGGGGTCCAAGAAATCCGCAAGGTGATCGCGAGGCACCCTGCCGATCGTCACGCGAGTCGAATCCGGCATGACGGAAACGTCACCACTCGGGATCGCCATAAACCGAGTCTTCCGACGCGCGGGCGTTCGCCAGCGTTCGAGAAGAGACTCAAGGTCCGGGCCGGTAAACACTTCGGGTCCTCCCACGCACACCTGCCGACCGGCAGTGGCTCTGGACAAGTAATCCAGTGCCATGGCTGCAACGTCGCGGCGCGAAACGGGGGAGTAGCGGGATGAGCGTTTGATTCGGTGAGCTCGGCCGCCGTCGGGCGGTCGGACGTGCCCTTCAATGACTTCGTCGATGTAGGTGCTCACACGGATGACGGTCCACGGCGCATCTTCGGCGCGGACACCGCGGTCCATGTAGAACGCTTTGCGGTTGAGTGGGTTGCCTGACCACCGAAACGCGCCCATGACCGACATGTAAATGATGGCCGTTGCGCCAGCGTCTCGGGCTGCTCGGACAACATGAGGAGAGGCTCCATCCGAGTAGACTGGTGAACCCGGACCAGCGGTTCGCGGATCGATCGCGATGATCACTTCGGTGGCGCCGGTGAGGGCTGCAGGAAGGGATGTCGGCTGGTCCGGATCGGCGTAGCTAATGTGCTGAACATCAATCAC
Source organism: Deltaproteobacteria bacterium UBA2957 (assembly GCA_002348535.1). Classification (GTDB taxonomy): domain Bacteria; phylum Myxococcota_A; class UBA796; order UBA796; family UBA796; genus UBA796. Next base: position 8,614 of record DEBL01000334.1, on the reverse strand, counting down.
ATCGTCCAAGTTCCGTGCGTCCCGGTCATCGCGAACCACCGCTCGGACGGCACGCCCTCGGCGCAATGCTTCGCGTACGATTTCGACTCCGGTGCGTCCGTTTGCACCCACTACCACCAGCATAGTCGAGGCCTCCCAAGTTTCAGAATAACCGATGCGGGGTGTAATCTCGTTGCGCCGATTGCTGCCAAGCGCGGTAGAATAGGAGTGCAATGTCGAAGAAACTCCGAATTGCTGTGATCAGTTTGTATGCCTTGGAGAACAATGGCGTGCGTCATGTGGCGACACCGTTGCGCGAAGCGGGCTACTCCGTGACTGAAATTTACTTCAAGGATTGGGTGAACAATCGCTTCCCATGGCCGTCCGAGGAAGAGGTCAACGCGCTGATCACACTGCTGGCCGATCGCCGGATCGATATTGTGGGATTCTCCGTTCGCGCGAGCGCATTCCACCGCATGGCGAAATACTTGACCGAGCGGGTGCGCCATGAACTGAACCTTCCGATTCTTTGGGGTGGGATGCACCCCACGTTTCTTCCGGAGCGGTGCATCTCGATCGCCGACTACATTTCGGTGGGCGAGGTGGACCACGCAGTGGTGGACTTCTTCGACACCATCGAGCGCGGTGAACGGGCCGACTCGGTTCCGGGATTTTGGATGCGCGACGGCGATACTGTGTATCGCAACGACATTGCGCCACTCGTTGATCTCAACGAAGTGCCGTTCCGCGACTTTCACACCGAAGATGACAAATTTCACATCGAAGGATCGGTTGTCACGCAGGGCGATCCCTTCATCACCAACCCCGAGTACACCCTGTTGGCGAGTCGGGGATGTCCCTACTGGACGTGCACCTTCTGCTCGAACACGCTCACCAAGCCGTTGTATGACGGCAAAGGCAAGAAGTTTCGAATCCGCTCGGTCGAACATTTGGTTTCCGAACTTGAGTACGCCAAAAAACTGTGCAAAGACATCAAAGTCGTGCGCTTTGATGACGAGGTATTCCCGCTCCGCAAGGGCTGGATCGCGGAGTTTAAAGAGAAGTGGCCCGCACGGGTTGGCATTCCCTTTGAAGTGCTCGTCGATCCGCGGATGGTGGCCTATGAGCCGCTCAAACACCTCAAAGAGGCTGGACTCCGAGCGGTTTGCATGGGCATCCAAGCCTCGGAGCGAGTGAACAAAGAGTTTTACAACCGCAACACCACCGATGAACAGATTCTGAATGCCCAACGCATTTTCCGGAAGCTCGATATTGACTCGAGTTTGCAGATCATCTGGGATGACCCGGTCAGTGAGGAAGAGGACAAGGACTCCGTGTTCCGACTGGTCATGGAGCTGGAGCGGCCCTTCAACCTGTATCTGTTTGGCCTCACCATCTACCCGAACACGCACCTCGCTCGGCGTCTGCTGAGAGAAGGGCTAATCACCGAGGCCGACATCGAGGGCGTGGGAACGCACGCCTTCGAACAGTTTCGAGTGGATTTGAGCTACCCCCGACCAAAGGCCGACCAGCGATGGCTCGCGTTGTTGGTGCTGGCCAACAAACCCTTCCTCAGCAAGGAATTCGTTTGGAAGCTCTATGAATCGGAGCGGTTTAAGAAAGATCCTCGGCCCTTAACGCACCTCGCGACGGCGACGAATCTCGCCCACATGGCTGGGTTTGTTGGTAAAATGGCGATGAGGGGTGAGGTGACACCGCTGCTGATCAAGCGGTGGGTGAACCCCGGAAGCTTGGTGACAATGTGAGTCAAACTGCCCAACTGCGAAGACGAGCCCGTGCATGGCGCAACGTGGCAGCGTCTGCAACGATGGCCCGTTTGGACCCCGAGTGGGTGCCCCGCCCGCATGCGGCCCACGTCATCTTGACGTATCGATGCAACCTCAAGTGCGGGGGATGCCCAAGCTGGCAAGTTCGTGACCACAACGACCTCACGGCCACAGAGTATCGGACGCTGTTCCGCCAACTGCGGAGCCTCGACCTTGTGAAAGTGTTGGGCGGAGAACCGTTTGTTCGCCGAGACATAGTCGAAATCCTCAGTGATGTACGGGACATTATTGACCCGTACGTCATGCAACTCACGACCAATGGCATGCTGACGGACCGCACTGTCGAGGCCTTGAAGAAGATTGCATGGCCTGGACTGCAGTTGCGAATCTCAGTTGATGGCCTCGAAGACACTCATGACGAGATGCGCGGGGTCACCGGTTCGTGGGCCAAGGTCACTCGGACGGTTCATGCTGTGGCTGAGCTCAAAGAAATATTTGGATTCAAGTTCGGGATAAACTTCGCTGTTACGGACCAGAGTTTGCCAGAGTTGGATGCCATGCTTGAGTTTGCGCAAGGCGTGGGTGCAGACCTCATTCCGGGTGTCAACGTCAGTCCATTTTTGGTTGGCACGCGTCCCCCAGAGGTGGAGCAGCAACGCATCATTATGCTCGATCGTCGCGAAGAAGCGCTCGAAGCCATGACGCGCACCCAAGTCGGAGCGCGCGGTCAGTTGCCGGGAATTGACCGGGTTCTGGGGCGCTGGTTCACCAAGAGCACCTACAAGCAGCATTTGATGGAAGAGGCTCACCAGTTTCCATGCCGGGAACTCAAAGACCTTTTGTATCTATTGCCGAACGGAAATGTGGTTCGGTGCGGAATGGACCACAAAGCGATCGGAAATGTTCGCGACCAGACCTTCGATGAGATCTGGTTCGGGCGAGCCATTGAGCCGTTCCGTAAAAAGGTGGACAGCTGTCCCGGCTGCATGCAGTCGAGCGTGCAAATCATGAGCCGTATCTACGGGGGCTGCTTGGACAGCTGAGTTGCTCAGCCGGCAGCCTGACGGGCCCTGACCTTCTCCATTTCGCGTTCTTCAGCGTCGTAAGTCGCCTTCGTTTCTTCGATGGCCTGATCGGGGTCATGACCTCGGTGCTCAAGCGTTCGGCGAATGATGAGGTCCATAATTTCGAACTTGGCATCCAGAAAGTCGGCCACTCGGTCGGGAGGGTACGTCGTGTGCCAATCGAACACGATGTCGAGTGCATGCTGGAATCCGAGTACACAAATGGGCTGGAATCCTTGGTGACTCCGACGTGCACCCCACCCGGCCTCGATGTCGTGCTGGGCGAGAACGGCGCGCTCCTCTGGTTTGGAGATTCCAAGGTCCAAGAGGGGTGCGTTGTATCGGATGCCGTATCGCGAGTAGAACTCGGCGTTCTTCTCCCGTGTCACAGCCATGGACATAGAAGCGTATTCACCGCCGACCGAACTGCAGATGAACGCGTTTGCGATCCGTCGCTCGAGGCTGTGGATGATTAGATGGGTTGCCATCGACTCTTGGCATCCGAGGCACCCCACCCAGTGGCCTCGATACTTGATGGCATCGGTGATGAACTTTTTGGCTCCCACTTCATTCCAAACCTCGGTCAGGTCAATGAGGTGGTGTTGAACCCGCTTTCCCAATACCCGTTGCAGGTCCGGAGTATGGCGCCTCGACCACTCGTTGAAGAACGTGCCGTACTGGTGCATGAAGGTCAGGAGTTCAATTTTGCCAGGCGTCGTGGCTCCGATGATGAGCGGAACTGCGCACGAGTCAAGACCCCCTGAGTACAGGACGGAGAAGTCATTGATGACGGCATATTCTTCGCGGGTCAATGGCATAGGTGGTCCACAACTATTCTACCGGATCTTAGCTCAATCACGGACAACCACGCCAAGCTGGATTGGGATTTGTAGTGGTCCCATCCTCAGGAAAAACGATGGCAATGCCAAGCTGGCAGCGCTTGTCTCCGTACACTGAAGAGAGTGACCGGGCCGCATTGTAGACCTGATTTACCTTCACAGACTCATCGAGAAGGAGGACGCAGGATCGGGGCGAACCTTGTCCGGGAACGAGGGGCAACTCCTCCAGTGTGCGGGGTTTTAGGTGCATCCATTGCGCAGAGCGGGGCGGTCGATCAAGCAGAAGTTGCACAGCCGGCCAAGCAAACAACGCGCCGAGCGGGCCGTAGGGAGGATCTGCACGCCCTGTGATTCCCATGCGGTAGACACCGCGCTTCCGCATGGCCATCACGGCATCGTAGATGTCGACCATGGGGGTGTCGGCGGGGAGCGAGAGAACCTCGATTCCGCGGTCTAGCGTTCCATATTGATTGCCGAAGTTCGCGGTGTCGCGCAGGCACGCCCATGGTGCACCATGCAGTCGGCCGTGACCCCGCTGTCCGAGGTGTTTGTCGAAGTCATTGTGGAACGGATCCATGGGCGTTCGAGCGATGCTGATGCCGGGGTCTGACTTGGGCACGGCAGTGTTGGTGCCGGGGTCCGGAAGCGCACGCAGAACTTCAAACCATGGTGGGGTTGATGTCCAACCAGCGGCGAGCGCTGCGACAATCATCACGCCCCCAACCATGCGCCTCATGCGGTCCATTGCAGCCTCGGTCAGCCCGGCATCCGGATCGCATTCTTCTGGACTGACCGAGACTTCGATGGCCGACTCGATGTCAAAGCGGGGTTCGAGTTCGAGTTCTGGAAGTTCCGATAGAACAGGCTCGAATTCTGCGGCGGGCCCGACTTCGGGTTCCGGGTTTTCCGGGTCGGAATCCAGAGAGTCCGCGTTTTCCGGGTCGGAATCGGGAGAGTCCGCAGAAGCGTCTCCTGTGGGCATCGCCTCTTGCGCATTGGGTGTCGGGTCGGCCTCATCGTCGTCCGCGTCGGCCTCCAGCTCAAAATCACCATCCTCTTCTCCGAAACCACCGCCCTGACCGTCCACGGGTGGCGTCAGCGGTGCCTCTTCTTCATCAGGGCTCGGCGTATCGAGATCGGCAATCGACACGCCCTGAGCTTCAGCGGCTTCCGCTTCTTCTTTCGCCCGCTGCGCTTCCGCTGCCGCCTCGCGACTGCGAAGTTCGGCATGGGCTGCCTTGACTCGGTCGACTTCGGCATCGCGCTTGGCTTGTTCCGCGGCCAAGCGTTCCCTATGAATCGCCCGGTGCATTGCCTCACGCCACTCTACTTTCCCTTGTCGGTAGAACGGGACCCCCGCGATGGCTCCGATGGCCGCAATCAGGCCAACGAAGCGCATGGCCTGGGCGTAGACCACCGCATCCTCAAACCGCTCACCTCGCATGGCTTCGCCCGCTTCCATTGCAAGGCTGTGCCCAACCCACGACGCCAGCGCCGCGCCCAACATGATGCCGACGTAGACGGCGCCAAGACGGCCTGCGATGGTCATCATGGCGAGTCCCGCCCCCACCAAGAGAGGGCCCGCCGCATCGGGCACGGTCTGGGTGATGGCAGGCAGTTGATACAGCACTTCATGCGGTGCAGTGTAGGTGGCGGTAAAGATGGCCTCCGAGACTCGTCCGTGTCTGATTCCGATGGCTGGAGCCAGCATGAGCAAGGCCAGTGCGCCGGTGGCAAGGTCTCCGGTTAGGCCGCCCTCTTTTGTCCGGCGCCGGATGATTCCGCCCAAGACACTTAGGACTCCAAGGCTTACGGCAAACCACCGATAGGTGCGGTGGTCGGGTCCAAACATCCACGGGATGAGGATTCCCAGCAGGGCCGCAGCGATCAGACGCAAGTGGCCGGTCATGGGGGATGAGCCTGGCATGGCCTCATTGTGCCACTGCGAGTCGGTGAGGCGAAGCTGTACAGGCGGGTGGTGGAGAGAACCGAAGGTATAAAGCAGATTAATGGGCTTTCGGATCGTCTCGTGAAGGCCCGAGTGATGCGATGGCATTGTCGAGCATCAAGCGAGCAAGACGAAACTCGTTGATGCGACTGGGTCGTTCCCGCCCCCGAGGCGGTGTCGAACGGGTCTCGAAGGAACTCCCTCGAGCCAAGCGCTCAAGCGCTGCAGCAATGTGGGTTTCGGGATCGTCTTCCGAGCCAAGGGCGGCCTCGCGAGCCCGCGCCAAATCAACAAATCCGAGGAGCATGTCATGCACCGTATTGGCCAGCATGTCCCAGCTCTCAGCGAGGTGGTGGGTTGCATCAGTGAAGGCCTTCTCGGCATTGTCGATGGCATCCACCGCTGCTTCGGCGGCCCCTTGGTGCGCCATGATCATGCCCAGTAAAGCGGAGTCGGACTCCCCGATTGCTGCAGCTTCAACAAAAGCATCCAAAGCGCTCGCGGTATCGCCGGATGTTCGATGGGCAATGCCCACCGTCATCAGCGTGCGGGCTTCGAGCGTCGTGAGCCCATCGACCCTGCAAATTTGAAGGGCACGGTCGAGGTGTTGCTGAGCCCGACTCGGGCGCCGCTGAATCAGATCGAGAACGGCGAGGTCGATGAAGGCGCACGCTGTCCCAGATCGATCACCGCACCGGTTTAGACTGGCCAACGAGCGCTCCAAATGACCGCGTGCATCATCCATCTTGAGGGCCGCAGAAGCGCCTTCAAACCGGTGTCGATACACCTCTGCGGTCAGGTGCTCGTCATCCCCTCCACAGCGCAAGGCGTCGATGAGGCATTCGGCGGCGAGGGCACTCTGGCCGAGGTCCTGATGCACGCGGCCCAGTGTGGCGAGAGCCCATGCGCGATCGAGTGGGTCTTCGGATTCTTGGACGGCTACCTTGAGTTGCACCACCGCATCCTCCCACTCGTCGAGGCGGGCCAGAGCCTTGCCGTGCAGCAACGCATGCGGCGCGCTCCGATCGAATGGAGACACGCAGTCGATCGCATCTTGGTGGCGGTCTTCGGCGAAGGCGAGGTGACCGCGCATCAGTTCGATGGTCGAGTCTGCTTCATCGATGGCGAGCAATGAGGAAGCGTCTGCGAGTTGATCGCACCGGATAAGGGCAAAGGCCTTTGCGGCAATCCACTGCGGGCGAGACCCTTCGAAGAGGGTTTCGTGATTGTCCAGCAACGTACAGGCCTCGTCGGCCATCCCCATTCGAATCATCAAGGTGACTGCGCGCAGGGTGGCATCGATTCGCTGTGGGAGGGGCTCATCGGAATCGTTTGCCTGCCGGCGCAGTCTCAATGCTGGAGCCGATGTTTCGGTCCAGCGAGGTGTCGAAAATCCAGCCAACTCTTCGAGCGCTGAAGGGTTGCAGGGAAGTGCATCGGGTACGGCGACTTGACGGGCGTGAATGGAGCGCTCTTGACTGCGGAGCTTGCGATGCGTGCGCGCGAGGTAGAGTGATTTTGCATCCGATTCGCTTAACGGGTCGAGGCTCATGTGCGTGGACAGTTCGGTGGCAAGAGCCGTGGTGGACGTCACAACAAATTTCGCATCTGAGGCCAGCCGAACCCAAGCCAAGAGGACGTCGAGGTCGAGGTGATCCCCAAACTCATCGAATACCAGCACGCACTCGCCGCGGGCTGCGATGGCGTGCCCGATTCGATCCACCAGTGAGCCGGCCGGGTTTTGCCCGAGTGAGAGTCCCAATGCGGACGCTGTGGCAAGCAGGAGGTCTGTGGTGTCCGTGGTGGTGCTCAGATGGACCAGTGCGGCCCCGCCACTTGTGATGGGCTCAACCAGTCGAGCGAGGTGCATGGCGAGCCGCGTTTTACCGAGACCGTCTTGGCTCGTGATGTTCACCATGCGCGCGCCCGACCGAAACCGCTCTCTAAGGTCGGCGAGGTCGGCCTGACGCCCTACAAAACAGTTGGGAGCAAATGGCAGTCCAGACGTTTGCTTGGCCAGCGCGGGAAAGCGCCGTCTGGACAGCAGGCGTGTGGTTACTTGGCGAATCTCGAGGGGCGCATGGGCGGCATCAATCGTGCCGAGGGTCTCGACGCGCAGGTCGGGTGGAATGGGCGCACTTATTTTGTCAAAGGTGGGACCAGAAACCAGAACCTGCCCGGGATGCGCGAGGCCAGCCAAGGCGTGGAGTTCGCTGATTGGGCCAGCATGGATGACCATCCGCGCCATGAGTCCACCGAACAGCATTTCCTGAACGCCAACTTCATCTGGGGTACCGGCGAGTGCGTCGGGCCAATCGAGTGCAAGCAATCCTTCCTGCATCCTTGCGCACCACATGACGGCAGATTCCGGACTGTGAAATCGAACGATGAAGGCATCACTGGGATGCAGATGCAGTTCTCCACCCATGTCTTCGACCATGGTCTCCAGCAGTCGCTCAAGCTGGTTCAGCGCACTCCATGTGAAGTCCGGATCGCGGGTCCACAGTACGCCCACGTTCGCAACGTCAACGCTCACGAGTACGCTGTCGCCATTGAAAGGCAGAATGTTGTCAGGGGGCTGTTCCATCTTCAGGTGTTCTTATCGTCTGATTCGGTGGAAGGTTCGAGGACGATTTACATCAGAGGGGACGGCGCCTCGTCTGCCACTGGGGTGGAGCGCCTGCGCCGGTGTATTCATAGATTCGAACGATCGTATCGGAGGTTCGAAAGACTTCTTTCCAGATGGCCGGCTGCGCGGCGATGGCTCGCCCAATTTCGGTATCGGGTTCTGTGATTAGTTCTTCGATGGGCACGTGCGTCGCATCGAATGTGTTTGGCGCCATCGCGAGGTAGTTCACCAACGCGAAGTAACGCCCGGATGCAGCCCGCTCCTCGGGCCACGGCCGAGTGAATCGCCACGCTCCCGCGGGCCAAGGCGCGCCGCCGGGCGGGTACGCGTTCGCCGCGCGCGCGACGGTATGCGTTCCCGCGAGTGCA
>DEBL01000304.1 GCA_002348535.1 Deltaproteobacteria bacterium UBA2957 | reverse complement strand
GACGTTGGAGCGACTCGGCTGTGAATCGGTGAGTTGCATACCGCCGGGTGTGGACATCGATGAACTCAACAATGTGCGTCCCAAGACACTCGATCCGGGGCCATGGGTTGTCTACGCGGGGAACCCAGACAGGTATCAAGATCTGGACGTGTTGATGGAGGCCATGCGCCAAATCCCCCACGTTGGGCTGGTCATGGTTAGCGCGTCGTCACTGCGCGAGTGGTCCACCTGCGGCGTTGAGCGCCTGAAGTTGATTGAGACCGATGACTTTGAAGAGGTGAAGTCTTGGGTGGCCGCCGCGGATGTCGCGGCCATACCGCGCACCGTCTGCACGGGGTTCCCAATCAAGCTCTTGAACTTCCTCGGCCTCGGGGTCCCCACGGTGATGGCGGCCGGAAGCGCACAGCCTCTGCCCGGGGTGGTCGAGGTTCCGAACCACGACGCGTCTGCCATGGCTCAGGCGATTGACGACCTGATTAGTGATCGGCAACGGCGAGTGACGTTGGGCGAGTTCGCGCGTGCGCACGTTTCAGCGCGTTGCACGTGGGACGCGCGTGCGCGCGACTTGGAATCGATCTACCATCGCGTGATCGCGGGGTCCGATGCATAAGGTTTATTGACTCGGGGCTGTCGCAAGCAGTCAACTGGGGGCTATACTGCGGCGGAAGCACGGAAATGTTTGCCCTGATCCCGTCAGGCAACCCCAAGGTGAGATGATGAAGAACTGGAAGTCATGGTCAATGGTCGCTGCCCTCATCGTGAGCGCGGGATGTGGAGATCCTCCAAAGCCATACTTCGCCGGCGGCGGCAACTACGTGACGCCTGACGACGGCGGAGATGACTCGGGATCGCCGACGGTGCCAGACCTCGATGCCGATGTTGATGCCGACATTGGTCCGCCCGATGAACCGGATGACTCGGGGCTTGCGCCAGAGGACACCGGTGGAGAAGACGACCAAGGCTTCGACAATCCCGGAGATACCCAAAAAGCAGAAGAAGGTGAGGGAGGGTTGCAAATCGACCTGACCGACCTTTCGGGAGACTCCAACCAAGACCAAGAGTTCTACTTGGTGTTGGTCAATACCGGCACCGATGAAGCCGGCTACACCCTTCGCTACATTCCCACGGCGGAAGTCGATGAGGAAGAAGGGGAGGGAGACGGTGGCGGCCCCGATGGTGGGGGCGCGGATGGTGGCGGCCCCGATGGTGGCGGCCCCGATGGCGGTGGCGGTCCCGATGGCGGTGGCGGTCCCGACGGTGGCGGTGGTCCTGACGGTGGCGGCCCCGATGGCGGTGGCGGGGAGCCTCCCCCACCATCAATGTCTGCCCATGGCCACACCACCGCGAAGGCGAAAGCCGACGCTTCCGACGCCAGCGCCGCTCGCGAGCCCAAGTTTGTCGAGACGACTGCCGCCGGTGATCCGGTCCCACCCCCGTCTCTGGATTCGACCGATATCGGTCTTGCACGCCGAGTGTTTCGCGTGCGCCGTGACGTGTCGGATGACACCGAGTGCGAGGTCATCGATGCGACGCTTTGGGCCTTGGGCGATGACGCGGCCATCTGGGTAGACGGTGATGTACCCATCGACCGCTATTACGATTGCGACGACCTCGAGGGGGGCGGTTTCGAGCCATCGGCCTATGACGCCTACGGGTTTGACAACTGCGACCTCGAAACCATCGTCAACATTGTCGACACGAACATTGTTCCAAACGTAACCACGCTGCTTGGTGAGCCGTCGGACGAGGATGGCAACGGACGGGTAAGCATTGTGATCAGCCCCGTTCTCAACGCAGCCTCTCTCACCAGCGACGACGAGGACGATTGGGAGACCTTGGTGGAGTCATACACGGACCCGGAGACGGACCTCGATGACTTCGACAGCACCGAAAACCCCTGTTCGGATGAACAGGAGGTCATCTATGTCTACGCCCCAGATCCCTATGGTCTGTTCAACCCGTTCGCCTCGGTCACCGTGGACGAGTACACCGGTATGGACCTTGCTGGCCGGATTGTTCAGGGCATGGTCGGTCTGGTCTCATACAACCAGCATGTACTCGTGAATGAATCGGATGCCGAAGAAACGTGGGTGACGAAGGGAATTGCAGCCGTTGTTACCGACCTGCTCGGATTCGGTGCGATTTTCTATGATGACGCTTGGGACTACTTGGATGCGCCCCACCTCTACAGTCTGACTGATGGCGATGAGGAGGAAGAAGAGTGCGAAGAAGAGGGAGGCGACACCGGAGCGCCCGACGGCGACGGTGGATCGCCCGACGGTGGTGGTGGTGAGCCCCCACCGCCGAGCAAATCGGGTGGCGAGGATGAAGATTCGATCCTGAGCACGACAAAACGTGGGGCCCAGTATTTGTTCTTCCGATGGCTGGTCGACACCTATGGCGAGGATATTCTCGCGGACTTGGTGCAGACCGATGCCACTGGAAAGTGCAACATTGAGGCCGTAACGGAAGAAGAGTTGAAGGACCTTGCGGTGGCCTGGCAGGTGGCCTTGCTTGTCACGGGTGAGGAAGGCGAGGGAGGCGCAGACTTCGTCGATACAGAAACGTGGTCGCTGTTCAAAGATCCGACCCTGATTGAGGCACCGACCTCGTCGCCGTCGTCTGGCGATTACTTTGGCGCCAATGGGTACCAGCGCGGAATTAATGTGTCGGGAGACAACCTGTATCGAGACGGTGGGACCACGGACGACCCGACCGAGATTGAAGAGAATGCAGTGAAGTTAGGCAACACCGACTACTTTACCTACGTCGCTGCAATCCCATTCTTTGGCTACGTCGCGGGAAGCTACGGCGCTCATGTCGTCCGGATTACGGACATTCCCTACGAATCAGCGACCTTGGAGATTCAGTCGTCGTCCAGTGACCTAAAAGGGGTCTTAATTCGTTGGCACGACCCGGAGAGCGTCGACTACAAGGTCGAGAACGTGTTCTCGGCCACCGATGCGAACAACATGCCGCTGCCGCCATTGAGCGATGATGGAAGCCCAATCACAGGGTTGGGTACAATTTCCACAGCAGGGGTCACGCTCGCCGTTAACGACGGGGGCGAGGAGATGGCAGCGGATGTGTATGACACCGACCGCTGGCTCTTAGACCTCACCGACCGCGATGCGGATGAGATTGTGTCCGTCGCCATTACGGTTGACCGGCGGTACGAGAATGCCGATGGCGACTTGGCGCCATTTGATGTGTGGGCGGCGGTTGTTCCGAGCCAATATGTGCCGTCGCCAAGCGTGGACGGAACACGCCGAGGCGACTGCGACGAAGGCCATGACTTCGGCTACCCGGCATCGATGCTCGAGTACCTGTACTATCAAATGTTCGTAAGTCACGAACCCGGTGCATCCGGAGTGTCGCCGGGCTTTGACCCGTGCGGGCGCGTGCAAGGGTCGGATACCGGTTCGATGATGGATACGGCATGGAGCGCGCCAACCTGTGGCTCGGACTGGGACCGGGATGAAGTGCTCGACCTCGATGAACCGCGTCCTCAATCTCTTCTCGAGCAAGTCATGGTTATGCAGTGTTCACTCGCGGGAGGAGATTTCTCTGATGTGGACCCGTACGAGGCCGAAGATTTGATTGATTCCGACACCTTGGATGAAAACGACGACCCGTACGTCGACCGCACTCGAAACCTTGGCGGTCAAAGCGGGGATTCAGAAGAGGAAGCGTACCTCGAGACCAGTCTGGCTGGGGGAGCTCGCTATGTGATCGTTGTCGGTGCCGGCACGGAAACGGGTCCGTACGAACTCCGAGTTCAGCAGATTGACTGAGACAGGCGAAAGCAACGCAGAGAACCAATTCAAAGCAGAACAACGACGGTCAATCGGGCTGTTCATCGCTACGTTTCTTTGTGTGTTCATGGTCTACGGGTTTCAGTGGACGGGCAGCAATCCGTTGGTGGACCTCGAGGCCGCGAAAGCATCGATCCAGTTCGCTGGCGCACTGATGGCAATTCTTTTGGCCCACGAAATGGCTCATTATTGGGTGGCCAAAGCGCACGGTTTTTCCTTGTCCCTCCCGTATTTTATCCCGTTTCCTGCAGCGTTTGGTACGTTCGGGGCGGTCATTCGGTTGCGAAGTCTCCCGCCGTCCCGCACGGCGTTACTTGAAATGGCTGCTGCGGGTCCGTTGGCTGGTTTTGTTGTGGCGGTCATTGCCATTGCGCTGGGGCTGCCGAACACGGTGGAGCATGCCGTGCCTCAGTTGACTTGGGAGCCAGCCCTCCTCGATGCGTTGCGTGCGCCGGTGCCAGAACCGTCTGCCGTCGATCGGATCTTTACATGGATTGGCGAGTGGACCGGTGCGGGAGTCGAGCCGACCGAGATTCCATTGATGATTCTCGCCAACCCGCTGGTCATGGATGCGGTTGGCATCGGACTGATGGATGCGCCGCCCTCGCGCTACGCAAGTCTCGACCCGTTGGCGACCGCGGGATGGGTTGGGTGTTTGCTGACCGCCATCAATCTTATCCCAATAGGGCAGCTCGACGGGGGGCACATTTTGAACGCACTTGCACCCCGGTGGGCACCGGTTGTTTCACGCATCCTGTTGGCTGCAGCGTTGGTGGCTGGCCTCTTGTGGACCGGGTGGGCGTTCTGGGCGCTCTTGCTGTATGCGATGGGGGCATGGGTGAGCTTGCCTGTGCCAGAGGACCCGCCCCCGTCCAAACGAGCATGTGGATTCGCCGCGGTGACGGCAGTCACGTTCGGACTCAGCTTCATGCCTGCGCCCATTGAGATCGAAGGCTTTCAGCTCGACAAGCTGGGGTGGGTGGACGCACAAGGTCAGCCCATCGATCCGTCCATAATTGAGGAGTTGCGTAAAGTGATGGCCGATCGATTGGACCGGCAGACGACGGGAAGGTAATACCACCCGGTGAAGAAGTTGCTCGCCATCGTCGCCCTTTGGACTGTGTGTCTGGTTTCTGCCGCAGAGGCGGGCGTGTTTTTTCTCGAACTGTCGGAGCATGAAAGCCGCGAGGCGGCCGATTCGGCCTTGCTTGAGTACGGTCCAGACGGTGAGCACATGCGTGTCAGTCGTCGATTTGTGCGCGGATCCGGGTGGCGGTACGTCGTTCGGTTGGATGGATTCGAGGACCGAGAGAGTGCGCTCCTTGCGGCGCAGTCGTTCTCTTCGGATCAGGGTCCCGTCCAAGTCGTTGAGGGCTTGGGATACAAACGGGAGATCGTTGCGACGGTTGGGGACGATGCCGGTCCCGCAGCGTCGGCGGTTGCTGAACCGAAGCTCGAGGAAGGCGGTTTGCCCTCGGCCGGGAGCGTCTTGAAAACGGCATCGAAGGCCCACGGAGGTCGGTCGGGCGGTTCGCGTGCGTTGGCCAAGGCCAACACCCTCCGATTCGAGTTTACGTCAAAGACGGTGGTTGGTGAAAAGGACTGGAAGATTCGGCATCGGTATTACCGTAGCGCGGACAGAGCGCGCCTTGAGGTTGACATGCTGAAAGGCGATGGAGTCTCAAACACGGTGGTTCTCGGGGCTGGGGGCAAGGCTTGGGTGGCGACCCATGCGCTCGTGCGCGATCGAGACGCCCTTCAGGCGGCGGAAATGCTTGCACGCTTCGCCCCGGAGACCGGTCTCTTGTCCATTCCTCTCGGGTTTGCGACCGACATCAAAGAGGCCTCGGAGTGGCGTCACCTTGTCACCTCGGGTCGGGTAAATCACACCGGAGTTCCCCACCTGCGTCTGGTACCGAAGGCAGGAGAAGAACTCAACCCCATGGAAGGGGCGCTGTTTGCAGAAGAGTCGGGTCTCTTAAGCCGAGTGACGTGGGTCACACGTGGAGGTCGGGTGACGTTCGAGTTTTCGAACTACAAGGTGGTCGCCGAGGATGTCATGGTCCCATTCCGGGTGCGCGTGGAGCGGAACGGAGGATTGGTGGAAGAGGTGGTCGTGGAGTCGCTTGAGGTCGACCCGGTCTTGGACGAGAGTTTGTTCGGCGAACCTGAAATTCTGCGCGGTAAAAAGCGATAGCGGCTTTCCTTTTCGTTACAACTCCGTGACTCCAAGCAATCAAGGGGGATCATAAGGCTTGCCCCCTCCGCCGGACTGGTTAAACCGCCGGGGCCCTGCGGTGAGTGTATTTCCGAGTGCACAAACCTCAGCCTTGCTGGTGTAGCTCAATTGGTAGAGCAACGGTTTTGTAAACCGTCGGTTGGGGGTTCAAGTCCCTTCACCAGCACCAGACGTTCTTTATTACCATTGATTTTAGTCGATTCCGGCGCCTCGGTGTCGGTTGACTACCTTAGAGTGCGGGGGTGTGCCCGAGCGGTCAAAGGGAGCGGGCTGTAAACCCGCCGGCTTTCGCCTACAGTGGTTCAAATCCACTCGCCCCCACCACTCCTAAGGATTTTTATGCGGGAATAGCTCAGTTGGTAGAGCATCAGC
>DEBL01000183.1 GCA_002348535.1 Deltaproteobacteria bacterium UBA2957 | reverse complement strand
CCGTCGCCGCAAGCAAGCCGAAGAAGGCGTCGAGGCTTTGCGCAATTGCGTCGACACACTCATCACCATCCCAAACCAACGCCTCATCTCGATGGCCACCGAGCGCACGACCATGGCCGAAGCGTTCGGGATGGCGGACAAGGTTCTCTACGAAGCCGTCAAAGGTGTCTCGGATTTGATTCACTACCAAGGGTGTGTGAACGTCGACTTCGCCGATGTGCGCACCATCATGGCAAACAAGGGTATGGCGCTCATGGGTGTGGGCATGGGCACCGGCGAGCACCGCACGGTCGAGGCCGCTCAACGCGCCATCTCGAGCCCACTTCTCGACGATGTCAGCATCGCTGGCGCCACCAGTGTGCTGATCAATGTGACCGGGTCTTCAGACCTCACCATGTTCGAAATCACCGAGGCCAGCACCATGATCCAAGAAGAGGCTCACGAAGACGCCAACGTCATCTGGGGCTGGGTGGTGGATGAAACCATGGGAGACGAAGCGCGCGTAACCGTCATCGCCACTGGATTTGATGAGTCGTACCTTGCTGCGACCCCTTCCGTCGAGCGGCGCGTCGCCGAAGCGATGCGCGGCAATCGGATGGTCGGCAACGGCGGAACCACAGGCGGCTACCGAAACACCGGCGGCAATGGCATGGTCAGCGGACTCAACCCCGATGACTATGACATTCCCACCTTCTTCAAGAATGCCGACTGATTGCCTGTAAAACGGTAGGAAGGCCCGCCTCACGGCGGGCTTTCTTTTTGAGGTGGAGTACACTCACCATATGGGTTCACTCGCGAGGCGAATCGGATTTACTGTAGCGACCGCGGTTCTGTGTTTTGGCGTCGCAGAAATCGCGTTGCAAACGCTTGATGAAGGCGCTGAGACTGTTGTCTCTCCGCTGGCCTACCAGCGGTACTCCGGGAGCGCATTCACGCCGGGGCGCGAACCGGGCACACGCGTCTATGTTTCCGGTCGCCGAAGGGTCGTGACCAACCAGAAGGCCGGCGTGCGCATTTTGGTGTTTGGTGCCTCCGCCGCCTACGGAGAAATGTTCAGCCCGTTTACGGCATTCGCAGGCGTGAGCGAGCGCTTGCTTCGGAAAGCCAATCCGGAAACGCCCATCGAGATCGTGAACTTAGCCCACGGCGGAATGGGGAGTCGACAGGTTGGTGAGATGGCCTACCGCGCCCTTGAAAACGATGACGTGGACGCCATCGTCGTGTACACAGGCAACAACGAATACCACGAACTCCGTGCACTCAAGGCCCGCTCGGACACCTATGACCCGGCAGCAGAGTTGTTGCGGCGACGGCTCTCCGCATCCGCGCTGTACCGTCGGTTGCGGGACGCCATTATGCCCGCTGACTCCACCCTCGCTCCGCCTGAGGGCGAGACGTGGCTTCCCATTGGACGGCTGGACGTCACCGTCGATGACGCCGACCGGGACCTCGGGGTGGTTTTGTATCGAGAACACCTCGAGTCGATCGCCGATGCCGCACAACAACGGGGTGTGCCGCTGATCTTGACCACCGTGGCCACAAACCTCCGCGACCACGTCGACCGCGGCACGCCCGGCGTCCGATCACCCGAAGAACAGCGCGCGTTGGCCGAGTTGCAGGGGCTGTCAGGGTCAAGCCCACCGAAACGCTTTGCTGCCGAAGCGGCTGCCCGTACCGACTCAATCACCAGCGAGGGCGGCTTGCATACGCTGGGGCAGCTCTACCTAAATGCACGTTTGGTTGCCGAAGCGAAAAACGCATTTGAGCGTAAAGAACTGGCGGCATTGCGCCCGATGACCAGCAATCGACGGCTTCGCGATGTCGTCATTGACGCTCCCGCTGATTGGAAAGTGGCGGTGTGTGACCTTGCCGAAGCCATCACCAACGGCGCCCAGCACGGTATCCCTGGCAACGACCTGTTTATCGACCACTGCCATCCAAACGCAGAAGGACACAAACTTCTCGGTGAAGCACTCGCCCAATGCATCACCGACCTCGGACTCGAGGGCGTGAGCGGAGCACTCGCCACAAAAGAATCACTGACCCCCGACCCGTTTCGGATCGACCATTACAGTGGACATCGTCCGATTCCCGGCTTCAAAACCAACCCGCCTACAGCCGACACGTCATCGATGGAAGGCATGGCTATGGCGGGGCATCAAGCGTTCGTAATGGAGCGGTACACAGATGCCCTACAGTCCTACCAATCGGTGGCCCTCGACCCGTCGGCACCGATGTCCATCCATGTCTCAGTTGGCTTGACGCACTTGTACCTCGGAAACCTTGGGGCGGCGCAAGAAGCCCTCCGCAGGGCAGCTAACTCAGGAGTGTCCGGCGCCGACCGGATTCTCGAGACGCTTAATCCTTAAAGCCCATCGACCGCCGCAACATCAACCGGTCCGGCGCCCACGTGCCGTCGTACTCCCGCAGAACCAGCGGATCCGCATCGCGTCGGTCGCCGGAAAATGAACAGGTGAACACTGCAATGGTTGGCGGCTGCCCTGCTCGAAAGACGATGTC
>DEBL01000276.1 GCA_002348535.1 Deltaproteobacteria bacterium UBA2957 | reverse complement strand
AACAAAAATTCGTTGGGTAGTGAGTCGAATACGTTCGCAATGCCTTTGTAGCGGTAGCTGCTTGGCTTGCAGTCCTGTTGCCCAAGAATTTCAGTGAGGATGTCTCGCAGGATCGGGACGTGGCGGCTGGGTTGGGTGACCCCCCTGTGGGTGAAGAGGCCTTGCAGTTTCAACGCCGAACCACCGGGCAATCGGACGCAAATCTCATCAAGACGGCCGGCTCGATGAACGCGGGATTCTTGCTCTGCTTTGCGGATGTCGATGAGGCGATCGGGATGCTCCCATTCATCGATCGAGGTTGTGTCGGTGAGGTCTTTTACGGCCTTATCGGTAAGCCCGTGACGGGTGGTGCCATGCACCGCGCCCATGAATACAAAGTTGTCTGCGAGCAGCCATCGAAGGAAGAAACCAGCTTCCCGTTGGGGAGTCGGTTCAGTGGATGTCCGAAGCAGCAGGGTGCTCTGGGATTCGACCAGAGCCGTCATGGCTTCAAAATCGCCGACGACCGCCTTCGATAGACGCAGGTTTCCTGCGACTTGAATTTGAAATCCATGGGCATCATTGGGTGGATCGGTGACCACATAGATCAGACTTTCCAAGGGGTCTGCGGGATCGTCGATGCTGACGATTTGTCCTGCGCCGTCGCGCCCCATGCCAAGAACGAGATTGAACCCAGTCTGGTAATCCATGTTGTTGGCCCGCAGACTCAGCATCACCGTGTCGACAATGAACGCTTGGTCGGCCATTACACTGCGAATCACAACACCGTTTTCAGTAGGCTGAACTTCAACAAAGGGATCGGCTTCGAGTTTGCGTGCCGACTCGAGAAGTTCGAACAAAATCTGAAACACCTGTTCGTCGCTGTGTTTCGAGCGAAATGCGGTGCGAAGCTGTGGAGCCGCTGCATTCAGAAAGGTGCAAAACAGGTCGGTAGTGATCCCACCGGGAGCACCGCGTTCCGCAGCAAGTTGAGAGAGTCGCTTAGCAAGGCTGGAGGTGGCCATTCGTGCCTCCCCTGGTCCGAATTTTCAAGTGCGCGAGCGGGGTCAAAGTACCCGTTTCGATCGAATTTGTCCTGAGTTTGTCATTGTTTTTTTTCGTTTTCGTCGACGAGAAACACGCTTGGCTAAAGCTCGACCGGTGGACGTTTTTAAGTGAAATGTCTTTCCCCTATGGCGTGCGTTTAACGCCGTTTATGGACGGCTTCTGAGGGTCACTAAAGTATCGCCCATCCCGATTATTTTCACGGGACGGACGCCCTGCATGGTCGAAAACGAATCGAGTCTGCTTCGGTGCATTGCAGTGTTTGTCTGGCGGCGCACTGGCTCAAACGCTCGGTTTTACGCTCGCACTTCGGGCCGGTAGCGCTGGCCCAGTTGACCCATTTTGGCGAAAAAACGAACAAAAATTAGTACAAAGCTGAATTATGGATGGATCGATGCGGCTGTTCGGGAGAACGTCAGCGACCGTTTGATGAGTCTTGTATCAAAAAGAGGGGGGAGGATCGTGGCCTCATTCGTGCCACGCAAAGCCAAATTCTGATTTTTCAAGGTTCACGGCTATAGTGATGGTCGGGCGTCAAATTGGAGGCAACAGTGAAAGATCAGACGAACACTCTCGATTTGGCCAAGGAGGCGGTCAATCATGGCTTGGAGCGTGGCCTGAGCGCAATCGAAGTCCATGTGGGTCAGGCCATTCATCGAGAAGTAGAGTGGTCTGAGGCGTCGTCGGTGGATGTCGTCACTGCACCACCCAAAGAAACAGTCACCGCGGATATCCGCATCTACAGTTCGATAGGCCAAGTTGGCACAGCATCGGGTTCGATTGGGGGTTTAGCCGCCGTAGAGCGACTCGTTCAAAAAGCCATTGATGCGGCAACAGCCGCTCCGGGTAACCCTCACGCCGGCCCAGCAGACCAGTACGAGCAGAGTAGCATTGGGCTGGGGTTGCTCGATCACCGATACGAGACTCTTGATGACGGGCAACGGGAAGACGCCGTCAACGAAAATCTCGAGGACGTACGCTCATTTTCGGGCGTTGAGCCCAAGCTGTTTAAATACTCTGAGATCTTACATCGCCGTGCATTTTCGTCGTCCACAGGATTGAACCGATTTGAGGAGGCCAGTCGTTTCCGCTTGGATGGCGTTGTTTGTAGCGCCAACAGTGGAATTGAGTTGTCTGCATCGGTGGAGTCTCGGCTGTTTGCTGATGCGGCGAGCCTCCCGCTCGGCGCGGACCTTGCTCAGCAGGTGTCGCGGTACACTGACCCGCAGGCTCCGCCCGCAGAGGCCTGCCCCATTGTGATCGAGCCTCGGGTGATAGCGCGGATCATGAGCGCCGTTGTGCCTGCTTTTGACCGTAGGGCGGTCGAGGCAGGGGTGAGCTTTCTCAGTCCGGGTCGGCAAGTCGGGTCAGACAAACTTCATCTCATTGATGACGGGCTGGTTCCCGGCGGACTGGAAACCCGCTCCTTCGATTTCCGGGGTGTCCCAAGCCTCGACATACCACTCATCAGGGAGGGAGCTGTTGGGGCGTTGTATCAATCGCCCGAGCTTGCGAGGGCCCGTGATGGACGACCATCTGGGCACGAGGGGCGCGGAGGCATCTGGCCGGGCAACTTGGTCCTCCGAGCCGGTACACGAAGCCGAAACATGGTGGCTCCGGAACTTGGACGCTACCTCATCCTTGATGACCTTACGGTATCGGGGCGAGGTTGGTTTAACTTAAAGTCTGGCAAGCTAAAGTTGACCGGGCACATGTTCAGCACCGCCGCAGGTTCGGACCCGCTCTACATTGGAGTGCACAGCATTTCGACCTCGTTTATTGACCTCTGGTCGGGCATCCGCGAGGTCATGAATGACCAAAAGCGCTTCGGCTCGGTGGATGTGTCGTCTTGGGTTGTTGAAGGCTTGAGTCTCAGTTGAGGCTGTGCGGCAATCGCTGGTGCACGATAGGCAGTCCTCATGTTGGAAGCCCACGCACGACAGCAGATGATACGGATCGCACACTTGTGCTACGAACGGCATTTGCTCGTAGCCATGGACGGCAACCTGTCATCGGTACTCGATGACGGATCGATTCTGTGCACCCGTGCCGGGTGTCACAAGGGTTTTTTGTGCGACGACGATCTCGTGGTGATCGACCGAACGGGGGCCAAAATCCGCGGGGAGGGAGTCCCAACCAGCGAGATGGCAATGCACCTTGCATGCTACCAGGCCCGTCCCGATATCCGGGCCGTTGTGCACGCTCATCCACCGATTGCTGTGGCGTTTACGATTGCAGGGGTGTCCATGGAACGTTGTGTCCTGCCCGAGGTCGTTCTCACGCTCGGCGCCATCCCGACGCTGGATTATCGAACCACGGGAACAGGCGATCTGGCCGCACTGGTTGGAGAGCACATCCGCCAGCATGATGCGGTGTTGATGGACCGTCACGGCGCCGTATGTGTCGGTAACGACCTGTTGGAGGCGTTTTGCCGATTGGAGACCATGGAGCATACGGCGTTGATTACAAAGACGGCTCAGGATCTTGGACGAGTAAAAGACCTGCCACCTCATGAAGCCGAAAGGCTGCGGTCAATGGGCCTTAAACGATACGGGGGACCTCCATCGGCTGTGGCTCAAGCTGACCTGCCCGGTGCCGATCTTCCGGCTGCCTGCATGACGTGCTCGGATGACGAATCGAAGGCCGCCGGTGAGGGCCCTCCGTCACCGGCGATTCGCATGGCGCAACTGCGAGCGGTATCGGAGGATACACTGCAGTCTGCATTGTCTGACGCCGCCCGATTCGGTCTCACAGGGGCCGTTGGTTCGGGGGAGACTGAGTTGGAACAGGCGGTAGTGGACGCGGTAATTCAGGCTTTGCGCGATGGACGGTAGCGCCCGGTCGTCTTGGCTCAAGCGGCTCGCCGACGCTCCCATTATTGCGCTGGCTATCGGAATGGTCATCCTTCTTGGGCGGACTGTAGTTGCACGCTTGTCGTACGCCTATGACCTTGAGTGGATGGAGGGCGGGATGTTGGCCCATGCCGCGCGGGTGGCTGAAGGCTTACCCCTGTACGTTGAGCCAACTGCGGAGTTCATTCCCTTTATTTACCCGCCGATGTATCCATGGGTTGTGGGCGGACTCAGCATGATGGGGATCCCCCTTGATTACGCCCTCGGTCGAGCGGTTAGCCTGCTCGGCGTGGGGCTCGCGGGGGCGGCGCTTGCGCTTGCGGTTCGACGAGAAGGCGGCGGGTGGATCTTGGGCTTCGGAGGTGCAGCCCTGTTCTGGGCCACCTATCCTGCAGCCGGAGCGTTCTTTGACCTCGTTCGGAACGATGGACTGCAAGTAGGATTGATCGCGGCGTCATTGGTCGCT
>DEBL01000256.1 GCA_002348535.1 Deltaproteobacteria bacterium UBA2957 | reverse complement strand
CGTGGAGTTGTCGAGGTGATGCGTTGATTATCGCGCTATTGATTGCTGGTGTTCCGCTGGATCCGGTTGGAGATCCGTTGCCGCAGTACCTTAGTCTTTCATCCGTCCGGTCCGTTCTCGACGGCACCAGATTCCGACTGAATGAATGCGGCGTCGACAAGGACCTGACCGTTAACGTGGCCCTCCAAGTGAAAGGCAACGGGGAGATCACGGTCGACGAGCTCACAGGTGTGGAGGGAACGCAAGCGGAGTGCTGGGCGGCAACGCTGAGTGAGGCGACGAGTCTCCGGCACGATGACGCCCCGCAACGGGTCACAGCAACCTTTTACGTTCGTTCCCAAGAGGTGCTGTTTTCACCCGAGTTAATGCTGCATGAACGGGAGCCATCGCCACTCCTAATTTTCTCTCCTGGCTCAGAGCGCGATCGGATTTACTCGGTCATCCACGACGCAGAGCCTATCGATCAGTAGTAGACTCCTTGGCACCAGTTTGGGGGTTCCGATGTCGGATCCAAATCATCTGCGAGCAGCGGTCGACCGATGCCGATGGGTCTCTGACGAGAGAGAGCTTGTCGAGCGGGTACCAGAACTGTACAGCCACGGGTTGGTGGTGGAGCCGTGGGCGGTCGGCACCTCGGGGGAGCAATGGATCACTCCCCTGACGGGCATCCTTTCGATGGCCGGTCTGATCCTCGAAACACTGGAGCAGGCGAGAACGACGGATGTGGCTTCGTTCGTCAATGCCAGCATTGAGGTGATCGACGCCGATGGCCTCGTGACCCGCTTGGTTGCAGCGCTGGAGGACTCCGGACCGCAGCAGGCTCATCGTTTGGTCATGGGTGTCGCTCACTTGAGCGCCCTGATGATTCAACCCGGTCGGGTGCCGAAAGGTGTCGAGCCGGCAGTGGTGCGTCGAGCGCAAGAACTTTCGACGGGTCTTGAGGCGATGGAACCAATGGCGCGGGCCTCATTGATGGCAAACATGTCGTCGGCCATTTCGGCGCGGATGGCCGCTGCGCTGAACCGAGCGCCCTCCGCTTCAAACTCGCTGACCGCGGCAGTGGTCGCCAATCAGTTGGCTTGGGTGCTGCCGCTGGATGCATTCGACCCTCACCGTGACCTCGCGGTGGTGTCTAAAATTGTTGATGTAGACCTTGAGCCGAATGTGGTCACCATGGTGTCGAAGATTGCTCGTCTCGCCAGTCGCGAGTCATCCGCTCGGGTGGGAGGGCGCAAGGAACGCGCAGCGGATGCCATGCTCGACCAACTGGAGCGTTCTGCCCGAAGCGACGCTTTGCTTCATCCGAGGACTGGCGCAAACTTTATCCGGTTGTTGCCCCACCTGATTGAGCCCCGGTCGTTGCGCGGGGTCGTGGACGACCACAAACTGGCCTCTCGCTATCTTGAGCCGAACGCAATCCGTACAGTCAGCGGCGCTTGGGGTGCAATGCTTCAAAAGCTCTCGGTTTGGGAGGCGATTGCCGCCTCGATGGCCGGCATCGAGTTTGTAAGTTTCTCGGGTGGATTGTTTCGCTTGGATGACCGCGTGCTGGACGCCTCCGCCCGGTGGAGCTTGAGGACACCTCGCTCCGATAGGCGCATGCTCCATGCCGTGGTGGCATGTCGGTTCAGCAGCCTTGTGGGGTCTGGCGGCTCTCAGCCTGAACTTCGGCGGGCGCTGCTCAGGCGGTGGGATTCGATGGTACCTGGCCATGCGGTACAAACCGTGATGGCTGACCACGGGGTTGCGGCCTTTCAGCGCGCTTCCGACGCCCTCCGGTTTGCGCTGATGCTTCGTGCGCGGTTTGTTGGTCGCGGGGGCATGGTGGATGTGGGCGGTGAATCCGTCGCAGTCGCTCCGGGGAGCCACGTGGCGGTTGGGGTCGCCCATGGTCTCGTGGTTGGCGGCACCGATGGAGTAAGAGGGTGGTTAGACGGTCCGGCGGTTTCTGAAGCGATCCATTTGGCCGGCCGCGGACCTCCGACCGCGATGTTGTTCGACCCGCTCCAGATACGTCAGGCAGTGGCCGGTGAGTGGGGACTCATGAGCAACGGCGTCTGCTGTTCACGGCCCACCGCGACGGCAGCATGGAATGATTGGGGAGGCGATGTGCACAGGTTTGGCGATGGTTCCGAGGTTGGAGGACTCCGTCGAGACTTTGAGACCTACCCCGTGGATGGCTGGGGCCAAGTGGCGGATGGCGTCGCACTGTTTGTGAGTCTTGGACCGAGTCGCGGGGCTCCAGTCCTTGAGGTTGTTGAACTGGATTCCACCATGCTGAGGGAGCTGCAGGCACGCGACATTCAGTTGACGGAGGGGGACGACATCATCGAAGATGAAGAGCCGATGGTTGAGTTCGCGGACGACGACCCCTTCGGATTTGATGGGGCGGAGGACGCTTCGCCGTCATCGGACAGCACGCGTGCTCAGTGGACTGACATCGGGTTCGGTGACGACGGTGATTCTGAGCGTTAGCGGAATAAGTGAGGTAACGATGCTAAAGATTTTGCTGATGGTTTTCTTCGGGTGTGGCGGTTCGTCGGATGACTCGGCCTCGAACGACGTGGTGAGTTCGGTCCCCGATGTGGCCGGCCGATACAACACCCAGATTGCTGCAGCCACGGGCTGTGAAGGAGAGTCGTACTGGCTGGAGAACTGGGTTCCCGGGCCCCTCACCATTGAAGATACGGACGAAGGACTCGTTTTCGATTTTGGCGGTGTGATGTCGTTCGCCGGCACAGTCGACGAGAACAAGAATTTCGCGTTTGGAGGCGAGGTCACCTTCGAGACCGAAGAAGAAATGGACACGGGCGCAGAGCAGTTGATGGCTCGGCTTGAGGTCTCGGGTTTGGGGTCCTTCGCGAAACGCGGCAGCTGTTGGGAGATGGATGGCGACATCACGGCCCGCGTCGATGAGAACTATGACCAACTTGAGTTCAACGATTGCACGCTCGTCGGTCCCGTCAAGTCGACACAGATCGATGGGGGAACGTGCGACGGGTTGCTCCGATGATCCTTCTGGTCGCACTTGCATGGGTTGTGGGTGTACCGGTCGCGGGCGCTGATTCAGTGGAGTGGGGGGCCGGCCTCGATGTGGGTTCAGACCTCGCCGATGCCAGCATGGACCAAGGCAACGCTCGCATGGGCCCCGGCGTTACCGTGCGTGCCCCGTTTCGGTGGGCACCCGCTTCTGCTGTTGCCGTACGCGCCGATCCCTTTTTTGGCATGCACGGTGGACAAGACCGAGTGGAGTGGGTGCAGTTCGACGGAAGTGTTCCATTCGCAAGCGAAGACCACTGGACAATGTTGACGCAGCTTGGGTTGCGACTTGGACCCGAGTTTTCCCCGTTTCAGCGGCCCAGTATGCGGGTCTATGTGGGCAGCGCACTGGGCATTTCTTGGGCACGTCACTGGCACAGTTTCCAGGGGGACACCGCGGTGTTGCTGGATCCCGAGACCAATGACGTGAACAGTGGTACAAACATCGATCCGTACTCGGACCAACTCGTGCCCAGTGTCGGGGCGCACCTCGGCGTTCGTTTTGAGGATGTTCTTCCGTTCGCCATCGAGGCTGAACTGGGCTACAACGTCGCGTTCATGAACGAGGCTCCGTTGTCTGGGGCCCGACCAGCGTTGAATGCAGTGAGAACTGCGTATGGGTTCAATCCCATCCGACTTGGGGTCAACGCCGTGTTCATTCGTTGAGGATAGTAAAGATGAAGTTGTACAGAGCAAAAATCCAACCCATCGCCCACGCCGTTATCGAGTCGCTCGTCAACAGCGGCGCCCTCGAGGTAGAGCCTGAAAATCGCACCGAGGCGGAACTCGACCTTGTCGCGATAATGGAAGAATATTCTCGCCGTGACTTTTCCTTGCGTGATGCTGTCAAGGAGCACATGGCGAACCATGGCGTGCCCTACGATCAATATGGGCGGACCCGGTCTCGAATGGCTCAAGATTGGGGTCATCCGACCGGCGATGATGTGGAGCGATACCTTGCACGTCAGTTCACCGAAAACTTCATGATCTCGAACTTTGTCGAGGAGGTCTACGGCGAGGACAAGGCAATCTACAAGGCCATCATGGAAATCCTTCGTGCACACGACGTCGATGAGCGCGCTCTGCGGGAAGAAGCGCGGTCGAAGATTGCCAACGTGCGTGAGGGCACGGTTGACTACGAAATCGCGATGTCGAAGGCGATGAAGGAAGTCAAGAAACGACACGGCCTCCTCAGCTGAGATTCGTGTTTCTGCTTCTGATCGGGGCGTTCGGGTGCGCGCCCGACGTGGATGTGCCCGTGACATCCGTGGCCCAGACAGCAAAGTCATCGGCGGTCGCAGAGCCGTCTGAAGGCTCTCAACCTAGCGTCTCGGTCAAGGCTGCTCCGGTGCCGGAGTCCAACAACATGGCGGTGCCGGTCGTGTTGATTTGGGAAGGGTTGTCACCATTGCATCAGAGCTTCTTCTCCGACGAGCCTGCAATCGAGCAACTGGGAAGAGATTTGGCGGCGTATGTCATCCCGCCGGCCAATGTATATGTCTCGTTTGACTCCCAGCGGCACATTGGGCGGATTCTTCTGCGCCTGCTGCCCAACACCGGCCTCGAACTTGTGGGTTCGGAACAAGATGTCCTCTCGGGAGTCTCACCGATTCTCCAAGGCCTCGCACGCTATCGAGATGCCGTCGCCAGCCGCTACGACACACGTGTGGCCGCATTTCACATTGGCGTTGATTCCTACAGGGGTTCCACACACTGCCGTTTTGGGGCGAGTGGACCACGGCCGCCCGATGGCACCGTTGTGGATGCCTGTGTGCTCTTGAATGGACAACGCGTCTGTGGCGAGCAGAGCGGTGCCGATGTATCGTTCACCACCGACACGGCAGATCGCCTTCGAGCGTGCCTCAGGTAGAGGGGTCGACCAACTCCTCAGAGATCAGTTCCCGAATTCGCTTCTTCATGCGCGTGTGGAGTTGGCTCACACGAGATTCGGTCACGCTCAGTGCCTCAGCAATTTCCTTGAAGGTGCGGTCATTGAAGTAGTACATTTCCGCAATCAACTGTTCCCGCTCGGGAAGCTGATTGATGACTCCGCGAACGATGGCGGCAATGTGATGCCGTGCTGCAATTTCTTCTGGGTCTTCGCCGTCGTGGCTCAGCCGATCGCCAACGGTAACGTTGTCTTCGCCGCCTTCTTCTGTACTCACAAGCGTGCGAATATTTGCGTTTTGTACCAACTCCCGAAGGCGCTTGATGTCGACCCCGAGCAGGTCTGCGATTTCTGCCGACGTTGGATCGCGACCCAACTTTTCTTTGAGGCTGTTTCGGGCCCGTTCTATCATTGCGGAACGGTCGCGGACCGATCTTGGAACCCAATCGTTCTTTCTCATCTCATCAACGATGGCGCCTTGCACGCGTATGCGTGCATACGCCGCGAAGGAGGGCGCACGGTCGGCTTGGTACCTGTCTACCGCGTCAATCAAGCCGATCATGCCGATGTTTACGAGGTCATCAGCATCGACACACTGGGGAAAACGTCTAGCCATCCGATACGCCACTTGGCGTACCATTGGGTAGTATTCAAGGATGAGTTGGTCACGGTCCGAGGCCATTGATCTCCCATGAGGACCTACAGCATACCCAAAGTTCAATCATTTCGTCGGTAAGGCAACCGTCAATCCTCTGCCGTGATGGCCTCGACGCCCAAGGGGATTTGGCCGGCATTCAGCATCCGTATGCGTTCGGCGAGCGACGTGAGCCCCACGTTTCGATTCAGCTGTTTGCCCTCGATTCCCCACATCATGAAGGCAATGTAGTGCCCTCGATGTGGATACCATTCGATTTCATTTCCCCAGAAGGCTGTGATCCGAAAGCGCTTACTGCTCTCACGGTCATACAGTTGGATCTCGGGTGGTCGGGTCGTCATCTCGACCCAATCGGGTTGGCGCTCCGCCCATTTCTTTTGGCGCGCCAGTTCGCGCTGTCGGGCTTTTGGGGACAACTCATTCCAGCTTCGTTGGTCGAAGTGACTAATTTCAGCCCCGAGAGTTTCCAAGATGATCCATCGATTGTCATCATGAGGAACGGCACGGGTGACATCGGCGAAGAGTTGAATGCTTTCGCCGGAGTCCAGCGCGACGAGTTCGGTGTCTGTCTTGGTGCTCCAAGCCACGACATTGGCGGATTCATTGACCGCGATCCGCTCTACTTCTTGGTCGATCCATGGAAGGGACCGCGTGGTCTCACCCGTGGCTACCGTCATCTCATAAGGCCGCCGAACGTCGTCTTGGTCCAAGGCTGTGAACATCAATGACGTTCCCTCATTGATTGCGGTCAAGTCTTGCGGGGCGCGAACCGGAATGGGTTTTTGGTCCAGTGTAAGCCCTGCATGGTCGTACAGGGCGATCACTTCTTCCGTCCCACCCTCGGGCGCGGGCAGGGGAATGGCCAACACATTCTTTGTGAGCCACGCAGCTCCTGAGGTGGGTCCTTCTGTAGGAACCGTGGTGATGGTTTTTTCGTCGCCATTCAGGATGTGTGCACCGTGGGTGAGCTGGAAATACAGATGTACGCCATCCGGTGACCACGAAAAGTGGGAGAAACGGTTTGAACCGCAGCGCCCGAATGCGGTCTGAATGTTGTGGGTCATTGCAAGACGCTTGATCTCCGCGTCATTGCAGTCTGCGAATGAGTCATAGACGTTCTGGGAGAAGTCATCTTCGCCATACATTGATTCCCGGCTGCAGGCCGACGAGATCACCAAGGCCCCAAGAACCCAAAGTCGATGGATACGCATCATGAACTCCTCCTTCTACACCCGAAGACGAGGAAGGTAACCAACCACGTCCAGCCACGGTACTCTCCGGAATGGCTGCAGGCGCTTGCCCTCAGCTTACCCCGACCCGAAGCAATCGCGGCTGGAGGCTCATCGGGCGCTGTATTGGGCTGTGCTGAGTCGCCATCGCCGGTATCGGAGGTTGAAGCGTCGTCGGTATCGGTGATGGGCGGGGTCAGATTCGCGATTCCAATTTGGGCCCCATGGCTCCACACCAGCAGGTCAACTTCTTCCTCTTCACTTAGGTCTGGCAATCCGCCCACGTGAATCGTTTCATTGGCGACTCGCTCCACGGTCAGTTCCACGGGATTTCGGGCTTCCTCCCAGATTCCCCACACACGAGTCCCGCGGCCAAGACCCTCAATGGTCAGGGAGAGTGCCTCGTCGATCGTGCTCACTTCGATCACACGGGTTTCAGACGTATCGATCAGAAAAAGAGCATTCCTCGATACTTGGCCATCAATCTCGAGGCTCCAAGGTCCGGGAGCCATGGTTTCGTGGTCGACGCTCCACACCGTACCCGAACCGGTGGCTGACACAGCCTCGTGACCAATTCGAAGAAGCCGCACAGTGCTGGCAGGGGACCGCAACTCGAACCGTCCTGTAGCGTCGACATGCCTTGATTCAACCGGATTGGGTGAGCCCATATTGTCGGGTTCAAGGCTCAGAACTATGGGCTCATCCGTGGCATTCATGCTGCGAGTCTGGCTTGCGTAGCCTGGAGCTGACGCAGTTAGGGTCCAGTCGCCCATGCGCACCGGACGAGAGAATCGGCCCATAAAGTCAGATGTTGTGAAGTGGACCCCCTCGATTTGGACCATCGCTTTCAGCCCCATGCCCGTTTCGGCATCGATGACCCGTCCAGTGACCCACCAAGGCCACTCCAAGACATCACTGATGGCATCGGCATGCTCATCAAGGACGACCTCCATCGCCGAAGCGCCCGGGCTTTTGACGCTGCTCACTTCGAGCGTGAAATCGAGGGTGCCGTGGCGACCGTAAGACCAGTCCGTTGTGTCGCCGTTTGTGATGTACCAGTCCGCCCCGTTGGTGGTGTAAAAGCCGGGTGTCGTGCATGATTCTGCGTAACTGTTGGCGAGGTAGCCGAGCAGGCGGTCGTCTGGCGTTCGGTCCGTCGTAAAGTTCCACACCCACCCGATGTTGGTCGCACCCGAGTGGACAGAAAGGCCAAGTCCGAAGGAAATATGGTCGGCTAACGTACGAATGGCTCGGGTTTCGGATTCAGAGAATGGGCCCGTTCCGGGTCGGAACTCCGAGGCACTCCATTCCTCTCCGTAGTTTCGATTGAGATCGACGCCATTTGAGTTGTAGCGCCGATTGAGCTCGATCCCATCTGGGTTGACATGGGGCACAATCCAAATCTCGCTCTCGTCGAGAATATGGCTCAAAGACGGGTCTTCAAGCAGATCGACCGCGGCACGAAAGGTCACCTCTGCGCTGGCCGTCTCGTCTCCGTGGTGAGCACCGAGAATGCGAATGCTTCGGGACGGAAACTCGCTGCGTGTGAGTCGGACAGCGACAAGTGGACGCCCGGCTTCTGAATGTCCGATATCAACAATCTCGGCGATGTCGGAGTGGTTGTCGGCGAGTGCAGTGAGGGCGTCTTCCATGGCCTGTGCACTGCGGTAACCATCTTTGCGCGGGGCCACTGGCTCCGCCATCCGATAGTTAAGCGGCGAAGATTGAAGACGGTGAATTTGGGGTGCGTCCCCATGCATGAGCCACCACGGCCCTTGCTGCGTTTCGGTGAATCCAAGACCCAAGTCGCGCAGGGTTTGAACCTCTCGAGGTCCGGTCGCTTGGACCCAAACGGGTTGAGGTGTTTCCCCATAAGCCATCGCTACGAGCAAAAACCAAAGGCTCATAGGGGCATCGTAGCCTCAGGGCTGCTCAGAGGGTGAATCGTCCGTCATCGCCACAGGAGCCGGATCGTTTAATTGGTCGACCCACGCGTCTCGCTTCGTCTTGAATCGCCGCATTTCGGCGTCCGACAGCGTTTGGTTTCGCGGGAGCTTGATTTTCATCGGGTCGACAAACTTGCCATGCTTCCAGAACTGGTAGTGGAGGTGGGGCCCAGTCGACATTCCCGTGGAACCAACCGTTCCTATCACTTGCCCCTGTTTTACTTTTTGACCCTTCTTCACACGAATCTTGTGCATGTGAGAGTAACTGGAAGCATACGGTCCCGGGTGGTCAATCTTGACGAAGTTTCCGTGGCCACCATTTCGACCAGCATAGACGACCTTGCCGGACCCGGAGGCCCGAATTGGGGTGCCCGTTGGGGCGCCAAAGTCGGTTCCGTTGTGGGGGCGTCGCGTTTTCAGAACGGGATGGTAGCGCCGAGGGTTAAAGCCGCTTGTGACCCTTGAAAAAGTAAGCGGAGAGCGCAGAAATGCCTTTTTTCGAGCCACGCCCTTGGAGTCGAAGTAGCCGGATTCGCCGTCAGAGTCGGTGTGGTGGAGCGCGATGAAGTTGTCCCCCGCGTTCTGCAGTTTGACCGCCAACGGGGTGCCGAGCTTGGCGAATCGACCGTCGAGGTACAACTCCTCAATAACCATTTTCACGGTAGCGCCTGCCCGCAGCTCGGTGTTGAAGTCGACGTCAAACTCGAAGACTGAAGCGAGTTGCATGATGTCTCGTGCCCGCAGGCCTTCAGTGGTGGCCGCTCCCCACAGTGTACTCTCGACGGTAAAGCTTCGGATCGCTTCGCGTGATTGGTATTCAATGGTATCGATGCGAGCGGCCCAGCCGTCGGTACCACGCTCTACTGTGACCGTAGAGTCTTCATCGATCGGGTACAGGACAGCGTGCGGCGTCGACTCTCCCGACCTCACCTTGAAGGTCACGGTGCGACCCGCCCGGAGGTTGGCGAGATCGTAGACATCCTTGGCGGCGGCGCGGATTTCATTGGCGTTCAGGCCTACGTTTTCCAGAATCACGCCCAAGGTCTCGCCTTTCTCGATGGTGTGCAGCACATCGTGAACTTTGGGCGGAACTGGGGTTACGGGGTTGGACTTGTGGCCGGCATCCGTGGAAGCGGTGTGATCGTCACATGAGGTGGAGAACACAAGCAGACCGATCGCCATGAGGGACCAGATTTTCATAGTTTTTCTGTAGAGCGGGTGGGGGAGGGGAAGTCAGGGGAGATTGGTTGGGGGGAAGATATAGAAGAGTACGACGGCGAGAACACCGACTGCAAGCAAACCAACCAGTCCGCCAAACATAACGCCTCGCAGTGCTGCTCGTGAGGCGGTCTGACCTGGTGTGCTGTTGTGGACACTTGAGGCATGCGTGTTGTCCGGGGTAGCGGGTTGCGCATCGCGGCTCTCGACAAACTTCGCTGGTTTGACGCGGTCTTCGATCGCGCCCCGGCTTGAGATCGTAGTGACGGCCTCGTCTGTTTCGTTGGTGCCGGTCTGTTCAGTCGGGACCTCGGGCTCACCGGTTGGCGGCGACGCGGATTGAGGGGCCAGCATGGACGCAAGATTGTTCATGCCAATTTGGACTGTGGTACCCAAGAGCCCCTCACGATCGGGTTGGGGCGCGCGGGCGTGCAGCAGCGTTGGAATCACGCTGGAGGCATAGCGTCGAAGTCCTGCGCCGTGTGAAGCATCAGACAACTGCAGCAGAGCCTGAGCGCAATCGGTGCATGATGGGCGCTCTTCAGGAGACCAGTGGAGCATCCGAGAGAGCAGCGCTGAAAGCTGCGGCTGATTGGGTCCGATTCGCTCGAGACGCTCGGCGAGCCGGAGGTTGTGGCGATCCTCCCGCAGAGTTGGCTGCCCAAACACCTCGCCTGTGCACAGTTCAAACAGCGTGAGTCCCAAACCGTATACGTCTATTGCGGGTGTGACCTCACCGGAAATTATGTAGTCGGGGGCCATGTAGTTCAGGGTGCCGAGGACCATTTGTCCAGTCTGGCTCTCCCGGGCGGCAAACTTGGCCTGCGCCACACCAAAGTCGAGAAGCTTGAGGTTTCCAGAAGCCGTGAGCATGACATTGGCCGGCTTCACATCTCGATGCACTACGCCGAGTGGTTCGCCGCTCTTTGGATGGACTGCAGAGTGCGCCCGGTCGAGGGTGTCGGCGACGATGGCTCCGATTTCCATGGCTGCGCGAAGAGGAGGCGGTTGCCCAGCATCGATTGCATGGGCCAAGTCCACTCCGTCGATGTACTCCATGATGATCGCATCGCGGTCATTCAGTGATAGGAGGTCAAGCACGCGCAGAATGTGGTCTCCTTGGAGCAGTCCGAGCAAACGAGCCTCGTCACGCATGCGGGTGAGGAACATTTCCTTCTCGGCATGGTCGCCAGAGATGATTTTTACCGCGACTTGGCGACGAAAGTCCTGTTCCGTGGACAGTTCGGCCTTGTACACTGTTCCGAAAGCTCCGGCGCCGATGGTATGAGTGAAGGTCAGCTCGCGCACAGGACTACTCGTTGATGGGTTGCATCCAGACCATGTCGGGCGTGAGTCCCAACTGGGCTAGTGCCTTTTCATATCGCTCTTCCATTGGCGTATCGAATACGATTTCCGGCTCAACATCGACGAAGATCCATGACCCCTCTTCAACCTCTTGGGCCAACTGCCCAGGGCCCCAGCCGGCATAGCCGAGCGCCAACTCAAAATGTTGTTGACTGCGGATTAGGTTGTCGAGTCGCTCCACCGAAGGCGAAATGGCTATCGACCCGACTGTCCACCCTTCGTCGGTCGAAACCGAGCCGGCAAACAAGACGAATCCGGCACCGTCGCCGACTGGTCCACCCCACCAAGTCTTCTGTGACCCATCGGAGAGAGAGCCGAAATCACCATGGTCTTCCGCGAGACGCGCAATGACTTCCTCAAGGTCGACGTCGCCGACCCGGTTGATGATGAGCCCCAAGGCACCTTCATCATTGTGCTGACACAACAAGATTAAGGTGCGCTCGAACCAAGGGTCGCGCATTTGAGGCGAAGAAATCAGGAATCCGGTTTTCAGCCCGGCACCCCATAATCGCGCACCAGTTCGATGACCGGGTCAGCGCCGTCTTCAATGACTTCTTGGGTGATCACCACCTCGCGAATGTTGTCCTCGCTTGGAATGTCGAACATCACATCGAGCATGACTTTTTCAAGGATTGTTCGAAGTCCACGCGCACCGGCCTTTCGGGTCGCAGCCTTTTCGGCGACCGCAATGAGCGCCTCATCGGTGAACGACAGCTTGACCTTCTCGAACTTGAACAGCTTTTCATACTGGCGGACAAGCGAGTTCTTTGGTTCCTTTAATACTTGAACCAAGTCTTCAACGCCCAAGTTGTCCATCACGGCAA
Organism: Deltaproteobacteria bacterium UBA2957; assembly: GCA_002348535.1. Taxonomy (GTDB): domain Bacteria; phylum Myxococcota_A; class UBA796; order UBA796; family UBA796; genus UBA796. Next base: position 4,208 of record DEBL01000256.1, on the reverse strand, counting down.
GCACGGGCAAGCGACCGATAAACTCGGGAATCAATCCGAAACGGTCGAGGTCGCCGGGTGTCACGCGTTGCAAGATTTCGAGTTCACGCTCGATTTCATTTTTTTGTTCTTCGGCCATGAACCCGACGGAGCGTTTACCCATGCGTTCTTCAATGAGTTGCTGCAATCCTTCGAACGATCCACCGCAGATGAACAGGATGTTGCTGGTGTCGACCTGCAGGTATTCCTGATTAGGCAACCGTTTCGAGCCGCGAACTTGAATGTTCGCCATGGTACCTTCGATGATTTTCAGCAGGGCCTGCTGGACGCCTTCACCCGAGACGTCGCGACTGACAGAACTGGTGAAATTCTTTTTGGCCAGCTTGTCGATCTCATCGATGTACACGATGCCCTTAACGGTGCGTTCGATGTTGTTCCCGGAGGCTTGGTAGAGGTTGAGAACGATGTTTTCAACGTCTTCGCCGACGTAGCCGGCCTCGGTGAGCGTAGTGGCATCAGCGATCACAAATGGCACGTCTAAGAATCGTGCCAGAGTCCGCGCAATCAGCGTTTTGCCCGTACCGGTTGGGCCGATGAGAAGCACGTTCGACTTTTGGATCTCGACGTCGCCTTCTTCCGTTTGCCCCTCGACCTTCTGGTTGGCTTCGAGACGCTTGTAGTGGTTGTATACAGCCACGGCCAACTTGCGCTTCGCCATGTCTTGACCAACGACGTACTGGTCGAGGAAGCTCTTGATCTTCGAGGGCGCTGGAACCTTTTGATGGCCCCATGAGATGGGCTTTGATTGTGCGTTCTCTCGAATGATGTCCAAACACAACTTGATGCATTCAGAGCAGATGTATACGTTCGGACCCGCGATGATTTTATCCACTTCGCGCTGAGGCTTGTGGCAGAAAGAGCAGGCGAGGCCGGAAGGGTTTTGGTACTTGGGCATGGGCGTGGCTTGGGTTCTACTGAATCACGGTAGCGGGTGAGGTGTGGACTCGTCAAGACTTTTGCCTCGAGGCCCTTTCAGTAGTGAATATATCTCGTGGGTTGACGGTTGGTGCCTCGGTGACGAGGTGAGATGCAATTAGATTCGGATCGTTATCTTTATATATGTAGAGGTATCATCCCTACAGCACTTATCCAACCCGCATCTACGGGGATTCATCCATGGCGATCATTGGCGAGTTTTATCGGATTCTCGGTGTCGAGCCCGATGCGGCCTCAGATGACATCAAACGTGCCTTTCGGAGACTGGCCCGGTCTTGTCATCCGGATGTCGCCGGCGAAGACCCCGAGGCCGCAGCCCAGTTTGGTCGCATTCGAGAAGCCTACGAGACGCTTGCTGACCCTGAGCGTCGTGCTCGATACGACCGCCAAGTCTCGCGACCGGCCCGGAAGGCATCCAAGTCGCACATCAAAACCCACTGGCGGCCTCCAGGGGGGTGGGATGGGTTCTCTGGCCACCAGAAAGCAGGCGCAGGCCGGTCATCGAGGCATCAGACGGCCGACGTTTCGTTGGACGACATTTTTGCAGATCCAGGCTCGGCAACAGCCGACTTTGGATTTGGCGCGAAAAAGGTCAAGCCCCAGCGCGGCGAAGCGGATGATGCTGAGGTTGTTGTACCGGTAGAGGTGCCCGGGCGAGTCGGGCGCTTGGGCGGTACGGTTACCGTGAAATACAATCGGCTCCGGCGGAGCAGCGATGGAGTCAACGTGTACAACTACGCGGAGATTTACGACCTCCGAGTCCCTCCAAAGACATGCACAGGCGATGTGCTTCGGGAGCCTCGCATGGGGAACTTCTCCAAGCGGAACAACATGTACGCAGACCTCGTATGTCGAATCACGGTTACGGAGGAGTCGGGTACCCACCATCCTCGTCGGGATACCGACCCGGGCTCACCACCGCCGAAGTCTGATGGTCGTCACAGCGCGACGCCCCATGCACCCTCTACCGGTACAGTGCGGATATCCGTGGTGGAGGCGATCTTGGGAGGACGCGTTCGGGTCGAGACCCCATCCGGTGAAGTCAAGGTGTCCATACCGCCAGGCACATCCAGTGGAAAGATGCTCCGACTGAAAGGGCAAGGTGCTGCCGGCGATGACTGGCATGCACGCGTAGAGGTCGCCGTTCCTCGGTCGATTGATGATGAGAGCCGAACCCTAATCGAGCGGTTTGCTGCCCTAAATCCGATGGACCCTGAATGCGACTAGTCGGGCGCCAAAGCGGCCTCTAAGACGTCTTCGACCCGCTCGACAAACTGAACGTCGATGTCGGTGCGGAGTTTCTCCGGCACGTCGACCAAATCTTTCTCGTTGTGCTTCGGGAGCAGCACAGTCTTGACCCCCGCTCTGCGGGCAGCGAGAACTTTCTCCCGCACGCCGCCCACGGGTAAAACCTTCCCCCGCAAGGTGATCTCGCCGCTCATCGCCACATAGGGCCGAACCTCTCGCCCGGTCAGTAAGCTTGCGATTGCCGTCACCATGGTGACCCCGGCGCTGGGCCCGTCCTTCGGTATTGAACCCTGAGGAACGTGAACATGGATGGCGCGTTGATCGACCTTATCTTTCGCGATTCCGAGCGTGGCGTGCATCGAGTGCACAAGACTCATGGCGGCCTCTGCCGACTCTTTCATGACATCACCGAGCGATCCGGTGAGTTTCAGGCCCTTGGCTCCGGGTAGCGACGTGGCCTCGATAAACAGAATATCTCCACCGGCAGCGGTCCACGCGAGCCCCAAGGCGACACCGGGGACATCGACGCGTTCGGCGATTTCGGGAATGTGACGCGGTGCGCCCAGCATCGCGAACACATCTTCTTTTGACTCGATTCGAATTGGTTCGGTGTGGCCTTCGACGATTCTGCGGGCTGCCTTACGGTGAAGCTTCGCCAGCTCACGAACGAGATTTCGAACTCCGGCTTCAGCGGTGTATGCCTCGATGATGTGCGAAATCGCCGCCTCAGAAACGCTGAACTGTTCGCCGGTTAGGCCGTGCTCTTGCTGCAATCTCGCCAGCAAATGTTGCACCGCGATTTGAATTTTCTCTTCTTGGATGTACCCAGAGATTTCGATCATTTCGAGTCGGTCGTTGAGAGCGGAAGGGATTTGGTCCGCCATGTTTGCCGTGCACACGAATAAAACGTGGCTGAGGTCCCATGGAACGTCGAGATAATGGTCGACAAAGGCGTTGTTTTGCTCCGGGTCTAACACTTCGAGGAGGGCGCTGGTCGGGTCGCCGCGGAAGTCGGCGCCAAGCTTATCGATTTCATCGAGAACAATTACGGGATTCCGGCTCCCGGCTCGTTTAATCGCATTGATAAGTCGGCCGGGCAGGGCGCCAACATAGGTGCGCCGATGCCCGCGTATTTCCGCCTCGTCTTTGACACCGCCGAGACTTACGCGCTGGTACTCCCGACCGAGCGCCTTCGCTATGCTTTGCCCCAATGTCGTTTTGCCGACGCCCGGCGGGCCCACGAAGCACAGAATCGGCGCTTTGCCGTTCGGGTTCAATTGGGTGACCGCGAGGTGCTCTAAAATCCGGTCTTTGACGCGCTCGAGACCGTCATGGTCACGGTCCAGTACAGCGCGGGCAGCCGCGAGGTCTCTGGAGTCTTCTGTGGATTTAGACCACGGCATGTTGGCCAGCCAATCGAGCCAGGTGCGGGCCACGTTGTATTCCGCTGCATCGGGAGGCATTCGCCGCATTCGAGTCACTTCTTTTAGTGCCTCTTCGAGGGTCTCGTCGGGCATTCCCACCGCGTTGATCCGGGCCTCCAAGCGGTCGGCTTCATCGGTACCATTTGGGTTTCCCTCCAATTCACCCCGGAGTGCGCGGATCTGTTCACGAATGTAGAAATCGCGTTGCTGCTTGTCGAGGCGCTCATGAGTGCGCTGCTGAATGGCGTTGCGGAGCGTTCTATATTCGCGCTCTTTCAACAGAAATTCGACAGCCATCTGCATGCGTTGGTCGACGCTGGGTTCACTCAGAAATGAGAGGTAATCTTCGTACGGAATCGTCAAGTTTGCGACGATTCGGTCCGCCAGCCGCGCAGGGTTGGTGTCAGTCTCCGCCAGTCTGCTGAGTGTCGAGGGCAGGTTGGGGTCCCCCTCGATTAGCTCTTTTAAGCCCGCCTTCAGATCGAGGTGCATGCGATCGACGAGAACGGCATCCGAGACTGCAGATGAAAGCGGGGCCGCTTCCGCTGCCATGCCCGATTG
>DEBL01000092.1 GCA_002348535.1 Deltaproteobacteria bacterium UBA2957 | reverse complement strand
ATTTTTTGTCAGCGCATCGGCGCAAAGACTGAAAATGTTGACATGCCAACACCTTCCGAAACTCACGTTCAATAGACGAACGAATCAGATCGCGGCTCTACAGGCTGGCGTTCCGTACCTTCAAATACGGCTTGTTCACCGTTGCCATCGACATCGCAAAAGCCCTTGACCGTGAATCCACCCTGCGCCGTTGTCGCGATGGCATAGGAACCGCGTACCTTGCCTTCCGGCTCCCATCCGAGGTCGTCAAACCCGCTGCCCGCCTTCCATGGGCGCTCGCGCTGCCCCGGAAACGCATCCGGTCGAGGGATTTCCTCCGAAATCAGTCGTCCATGGGCGCTCTGATAGCCGATGGCCGCATAGCGGATTCCTTCGAGGTTTGCGGGCACCTCGGCACGTTGAGCCCGGTACTGCATCTCAACAAAATTTGGGACACCGATGGCAGCCGCGATGCAGAGCAACGCCATTAGAACCATAAGTTCAATGACTGAAAATCCGTATCGTGGCTGCCGCCGGGCCATTATGCTCTTCCTTTGATGCTTCCATTCCCAAAGAAGCACTAAAAGTTGGAGCAAAAACTATGCCAACTCACTCAGCCACAAGATCGTCCAGTCCGAACTTGGCCAACCGATACCGGAACGAACGGAAACTCATCTGAAGTTTCTTGGCGGCCTCGGTTTTGTTGCCATGGGCCTCTTCCAGTGCCGCTACCAGCCAACGTCGTTCTACCTGTCCCAACATTCCATCAAGGTTAACGCCTTCCTCTGGGAACTCCTCAGTGGCGAGCAACAACGGCTTGTGGCCCCCATCAACGAGCTTGTCTGGGAGGTCGGTCGGGTGAACCATGGCCTCCCGACACAGCGCCACCGCACGCTCGATTATGTTGGAGAGTTCTCGGACATTGCCAGGGTAGTGCCAAGCCTGAAGCGCCCGTATGGCATCGGGGCTGACCTGTATGTCTCCCCGATCGTAATCGGCTGAAAACTTTTTCACGAAGTGTCGAATCAAGCTGGGCACATCTGCTGCCCGCTCACGAAGAGGCGGTAGGCCGATCTGCACGACATTCAGACGGTAGTACAAATCGTCGCGAAAGCTTCCTTCTGCCACCATCGCTTCCAAGTCTGCATTGCTCGCAGCGATGATGCGAGCGTCAACCTCGACCTCTGAAGTTCCCCCAACCGGCATGAAGCGTCGGTCTTGGATGGCTCGGAGGAGCTTCACTTGGGCGGAGAGCGGCAAGGAGTTGACTTCATCGAGAAACAGAGTGCCCCCATCGGCGCTCGCGACCAACCCCTTTTTGTCTTTTACCGCACCGGTGAACGAGCCTTTCTTGTGTCCAAACAGTTCACTTTCAACCAGTGCCTCGGGTATCGCACCGCAGTTAATGGGCACAAACGGGCCCTCAGCACGGCTTCCGCTGAAATGAATTGCGCGCGCAACCACTTCCTTACCAGTCCCGCTCTCGCCAACCACCAAACAGTTAATGCGTGTGTCCTTGACGCGATCGATCAGTTCATAAACCCGATTCATGGGCTCTGATGAGCCGATGAGATTTCCAAAGTGATACTGGTCGCGCAGCTGTGCCTTCAGCATCCGGTTTTCTGCCTCGAGCGCCCGGCGGCCAAGCGCACGGCGAACCACCATCTTCAACTCAGCGTTGTTGAACGGTTTTAGAACGTAGTTTGCCGCCCCCTTGGTCATGGCATCGACGGCTGTACGCGTCGACCCATATGCCGTGACCACAACCACCTCGACGTCCCGCTCTTCCCTCGCCGCACGCTCCTTCACTTTGCTAAGCAAATCGATGCCGTGCATCCCGGGCATGTTCAGATCGGTGACGACCAGATCAGGCCACCAGTCATCGAAACGAGCGAGCGCGTCCTCGGCACTCGCAACGGCCTCCACTTCGTAACCGGAACGCTCGAGAAGAATGCTGAGCATTCGACGCATCGACAACTCGTCGTCGACCACTATGACCCTGTCTCGCCTCATCCAAGCCCCACCGTTGGTTCCAGCGTAGCCGACTCTGCATCGGTTGGAAAATGGAGCGTGAAGCATGTTCCTTCGCCCTGTTGGCTGCGCAAACGGACCTCGCCCTCGTGCGCGCGAACGATGCGGTCAACATTTGCAAGGCCCAGCCCCGTCCCACCGCTCCGTGTAGTGTAGAAAGGGTCGAAGATGCGCTGCATCCGGAGCCGAGGAATTCCGACCCCCTCATCCTCCACATCGATTTCAATCCCTGCCCCAGAGGGACGCACTCTGAGTTCGATGTGACCCTGCTCCGGTGTGGCCTGCGCAGCATTTAATACGAGGTTCCACACTACCTGTCGGACACGGTTTGCATCCAGCATCATCACAGGCACGGTTTCCATGCTTGCGGAAATGGTGACCCGCTCTTGATACCGAGGGTCTTGTTCAAATGCGACGACGATGTCGCGCACGATGGTCGTTATGTCTGTGGGTGACGTGCGAAGATGAAGCGGTCGCGCAATGTCGAGAAAATCCTCGACGAGTTCATTTAGGTTCTCCACTTCGCGCAAGACGATGCCGTGCAACTCGTCTTCTCCATCATCTTGCAGCATCTGAACCGCGCCCGAGATGGACGCCAGTGGATTGCGGATTTCATGGGCAAGGCCCGCTGCAAGTCGGCCCACGGCGGCCAACCGTTCATCCCGTTCCACACGCTCTTCCATCTTTCGCCAGTTCGTGATGTCTTCCACCACCACAACCGTGCCGCCCCGTTCCAGCCCATGGCGACTGCAGACCAAAACCTTGTGCACATCGTTCAGTACGAAGTCTTGTTCCCACACGTCATCTCGGGGCGTCAGGATATCAGACAAGGCGCGCTCACTCACGGGACCGAGGATGCGAACTGCTGCCGGGTTGAGGGCACGAATCAGCCCTTGTTCGTTCACCACGACGATTCCCGAGTCCAGTTGGTTCAGCACGACATGGTGATCCGCCCGAAGTTGCTCAACCCCCTCCACCGACGCTGCCAAGGCCGACCGCGTTTGCTGCAGGCTACCGGATAAGGTTCCCGAGAGCATGCCGACCAAAAACAGAGAAAACACGCGCAGGGTCGACTCGGTGTACACGAGCACACCGCCCGTTGACACTTCCCAATCCGTGAAGCCGTAGAGTCCGACCACCGTTGTGATCATGAACACAATGGCGTCGATGGTTGCCACGGATAGCGCGCCCCATCCCGGCAACAGCCATGCTGCAGCCACAATATTCATGAAATAAAGCACGAAAAAAGGACTTCTGGGTCCGTCCGTCAACCAGACGAGTGTGGTCACAACCACGGTGTCGAACAGCAACTGCACCCATCGAAACCATGCACGGTCGCCGTAACGCTCGATTAACTGTGCACTCACGGCCCAAATCAGAAATACCACGAGGGCTATCTGAAACAGATTCTTGTGCGTCAGCATGATCCATGGCTGGTACGACCATGCCAGCGCAATGGCGGACCCAAACAAACCGCAGAAGAGAACAATCTTGGTGAACATGTATCGGACGACCGCGACATCGCCGGCAGGTCGCGCCGTAGAGTTCACTATCAACCACCACCGATGCTGGATGCCATCGAGAAGATGGGCAGGTACATGGCAATGACGAGGCCGCCGATCACCACACCGAGGAACACCATAATCATGGGCTCGATCATGCTGGTGAGGTTTTCCACCGCTTGGTCCACCTCCTCCTCATAGAAATCCGCAACCTTATTCAACATGACGTCGATGGCTCCGGTGGCCTCGCCCACGTGAATCATCTGACAAACCATTTCAGGAAACACGCCGGTTTCAGTGAGCGGCTCCGAGATTGTTCGCCCCTCTGCGATGCCCTCGCGAACCTTCATGACCGCCTTTTCGATGACCTTGTTTCCCGCCGTTCGACCGCAGATCTCAAGCGCCTCCAAGATGGGCACCCCCGACGAAATCATGGTGCCCATGGTTCGACAGAACCGTGCGACTGCGACTCGTGTAAGCAGCTCACCGAACACCGGCGATTTCAACATAATCTTATCGATCGCGAACTTACCAGCTGGCGAGTTGTAGACCGTTTTCAACAAGAAATACAGTCCCGCTATGATTCCGACGATGTACAGAAAGTTGCTCTGCATCCACTTGGACATGTCAATGACGAACTGCGTCGGCGCGGGCAGCGACGATCCAAACTCCGCGAACATGGTCTCGAAGGTCGGTACCACCTTCAGCAGCAAGACTGCCACAACGACACCGGCGACAACGAGGGTCGCGATGGGGTACATCATCGCACCCTTGATTTGACGCTTCAGTTTGTCAGCCTTCTCGAGGTACAGCGCCAAACGATTCAGAATTGTGTCGAGGATACCACCGACTTCACCCGCTGCGACCATGTTTCGGTACAGCTCGTCGAAGGTCCCGGGGTACTTCCGCAGTGCATCCGCAAAGGTCGCCCCCGACTCCACAGTATCCTTGATGGTGGAAAGCTCCTCCCGAAATGCTGGGTTTGGCGCCTGTTTTGCCTGGATATCAAGACACTGGACCAGCGGAAGCCCACTGTCGATCATCGTGGCGAACTGTCGGGTGAAGATCACGAGGTCTTTGGTGCCGACCTTTCCTTTCATCATCTCCTGCAAAAACTTGGGCATAGGGATGTTGATTTCGGCATCCATCATGCCGCCCTTCTTGGCAACACTGGTCGGACTTATCTGCATCTGTCGCAGTCGGGAGCGCGCCGCTTCGATGCTATCTGCCTCAACCGTACCGCTGCGGGTCTCACCCGAGGCGGCCCGCCCTTCGTATGCAAACGTTGCCATAAATCACCCTGCCTCGTGCAAGTGTAGCGCTGTTTCTACGCCAAATGCAACCGGTAATCCCTAGTCCGGTGCCGTGGCTCGGACGACTTCTTCCATCGAGGTCATTCCCTCTGAAAGCTTCGACAGTGCGCTCATGCGCAGTGTCTTCATGCCCTGACGAATCGCTTCACGCTTCAGCTCCAAGGTGGACGCTCCG